>DASRSJ010000229.1:0-27820 GCA_035656555.1 Opitutaceae bacterium
GATCCTGATCTTCGTCGGCTACGCTGTTCCCGGCTATGCGGTGGGCGCGCTCCTCGTCGTCTATCTCTCCGCGCACCTCGGCTGGTTCCCCATGGGAGGCTTCACGAGCGAGGACTGGTCCGACTTCACGATGAAGCAGAAGGCCCTGGACTTCATCCGCCACGCCGTCCTTCCGCTCACCTGCTACACCCTGGGCGGATTCGCCTTCGTGTCGCTCCTCACGAAGAACCAGCTCCTCGACAACCTGGCGGCCGACTACGTGCGGACAGCCGTCGCCAAGGGCGCCTCATTCAAGCGGGCGGTCTTCGGGCACGCCTTCCGCAATTCGCTCATCCCGCTCGTCACCGACTTTGGCCAGCAGGTGGCCGTGATTGTCACGGGCTCCATCCTGATCGAGACCATCTTCGACCTTAACGGTATGGGGCTGTTGTTCTACCATGCCGTGATCGACCGCGACCCGATGGTCGTCATGGGCGTCCTCATGGTGGATGCGCTCCTCCTTCTCGTCTGCAACCTCCTGACGGACGCCGTCGTCGCCATGGTGGATCCCAGGATCCGCTTCAAGTAGATGAAGCTCTCCCCCCAGGCACGCTCGCAGCTGCGCCGATTCCGCTCCCTGAAGCGCGGCTACGGATCGTTCCTTATCCTGGTCGTCCTCTCGTGCGTCGCGCTCCTGGCGGAGTTCTTCGTGGGCAACCGGGCGCTCCTCGTGAAGTACGACGGGCAACTCTACCTGCCGGTGTACGGATCGATCCATCCCGGCACGGACTTTGGACTGAGCTACGCGTACGAGACGGACTACCGCGCGCTCAAGGTCGCCTTCGCGAAGGAGGGGAAGGGAAACTGGCTCCTCATGCCGCCGGTCCCGTACGGCCCGAACGAGAACTGCTATCCCGGCGTGGCCTTCAACCCACGCCCTCCCGACGCGTCGAGCCGGCACTACCTCGGCACGGACCAGATCAACCGCGACATCCTCGCCCGTCTCCTCTACGGCCTTCGCAACTCGCTCATCTTCTCGTTCGGCTTCGTCGTTCTCGTCTACCTGATCGGCGTGGCGATCGGCTGCGCGATGGGCTACTTCGGCGGCTGGTTCGACCTCGGGATGCAGCGCTTCATCGAGATATGGTCGCTGATCCCGTTCCTGCTGGTCGTTATCATATTTAGGGCCGCGCTGCCACAGGGCACGTCCTTCGGCCTGGGACTCCTTCTCTTCGTGGTCGTCATGTTCGCCTGGACGGGGATGACCTACTACATGCGAAGCGCCACCTACCGCGAGAAGTCGCGCGACTACGTCGCCGCCGCCCAGGTCCTGGGCGCGGGTCCGGCCCGCGTCCTCTTCCACCACATCCTGCCGAACATCCTCTCGATCCTCGTCACCTTCCTGCCGTTCACGTGCTCGGCCGCGATCGGCAGCCTGACGGCGCTCGACTACCTCGGCTTCGGCCTGCCGCCCCCGATGCCCAGCTGGGGCGAGCTCCTGCGCCAGGGAACCAGCAACCTAGACGCGCCGTGGATCGTGGCCTCGGCGTTCTCGGCGCTGAGCCTCGTCCTCATCCTTATCACCTTCGTCGGGGAGGCCATTCGCGAGGCCTTCGACCCTAAGAAGTTCACCATCTACAGATAAAACCCCAGTCCCGAAGCAGCATGAAAGACACACGAATCCTGATACTGGCCTCCCTTGCGGGCACGGCCCTTCTCCTGGGCGGATGCGGCAAGTCCTCCGTCGACACCGCGACTGCCTCCGCGCCGGCCGATGCCGCCGCGAAGGCGAAGGATGCCTTTCCCGGCCTGGATGCCGACATGCAGCGCACGTTCAAGGAGGAGCCCAACTTCTACAAGTTCAAGACCGCAGCCGACATCCCCGCGGACACGAAGGGCCTCACTTGGGAGGACAGCTCGGGCCAGGCCAGCTGGGCCGACCCGGCCGCCAAGAAGGGTGGCACCCTGACGCTCGCGATTGGCGACTTCCCCGGAACGCTGCGCTCGATCGGCCCGAATTCGAACGCCAGCTTCCGCGAGTTCCTGTCGGACTATGTTCTGGAGGCGCTCGTCCGCTTCAACCCGGCCGCCCCGGGCAAGCTCGAGGCCGAGCTTGCAACCTCATGGGCGATCGACCGGCCGAACAAGACCGTCTTCTTCAAGCTCGATCCCGACGCCAAGTGGTCGGACGGCGTCCCCTTCACGACCGACGATATCGTCTTCAGCTTTTATCTCTTCCGCACGCCGCTCCTGAACGACCCCTGGCTGAACGACTACTTCCACAAGACGTTCTCGTCGGTGACGGTCTACGACGCGCACACCTTCTCTGCGACGCTCGCCGAAGTCAGGCCCGACATCGTCGCCAGGATTGGCGACCCGGACGCCGCGATGCCGCCTTTCCCGAAGCACTTCTTCAAGGACTTCGGCCCGGACTGGGTCGCGACGTACAACTGGCGCATCATGCCGACGACCGGCGCCTACACGATCAAGGAGGAGGATATCAAGCGCACCACATCGATCACCCTCTCGCACGTTAAGGACTGGTGGGCGGAGAAAAAGCCGTGGGCCATCGGGCGCTACAACCCGGACAGGATCCGCCTCTCCGTGATTCGCGACCCGGACAAGGCCATCGAGGCCTTCTTCCACGGGGACACCGACCTCTATCCGAGCATCCAGACCCAGAACTGGTACACGAAGTTCACGGACACGCAGCCAACGGTCGCCTCCGGCTTCACCGTCAGGTCGACCTTCTACAACCAGATACCGCCTCCGGACTGGGGACTCTGGATCAACACGGCCAAGCCTCCGCTCGACAATCTCAACGTCCGCCTGGGCATCCAGTACGCGACCAACTTCGCCCTTGTCTGCCAGCAGTATTTCAGGGGTGACGCGACGCTCCAGAGCACCGACAACGACGGCTACGGCTGGGACATCAATCCCGACGTGCGCCCGAGGCCCTTCGATCCCGCCAAAGCGCGCGAGTACTTCACGAAGGCCGGGTTCAGCCAGCAGGGCTCCGACGGCATCCTAGCCAACGCCAAGGGCGACCGCCTCACCTTTACGATCACGACCGTTTACAAGCGCTACCAGGACGTGCTTGTGATCCTCAAGCAGGAGGCCCTGAAGGCCGGACTTGAGTTCAACATCGAGATGCTGGACGAGACGACCGGCTTCCAGAAGGAGGAGGAGAAGCGGCACGACATCGACCTCGGCTGCTTCAACCGCCCCGTCGACATGTACCCGCGCTACTGGGAGACGGACTCCGGCGACAACGCCTACGACGTGCCGTACCTTCCCGACCACTCGGCAAACCCGGCCAGGAAGCTCAAGACCAGCACCAACAACCTCTACTCACTCGCCGACTACGACCTGGACCAGGTGATCAAGGCCTACGACAAGACCGAGACCATGGACCAGGTGAAGGAGCTCTCCTCCAAGGCCGAGAAGATGTTCTACGACGACGCGGTCTGGGTGAATGGCTGGAAGATCCCGTTCATCCGCTCGGCCTACAGGCCCTGGGTCAAGTGGCCGAAGGACTTCTCACCGATGCAGACGCGCGACGTCGACCAGTTCTGGGTGATGTGGATCGACGAGGACGAGAAGAAGGCCGACCAGGCGCTCTTCGACGCCGGCAAGACGCTGCCTCCCCAGACGATCGTCTACGACAAGTACAAGCAGCAGTGAGCGACACACCCCTACTCAGCGTCTCGAACCTCGTCGTCGGATTTGAATCCGGCGGGAAGGTCCTGCGCGCCGTGGACGGGGTGAGCTTCGACGTCCGCAAGGGCCGCACGCTCGGCATCGTCGGGGAATCGGGCTGCGGCAAGAGCGTCACCGCCTTTTCGATCATGCGCCTGCTGCCGCAGCCGCACGGCCGGATCCTGGACGGCTCCATCTTCTTCGAGGGCGGGGACCTGGTGAGGGCCACCGAGCCCGAGCTCCACCAGATCAGGGGCGGGAGGATCGGCATGGTCTTCCAGGAGCCGCTGAGCGCGCTCAACCCCGTGCAGACGATCGGAAAGCAGCTCTCCGAGGTCATTCTCCTCCACAAGCAGGTATCGAAGAGACAGGCCCTGTCCGAGGCCGTGACGCTGCTCGGCAAGGTCGGCATCCCGTCGCCCGAAGTGCGCGTCAGCGAGTATCCGCACCAGCTCTCGGGCGGCATGCGCCAGAGGGTCGTGATCGCGATGGCGCTCTCGTGCAACCCGTCGCTGCTGATCGCCGACGAGCCGACCACGGCGCTCGACGTGACGATCCAGGCCCAGATCCTGGATCTCATGCTTTCGCTGCAGAGGGAGCTCGGCATGGCGATCGTCCTGATCACGCACGACCTCGGTGTCATCGCACAGGTGTGCGACGACGTCGTCGTCATGTACGCGGGCCAGGTGGCGGAGCAGGGGACGGTCGAGGACATCTTCCGCAAGCCGACGCATCCCTACACGCGCGGGCTCTTGGCCTCCGTTCCGAGGCTCACGACGCTTCGCAAGAGCCGGCTGCCCACGATCGAGGGCGCTGTCCCGATGCTCAACGAGATGCCGCCGGGCTGCCGCTACCAGAACCGCTGCCCGTACGCTGAGGCGCGCTGCGGCGTCGCCCGCCCGCCGCTCGAGACCATGACGCAGACGCACGCAGTCAGCTGCGTCCGATGGAATGAGCTGCCGCCCTTTGAACCCTATGCGAAGCCGAAGGCATGAGTGAGCCGACCCCCATCCTCGAGGTCGAGGGCCTGAAGACGCACTTCCCCGTCAAGGGAGGCGTCCTGCTGCGCTCGGTCGCAACCTGCAAAGCCGTCGACGGGGTGAGCTTCAAGCTGATGCCCGGGGAGACGCTCGGCCTCGTCGGGGAGTCGGGATGCGGCAAGTCGACCCTTGGCAAGTCCATCGTGCGCCTCCTCACCCCGACCGAGGGGCTGATCCGCTTCGAGGGGGCTGACCTGGCGAGGCTCGGCCGCGGGGAGCTCAAGCCGATCCGACGGCACCTGCAGATGATCTTCCAGGACCCGGCGGAGTCGCTGAACGCCCGGCACACCGTGGGCCAGATCCTCGAGGAGCCCTTCATCATCCACGGGATCGGCAACGCCGAGGAGAGGCGAGCCTCCGTGGCCAAGCTCGTCGAGCGCGTGGGCCTGCCCCGCCAGGCCGTCGAGCGCTATCCCTTCGAGTTCTCGGGTGGGCAGCGCCAGAGGATCGGGATCGCCAGGGCGCTCGCGCTGCAGCCGCGCCTCATCATCTGCGACGAGCCCGTCTCGGCCCTCGACGTCTCGATCCAGAGCCAGGTGCTCAACTTGCTGATCGACCTGCAGCGCGAGTTCAATCTCTCGTACCTCTTCATCTCCCACAACCTCGCGGTCGTGAAGCACGTGTCGGACCGGATCGCGGTCATGTACCTCGGGCGCATCGTAGAGATCACCGAGGCGGACGACCTCTACGCGAGGCCCAGGCACCCGTACACGCGGACGCTGATCGCGGCGATCCCCGAGCCCGACCCGAGCCCGACCCGCCTGAGCTTTCCCGGCACAGGCGACCTTCCCTCGCCGATCAACCCGCCGCCGGGCTGCCCCTTCCATCCGCGGTGCGCCTACGCGACGGAACTCTGCAAGCGGGAGGTGCCGCACCTCAGGGAGACCTCGGCCCCGGGCACGCCGTCGCATGCGGTCTCGTGCCACTACGACCTGATCCCTGCCGCGCTCCCGTCGGTCCACGGGCCCTCCCTGAAGGTTTGAGAGGCCAGGGGCCTTTTTAACGGTCCGGTTACAGATATTCAGGAACCGGAGGCCCCAGCCCGGTTCGGTTGCGGTATGAAGTCGGCACGATCAGCAACGATTCTCGCCCTCACTCTGGGCGCCCTGGCGGCCTCCGCCCAGGACACCTCGTCGAACGCGACGATCTCAAGCGACACCCGGGCGGCCCTTTCCGAGCAGCCTGTCCCGACTCCCTCCATGATCGCCGCCGGGCAGTTTCCCGTGGCGCCCCCCGCGGTGCCGAACCTCGAGGGCCTGGCCGGCAATCCCGGCGAGCCGATCGGCTCCAAGGACCTGAGCCGCTTCGAGGAGCCCCAGAAGGCGCTCGCGCAGGCCAACTCGAACATTATGTCGAGGTATGAGGTCCGTGCCGACAGGATCCCGGAGTTCCGGCTGCGCGACGTCTACACGACCGAGGGCCTCGTCGATTACTCCTTCCGCACCCATCCGGGCCTCAGGGTCGGCAACTTCAATCATTCAAACTCAGCCCAGGCCTATGAGATGTACCTGGAGGACGAGCGCCTCGCGAACATCGGCGACCTGGTCGACACCGCGCTGGCCATCACGGTCGGCGGGGACAAGAAGGAGGGCGACCTGATCCTTAAGGAGGAGCGCAACGCCTACATGCGGGACGAGCACACCGACCCGCTCCAGTCGTGGGAGGACGCGCCGAAGACCCGGGCCGGCACGCCGCTCATCGTCGACTTCCAGGAGATGCAGGTGAACTGGCTCTACGTGAAATTCTGAGGGCCGGCTACGGCTGGCCTGGCGCCAGCGACGCCATGAAGGGCTGGGTGGCCAGCCACTTGTCCAGCTCGTCGGCCAGGATCCTGTGGTCCGAGACCCGCGGGTGGTTCATGGTCCAGTGGGCGAAGGTGAAGTGATGGACGTTGGGGTCCGTGGCCTCGAGACCTTTGACCGCGGCGTTCCACTTTGGCCCAAGCCAGTCGCTGTTGACGCCGGCCCACATGGCCCCGTTAAGGAGGACAATCTGCGCCTTCGGGTAGGCCCCTCGCAGGTTGTGGATGAAGTCCGAGTACTTCTCGATGAAGTCGGCGGGGAAGGGATGCTTCTTGTCCCTCGGCCAGGAGTCGTCGTTGTCGCCCAGGAGGACAAAGACCGCGTCTGGCACCCACTGCGTCAGGTCCGCCTTCGGGGCATCCGCTGTCGGGTAGATCCTATCCCATATCTGGCCCTCTAGGACGTCATCATAGCCCGCCGCCAGCCCGATTCCGCTGACCGAGATGTTGCGGTAGTCGGCCGAGTACGCCGCCGAAGTGAGGGCCGCCCAGCTGAAGGCGGAGTTGTGCGTGCGCCTCGTGTCCCACTGGTCCGACGGGCCATCCTCGTCGCATGCACCGGCCGTGATCGAGTCCCCGTAGATCTCGAACCTGAGGCGCCGGGCCGCCGCCGGCTTCTGCGTGCGCGCGCCGCGGGCGAGCCGGACACCGCCAAACCGTGCGGATCCCGCGGCGCCCTCGCTCCTCTTGAAGATCCTGAGGTGATGCATCCCGGGTCCCTTGGCCGTCAGGCGGTCGCAGACGTCCTTGTCGGTTCCCTTCAGCTCAAGGATCGACGTCGTGCCATCCACGCTCACATCGAAGAATACGGTTCCGGTGGCGCGGCCGAACAGGACCCACACGCTCTCGCCCGTGAAGTCGATGGAGGCCGTGCTGGCCTCCCAGACGAGGACGGGTCCCTTTGGGTCGCTCGTGTCGATCCGACCCTCGTAGTCGAAGGACGGGTTGTCCGCGGCGACGAGCACTGGATTGCCCGGCTCGGCCGCCATCTCCTGGGCTCTCATTCGGGACGTGCCAAGGCCGATTGCGGCCGCCGCGACGCAGAGAAGGAGGGGTGCCTTGTCCATCGGGGCTATCGCGCCGCAGACCCCCCGCCGATGCAAACCAAAATCCCTAGGAGAGCGTGGCCGACGGTACGGCCTCGTCCTGCGTCATCCGCCTGCGAAGGACTGCGGAGGCGGCGGTCGCGGGAGGCTCCTCGGCGCCGGGGTCCCTGCGGCTGTTGCGCACGTCGTCGCGCCTGACACCGGTCACGATCGATTCGAGGTCCTGGACGGCGCTGCGGAAGGACTCGGCGCGCCCCTCGAGCTTGAGGGCCGCTCCCGTCGTCTTCTCGGCGGCCGCCGCGTTGCCTTGGGTCGACTTGTCAATCTGGTGGACGGCGTGCGTCACCTGCTGGATCCCGGTCGTCTGCTCGACTGAGGCCTGGGCGATCGCGTTCACCAGGCGGTCCATGTCGCAGGCCCTGCCAAGGATGAGGTCCAGCGAGTCGCCGACCTGCTTGGTGACATCGGCGCCCGCCTTGGTGCGCAGGGAGGACGCGGTGATCTTGGCCGTGGTCTCCTGGGCCGCCTGGGCGCTCCGCTGCGCCAGGGTGCGCACTTCCTCGGCCACCACCGCGAATCCGGCGCCGGCCTCGCCGGCGCGGGCCGCCTCGATCGCGGCGTTGAGGGCCAGGATGTTCGTCTGGAAGGCGATCTCGTCGATTGTCTTGATGATGCGCGTCACGTCGGCGCTCGAGTTGCGGATGGCCTCCATCGCGTCGGTCAGCTGCTTCATCTGCTCGGCTCCCTGCTCGGCCGCCGTGCGCATCGCGTTGGCCGACTGCTGGGCGGCCTTCGCGTTCTCGGCGTTGCTGCGGGTGATCCCGGCGATCTCCTCAAGCGTCGCGCTCGTCTCCTCGATGGCCGTCGCCTGGTTGGACGAGCCGTCGGACACGATGGCCGCGGAGCGGCGTACCGAGGCGGCCTCGCTCGCCGAGCTGTCGGCCGCCCTCAGGAGCTCGCGCGTCGTGGCGGAGATGGGGCGCGTCATGCTGTGGCCAAGCTGGAGGGTCAGCCAGAGTATGAGGGCCGTTCCCGCGACAAGGCTGACGCTCGCCCAGAGGCGGCGCTCGCGCGCGGCCTCAGTCATGTCGGCGCAGGTCTTCGTGAAGTCGGCCCTCATGTAGTTGATCTCGGCGTTCATCCTGTCCGTGAGGTAGAGCCAGCTGGGCGCCCAGCCGTCTTCTGAATCGACTGGCGGGGGCGTGTTGTTGAGGGCGGCCTCGCCGTGGCCCACCATGAGGCGCACGACAGTCTTCCACTCCGGGGAATTGTGGACCGCCGTCAGGTGGTCCCTCATCGCCCCCTGGCTGAAGGCGATGACGTCGCTCCAGTAGATGTCCGCCATCTCCGCGCCTTGGACGAGGGACAGCGCCTCGGTGGGCGTGAAGTGCCGGTCCGACTTCGCGGCCCTGAGCTGGTGGTAGAAGTAGATGAGGCCGCCGGTCTCCATGGCGGTCTTGCGCACGAGCATCAGCTTCGGCAGCGCGGCCAGCTTGCGGCTGATCACGTCGCTCGAGGTCTCGTCGACCAGGAGGGGGAGCACCGCCTGGATGTTCCTCCTGAACCCGCGGTAGGAGGCCATGAGCCCGTCGCCGGACTTCTCGCCCGTCTGAGTGTCCACGATATTGCGCACCTCGGGCAGGGTCGAGATGTCCCGGTCCACCGCGTCCAGCGAGGCCCGAAGGGGTGCGGAGAGGGCGGACAGGTTGAGCCCGGCCCTGAGCGCCTTGTAGTCAGAGATCGTCGAGTCGGACGCGATGCGCCAGTTGTCCTGCTTCACTCGCTCGGACTTCCTCTCCGCGTCGGTGGCGGTGAAGGTCGGCTTGAAGAAATACCAGTTGCTGGATTCCAGGTCTATCCGCGAGTCCAGCTCACCGAGCTTCCAGACCACCTGTTCCAGCTCCTTGAGCCGGCGCATCTCCTGCAGGTCGCGGTTTGCCTTGGCCACGATGAAAATGCCGGGGATCAAGCCTCCGAGGATCGGGAGCATGACAAGGATCAGAATACGCCGTTCAAGGCCGAATGTACTCATGGGGTGCGCCTTGAATCGTCACAATTGCAGCCGACTTGATAATAAGCAGCGGAAGAGGGCATGGCGTTTTGCACGCCGCGGCCGTGCCCGCGCTCAGGCCGGCAGCGCGCCGACCTTACCGGAAGAGGGAAGCAGCTCGTCGAGCGCCTCCGTCAACTGGGCAAGGGACATCGGCTTGGGGATCACGCGCGAAGCCCCCAAGTACTTTGCCATCCGGAGATTGTCGCTCGCGCCCTGGCGCCCGCCGCCCGAGATCGCGATGATCTTAACGTCGGGGTGCTCGCCCCTCAAGGTCATCAAGACCTCGAAGCCCTCGGTCTCGGGCATGACCAGGTCGGTGATCACAAGGTCGGCGCCCTCGGCGGCGAATTTCTTCAGGCCCTCGCGTCCATCCGCGGCCTCCACCACCGTGTGGCCGAGGCAGGTGAGCGCCCGCCGAAGTATCGCTCGGACGGGTTCCTCGTCATCAATAACCAGGATTCGGGGCATGGTAATGTAGGGCAAGTATCGGCAGATTCCTGCCGGACTTCAGGACTTTCCAAGGGAGGCCCGGCACGATTTCGGGGCCGTTGGTCGCTTCCGCGCGCGCTTCGGCCGATGCCGTGTTGCTTGCAGGCGCCCCGCTGCGACCATGGACCCGTACCCATGATCCGCCTCTCGACCCTGCTTTTGGCCACCGGCATGTTCGGCGCTGTGGCCGTCACCAAGGTCCGCTCGCAAAACGCGCTTCCCCCCGAGTCCCACCAGTTTGATTTCTGGCTTGGGCAGTGGGAGGTCTTCGACCAGCAGGGAACCCCCAGCGGCACGAGCCACGTCGACAGTATCGCCGAGGGCAACGGGCTCCTGGAGAACTGGACGGACGCCTCGGGTACCACCGGCAAGAGCCTGAATGTCTTCAACGTCCAGAAGAGGTGCTGGCAGCAGTTCTGGGTCGGCGATGGCACGCCGGTCCTCGAGCTTTCCGGCTCGCTCGTAGGGACGAGCATGGTGCTGTCCGGAGAGAGGACGACACCCGCCGGCACCAAGGTCCTGGACCGCATCACGTGGACCCCGAATGCGGACGGCTCGGTGACGCAGCACTGGGTGTCCTCGCTCGATGCCGGAAAGACCTGGCGCGAGAATTTCCTCGGGATCTACCGGCGCAAGGGGACGGCGGCGAAGCCCTGAGCCGGTCCTATCCGCGTTGCAAGGTCTCGAGCGTCCTGCTGAGGGCGGCGAAAATCTCGATCTCCGACTCCTTCAGGCCCGCCCTCTGCAGTCCCGTGTCCGCGAGCCTGCTGATGGCGTTGCGCAAGGCCTGGATCGACAGGGGCCTGAGCGCCTGCTGCAGCTCCGGGCTGGAGTCCGGCTTCATGAAATCATTGATGAATTCGCACAGGAACTGGGGCTGCAGTGACGCGTAGCCGAGCGACGCGAACCGGAACAACTCGACGATGAGGGCCTCCATCTGGCGGGTGGCCGGGCAGCCGTAGGCCACTTGCAGACCCTCATCCGCGGCGTCCAGGGCGTCCATCACCTCATCCTTTCCGAGGCTTGAGACCGCCGGGCTGGAAAGCATGCGCCATGAGCTTGAGCACAGGGCGATGCGCGCCTTCAGGCCTACGATCGTCGCGTCGAGCGCCCCGGGTTCCAGGCCGGCAACGAGGCTCATCGCTCGCCGGGCGCACGAGCGCGCCTGAACGTCGTCCGCCTGGCGGCCGAACACCTCGGCCTTTCCCTCCCAAGCATAGGCGGCGATCAGCCTCTGGGATTCCTCCGGGGACCCGAGGGCCGAGATGGCTGCGTCAAAGGAGCGCGCGGCGTCTGCGAGATTCCTGTCGTCGCCGATCAGCAACAGTGTGGCGCCTCTGTTAAGGTGGGCGAGGGCCATGCGCCACGCGACCTTGGGCCTCGTGTCCGATTCCATGCCGGAGCCGAGGCGAAGGGCCTCGTCATAGCTCGCCAGGGCCTGGGCCCGGGATGCCGCGTCGCCGAACCTTGCCAGGGCATCGCCCTTGTTGATCCATACGCCGATCAGGTTGTACCGGAACCAGGGATGGTCGTGCCCGAGAAGGGTGGTCCGCAGCTCGATCGCCTTGTCGAAACACTCGATCGACTGCCTGAGAAGCTCCAGACCGCCGAGGTTCATCAGGGCGATTCCCTTGTTGATCCATGCGGAGGCCATGTCGTCCCGCACAGGCGAGTCCGAGGACTCACAGAGAGGATCCAAAAGGTCGACCGCCTTGTCGTAGGCATCGAGGCATTCCTCAAAACGCGTGGCGTTTCGGGAACGCAGGTTGTTGCCGATCTCGATCCATTCGCGAGCGATGCGGATTCGCTCGTCCCGGCTAGATGGATCGCTGAAGGGCATCTAAGGAGGCTATTTTATTGAGAACATATCTCAATAGTAAAAATGAATATCTACTACTAATCCCTAAAGGTTAAATAGATACATGACTTTATGAATCGAGGTGTTGACCTGAATCTTAATAAAGGGAATGAGACTCATCCGCATCAACGAATGCGATTCGCTCCATTCCCCTTTCGTAATGAAGAAGAAAAAGAACCCAGCACTTCAGAGAAGCCGCCGCGCGGCGAAGACGACCGTTGTCGCGGTCCTTGCCGCCCAGGGTGCCGGATTGACCCTGAGGGCTGAGCTGGACGAGCGCATGCTGGCTCTCATGGAAGAGAACCCGATCAAGTTGCCTGGCGTGACCGTCACCGACTCGGCCGCTCCGCAGAGCGTCTCGTCGCCGAAGCTCACCCAGCCCATTGTCGACGCTCCCCAGACAATCGCCGTCATTCCTCCCGCCGTCTATGAGGCGCAGGGAGCCACGAGCTTGTCCGATGTCCTCAGGAACACGCCGGGCATCACGTTCTTCGCGGGCGAGGGCGGAAGCGCAAACCGGACGGGCGGTGACTCCTTTTATCTCCGGGGCTTTGACACCTCCAACAGCATCTTCGTCGACGGGGTGAGGGACGAAGGCGCCGTGGTCCACGATGTCTTCAACATAGACCAGGTCGAGGTCTTCAAGGGGCCCTCCGCCGAGAACGGAAGGGGCGGCACGGCGGGCTACATCAACCTCGAGTCAAAGATGCCGCAGGTGAAGGCGTTCCAGGACATCCAGGTCGCGCATGGGTTCGGCGCCGACGGCTCGCTGGCCTCGGACCGCGCCACGCTGGACATAAACCAGCCGCTCGCGGGTCTTCCCGTGAAGGGCGCCTCCCTGAGGCTGAACCTCATGGACCAGCAGGGCGGGGTGCCCGGCCGCGACTACGTGGAGAACAACCGCTGGGGAATCGCGCCCTCGCTCGCCCTCGGCCTCGGCACGGACACAAGGGTCCTCGTCTCCTACCAGCACCAGTATGAGCACAACCTTCCCGACTACGGCCTGCCCTCGACATTGGTGGACGGGTACGCTCCCAAGGTGGCCGGCAAGGACGTCTACTTCTCGCCGGGCGTCGACACGTCCGACTTCTACGGTTTCGTGAACTACGACTACGAGCACGTCACGAACGACGCGGCAGAGCTCCGGCTCGAGCACGATTTCACCTCTGCCATCAAGCTCTCGAACCAGACGCGCTACGACGTCACCGCCCGCCAGGTCGAGGCGACGTCCCCGACCGCCTCGGTGACGGTCGCCCCCGCGGGGATGGTGGGTCTCGCCCAGGGGATCTATCAGACGAAGAACGAGATTCTCTCCAACCAGACGAACCTCAAGGCGGAGTTCGGCACGGGACCCGTTTCGCACGAGCTCACGAGCGGCCTCGAAGTCAGCCGGGAGACGGCCGACAACCCGATCTGGGCCGTGGTGCCCAACGGCGTGGCCAATCCGAACTACCTGGTGAGCATCTATGACCCGCAGGATTTTCCCGCGGCGCTGCTTCATTACACGCCGCACCAGACCGGATCCCTGACGGACACGCGCATCAACACGGCCGCGGTGTACGCCTTCGACACGGTCAAGCTCGGGAAAATGTGGGAGCTTCTGGGCGGCCTGAGGCTCGAGCACTATAGCGTAAACGAGCTGAGCAAGACGGTGGCGCTGCCCGCGGTCCCGGCGAAGGCTGCGGCTGCCGGCGTAGGGGAGGCCCCGCCCACCGCTCCGACCGCGCTCGTTGCCGCGGTTCCGGCTTCGAGCCTGGACCTTTCCACCGGCAAGACCACCGCGTCGTGGAAGACGGGGCTCGTCTTTAAGCCGACCGCGGACGGCAGCCTCTACGTCTCCTATGATACGTCGGTGCGCCCGCCCGGGACCTCGGGCTCGACGAACACGCTCTCCACCACGACGACCAGCGCCGACAACCCGCTGCTGGCGCCCGAGAAGGCGATCAACTACGAGGCCGGCGCAAAGTGGATGCTCTTCCACGAGAAGGTGCTGGCCGACGTCGCGGTCTTCAAGAGCGTGAACACCAACGTCCCCGCGGCGGACCCGGTGACCGGGATCGTCGACCAGACCTCCGACCAGACCGTGCAGGGCGTCGAGGTCGGCGTCTCCGGGAAGATCACGGACGCCTGGCTCGTCTTCGCGGGCTTCGCACAGATGGAGGCCAAGGTATCCAACGAGATCAGCACCAACGCGCAGGGGCTCACGCTGCCGCTCCTACCGAAGGAGTCCGGCAACCTCTGGACCACCTACACGATCGCGAAGGGCCTCACAATAGGCGGCGGCGTCCAGTACATGGGCGAGACGGAGCGGCTCCAGGCGACCAACGCGCCGACGGCCACGACCTTCACGAACCAGGTGCCGGCCTACTGGCTTTTCAACGGCATGGTCTCCTATGTGGCGACGAAGCACCTGACGCTGCGGCTGAACCTCAACAACGTCGCGAACAGGGAGTATGTCGCGAGCCTCAACAACAATGGCTACAGGCTAAACCTCGGCGCCCCGCGGAACTTCCTGCTCTCCGCCGAGCTCAGGTTCTAGGGCCTGTCCGGCGCCTCGCCGCGCCGGCAGCAATGCTACTCCAACCATGCCCGGCCCATTGGAACCCCTCGCGGCGATCCCTGCGCAGATCGCGAGCGTCTCCGATTACGAGCCCTTTGCGCGTGAGCGCATGAGCGACAATGCCTGGGCCTATGTCTCCGGGGGAGCGGGCGACGAGATTACGCTGAGGAGGAACCGGGAGGCGTTTGAGGCGCTGAGGCTTCGCGGCCGGGTGCTTTCGGATCTCTCCGGGGGCGACACGGGCCTCGAGATCGCCGGACAGAAGTTCGACGCCCCGATTCTCCTGGCCCCGGTAGCCTACCTGAAACTGGCGCATCCGCAGGGCGAGGCCGCGGCCCTCCTCGCCGCCTCCGCCACTGGCTGCGGATTCGTGATCAGCACGCACTCGAGCTCGTCGCTGGAAGAGATGGGCGCGGCATCGAGCGCGAGGCGGCCGTGGTTCCAGCTCTATTTCCAGCCCGAGCGGTCCTTGACGCTGGAGCTGGTCCAGGCGGCCGAGAGGTCGGGTTGCGCGGCGATCGTTGTCACCCTCGATGCGCCGGTGAATGGCAACCGCAACCGGGAGCAGAGGGCGGCATTCCGCCTGCCGCCGGGCATCGACGCGGTGCTCACCCGGGTTTCCAGCGCGCCAATGCTCTTCCATGGAACCGCGGGCGCGCCTCTGTGCGGCGGCATCCTGGAGCGCGCGCCGACGTGGAAGGACATCGAATGGCTGAAGTCCGTGACCGAGCTGCCCATTTTCCTGAAGGGTATCATGGACGAGGACGATGCCTCCCAGGCCCTGGAGGCCGGAGTGGGCGGCCTCGTGGTCTCGAATCACGGAGGACGCACGCTCGACACGCTTCCGGCGACGATAGACGTGCTCCCAAGGATCGCCCAGAGGGTCAGCGGCCGGGTGCCACTGCTCCTCGACGGAGGAGTCCGCAGGGGCACCGACATCCTCAAGGCATTGGCGCTCGGTGCCAGTGCCGTCTTGATCGGACGACCTTACGTCTTCGCGCTCGCCGCCGCAGGGGCGCCGGGTGTGGCGCATGTCGTCAACATAATGCGCGCGGAGCTCGAGGTGGCCATGGCGCTCACCGGCTGCCGCAATCTGAAGGCGATCGGGCCGAAAGCCCTGTGGCGCTGAACCGGCGAGAACGGTGAGGAAGGCGCTTTTCTGGATGCATCTGGTGGTCGGCGTGGCGGCAGGCCTTGTGATCGCCCTCATGGCGGCGACTGGGACACTGATGGCCTTCAGGTCCGAGATAACGCTTTGGGCGGAACACGACGTTAGGCACGTCCCTGTTCCCGTGCCGGCGGCCAGGATGCAGATCAGGGATCTCGCGGACGCCGTGCGCGAGGCAAGGCCGGACGGGCGTGCGAACCAGATCACGGTCAGCCGTGATCCGTCCGCAGCTGTCGTTTTCTCGGTGGGGCGTGACGACCAGCTCTTCGTGAACCCTTACACGGGAGAGGTGACGCTGGGAAATCATCCCGCGCTCGGGGCGTTCTTTGAGACGGTCGAGGGGCTTCACCGGTGGATAGGCCTCACCGGCCGGATGAAGCAGGTGGGATGCTCGATAACGGCGGCCTGCTGCGCTCTCTACCTGCTTCTTCTCCTTAGCGGGCTCTTTCTCTGGTGGCCAAAGAAGTCCGACATGAAGGCCTTTGCCGCCGCCGTGAGGCTGCGGTTTGACCGAAAGGGAAAGGCCCGGGACTGGAACTGGCACACCACTGTCGGGTTCTGGGTGTCGCCGCTCCTGCTCCTGACGACCGTGACGGGACTCGTTATGGCATATCCCTGGTTGGCTGATCGCCTGTATAAAAGGCCCGGGAAGGACCAGGCGGCGCAAGTGCAGCCTGCAGGCGCCCAACCCAAGCCGGCGGCGCATCCCCTCTCAACCGATGCCATTCTGGTGAAAGTCGAGGCGGCCTATCCGGATTGGGATTCGATCGGAATGCGAACCGGAGGTCGCCGGGCTGGGGGCGCTCCCGGGCCCGGTACGGGTGCCGCTCCAATACAGCCAAAGGTGGAGCAGCGCGGGCAGGGGGGTGTTCGCCCGCCCTTGAGCCTCACCCTCAGAGACAAAAAGGGATGGTTGGCGCTGCCGGTGCAGCTGAACGTGGATCCTTACACGGGAGACATAAGCGTGTCGGAGAATCCGTCCACGGATCCCTTCGCCAAGATCCTGCGCATTTCCGCCAAGGCATTCCACACGGGAGAGGCCCTTGGGCTTCCCGGGGCCTTCCTCATGGCGATCAGCGGGCTAGCGTCGCTGGCGCTTGTCGCGACGGGTCTTTCTCTCGCGATACGCAGGCTGCTCGCATGGAACTCGAGACAGGGCCGGTCTACTGGAAACGAACCCGGGCGTAATTGAAGCTCCGGCCCCGGGCGTTGCCCGCTCGGATCACCTTGTCGTCGACCATGGTTTTTATGTCTCGCAGCGCGGTATCGAGTGATGTCCCGGCAATCTTTGCATAAGGTGCCTAATCACGGCATTGCGCCTCCTCTAGGCGCGGGCCCCGACGTTCAGCCGGCGGTATGCGGGGCCAGCTCGTCCAGGGCCTCAAGGATCTGCGTGGGCTCAGCAGGTTTCGCCAGCCACCCATCAAATCCGCTCGCCAGCGCGATGGCCTTGCTCCGGGCCCCCGCGAACGCTGTCAGGGCCAGCGCCGGGATATGTCCAAGGCCCGCCTCCGCCTCGATTTTCCTCACAGCCCGGATCAGGTCGTTGCCATCCATCTTTGGCATGCCGATATCGCTCACGATGAAGTTGGGCTTCAGGGTTTTCATCGTGTGCAGGGCGGCCTGCGCCGAATCCGCTGCGTCCACGGTTGCCCCTGCGCCCTCGAGAATGACCGTCAGGATCCGCCTCAGGCTTGCGTCGTCCTCCACGAGCAGAATCCGCTTCCCCTTGATCGATGCTCCCGGGATGGAGCTGGAGCTGCCATCATCGGCACGTCCGTCCGGGACTGAGCTCTTCGCGGGAAGACGCACGGTGAATACCGAGCCCTTTCCCGGGCCGGGACTCTTGGCCTCGAGCGTGCCTCCATGGAGGGTGACCAGATGATGCGTGATGGAGAGACCGAGGCCCAGGCCGCTCGTCGAGCGCTGCGATCCGTTGGCACCCTGGCCGAACCGCTTGAAGATGACCGGCATTACGTCGGCGCTGATGCCATCACCGGTGTCGGTCACGGTCACGACGATCTCCTCGGAGGACCTGCGGCAGTCGACGGCAACCGTTCCGCCTGTGGGCGTAAATTTCACGGCATTGCCGACCAGGTTCCAGATGATCTGCTGGAAACGCACCGGGTCGACCACGGCGTTTCCGAGGTTCGGATCCAGATTGAGCTCCACCTCGACCCCCTTGGCGGATGCGGAGGGATAAAGGGTGTGCATCGCGGATTCTATGACGCCGGCCAGGCCGGTCAGGCTCGGCTCGAGCCTGAGTTTGCCCGACTCGATGCGCGCGGTGTCGATAAGGTCCTCAATGAGTCCTTTTTGCTGCTCCGCGCTGTTGCGGATCGCCTCCATGGCCTCGGTCATGAGCTCCGGCTCGGAGGTTCCGGCATCCTTAAAGACCGTCGTCCAGAGGAGGATGGAGGCCAGGGGCGTCCTTAGCTCGTGCGAGACATTTGCCAGGAACTCGTCCTTGGCGGCGTTCGCGAGCTCGGCATTGAGTTTTGCGCGCTCGAGGCTGTCCGCGGCGCGCTTGCGCTCCGTGAAGTCGCGAATGACCAGCACATAACCCAGGTGCTTACCGTACCCATCCCGCAGGTTTGACACCCCGTAGGAACCCCAGAAGGTGGAACCATCCTTGCGGCGGCACCAGTGCTCGTCGTAGCCCGAGCCGCTGGCGAGGGCCGCGGCGATGATGTCGTCTGCGTGGCCCTTCTTCATGTCGCCGTTCAAAGTCGACGCCGGTTTGCCGATGATCTCTCCCGAGGAATACCCGAAGCAGCGCTCCGCTGAGGCGGGCCAGGTCGCAACCCGCGCCTCGGTGTCGAGTACCAGGATGGCGTGCTCGGTGAGGCTATCCAGCACGATCCGGTGCAGCTCCTCGCTCTGCCTCAGGCCCGCCTCGGCGGCCTTGCGCTGGGTGATGTCTACAAAGGTGATCACAACGCCCTCGATGCGGTTGTCCCCGGTGCGGTAGGGAAGGACCCGGCGCATGTACGTCCTGCGGGAGCGGCTCTCGACTTCCCGCTCTATGGGCGCAAGCCGCTGCAGGACCTGGTCAATGTCTGCGAAGAAATCCGGGTCGCCGAACTTGAGCGCGAGGTCGGAAATGTTCCGGCCCACGTCGGAGGGTATGACGTCGACCAGGTCCCTCGCGGAAGGGGTGAAGCGGCGGATCTTGCGGGAGTTGTCGAGGAAGATGACGGCGATGTCGGTGCTGCTGAGCAGGCTTCCGAGGTCGTTCGTCGTGCCCTCGAGTTCCTCCATCTTCGACTGGAGCTGCGTGTTCGAGGTCGTCAGCTCCTCGTTCAACGACTGGAGCTCCTCCTTGCCTGTCTCGAGTTCCTCGTTCGTGCTCTGCAGCTCCTCGTTGATGCTCGTGATCTCCTCGTTGGAGGCGCGCAGGAGCTCGACGGTGGCCTGGTGCTCGTCGGTCGTGCGGCCGAGCTCCAGGCGGAGGCGGCCGATGTCGTCCTTCATCTGGTGCTTCGAGGCGCTTCCGGAGTCCCCGGCCCCCTGGCCATCGTCCCCGTGCCCAAACGTGACAAGAAAATGGTTCTCCATCCTCGGTTTTGTCAGGGAGGAGACCGTGATTTCCATGCCTGCGCCCCGGACCGTGGTGCCGTTCGCGCCCGTGGAAGCGTTATTCAGTGCGGTCGCGACCAGGCCACGCAGGGGCTCAGGCAGGAGTGCCTCGATCTCAAGCGACTGCCCGCGCCGCTGGTCGAGGAATGCGGAGGTGTCTCCGTGCATGTACACGATGCGGTGGGAGGCATCGATGACGACGGAGGGCGGCGCAAAACGGTCGAGAAGCATCAGGCGCGCGACGGAGCCAGCCTCGGCGTCCGGCTGCGCCTGTTTGAGCGGCTCCCTCCTCAGGTCTCCATAGAGGTTCTTGAGCGGGGGGAACTCCAGCGACGACCTGTGCCTGCCGCCCACCCGGCGGTAGAACTTGAGCCGCTTGTCGATCGGCTCGAAGCACTCGTCCATCCCGCTCACGGTCTCGCTCGACCCGAGGACGAGGACGCCGCCGGGACGAAGGCTGAAGTGCAGCAGGCTAAGGACCCGCTGCTGCGTCTCGGCCTCGAGATAGATCAGAAGGTTGCGGCAGGTGGCCACGTCTATCCTGGAGAACGGCGGATCCTGGAGGATGTTCTGGGGCGCGAAGGTGACGATGTCCCGCAGCTCCTTCTTGATCCTGTAGAGCGCGCCCTCGGGCGTGAAGAAACGCGCCAGCCTTTCCGGCGTCAGGTCGCTCTCGATGCCCCCGGCAAAGAGTCCCGCGCGGGCGTGGCCGAGCGAGCGCTCGGCGGTGTCGGTGGCGAATACCTTGAGGTCAAAGCGCCTTCCGAGGGCCTGCTGGCCCTCCAGCAGCAGCATCGCGATCGTGTAGGCTTCCTCGCCGGTGGCGCATGCCGTGACCCAGACCCGGACCGCCTCGTTCTCGTCCCGGGACTGCATGAGCGGGCGGATAACCTCCGCATCCAGCCGGTCCCAGACCTCGCTGTCGCGGAAGAATCCTGTCACGTGGATCATCAGGTCGTCCGTGAGCATCGAGACCTCCGCGGGGTTCTGCCTCACGAGGCGCGCGTAGTCCTCGATCCGGCCGATCTGGTGGAGTCCCATGCGCCTCTGGATGCGACGCATCACCGTGGGCTTCTTATAGCCCGAGAAATCGTGCTTAGAGTGAAGCCTGACGGCGATTAGGATCTGCTTCACCGACTGCTGATCCGTGGCTTCCGCTTCCAGAGCGGGCTCGCCGGCGGCGTAGGGGTGCTTCGCGTATCGAAGGAGCGCCTGCGGCATCTCCTCGATCTTGAGCACGAAGTCGGCAACGCCGGCGTCGATCATGCTGCGCGGCATCGAGGGGTACTTCGCGGTCTCGGGTTCCTGGGCGATGCAGAGGCCACCGACCACCTTGATCGCCTGGGCCCCGGCCGTGCCGTTGCTGCCCATGCCGCTGATGATGATCCCGATGGCCCGCTCACGCTGGTCATCGGCGAGGGACCGCATGAAGTCGTCGATCGGCCGCTGGTGCCCGGGCTTGGTTACCGACTCCGAGAGCGAGAATATCCCCCCCGTAATCGATATCGTCCTGCCGGGGCGGGTGACGTAGACGTGGTTCGCCTCGATCTTGCCCCCATCCTCAACCGTGCTGACCGCCATCGGGGTGTTCTTCCTTACGATGTCGGCAAGCAGGCTGTCGCGGTCCGGCGGGAGGTGCTGAATGAGGACAAATGCCATCCCGGATTCAGCCGGCATGGCCTTGAAGAATTCCAGGAAGGCCTCCAGTCCGCCCGCTGAGCCGCCGATCGCCACGACGGGGAAAGGCAGATGAGGCCTCGCCGTCTCGTCAACAGGCTCCTTTTTCTCGGACCCTGGCGGCCTTTCGGCGCCAAGGCTGTTGTCAGCTGGAATCATTAAAAGGCGGTCCGGACCGCCCCAATGCGGCGTTCAAGCCCTCTTGAACCAGACACGGGTTTCCCATTTCGGTGGCCTGAAATAAGCGGTTTCGACGCCGGGTCCTTCATGGTGGAAAGACCCATTGGGTAACCGCTTTTATAAGTCCCGAAAAGAACGAAGATTGTAAATCTAGCGCTTTGTCGGCCGGCCTGGGGCCCGGAGGCCATCCATGACCAATTTCCAGACTCCTTCAAATGCAGCGTCAGTGCCCGGATTGCCCCATTCCCCGGCATGGGCGGGGTGATGAAAGCGGATGGTGGCATAAAGCACCGAGCGACCCGCGGTCTTTGGGTCGACTTTGCGGAATGTGCCCTCCTTCACTCCTGCGCGAATCACAGTCGCGGCTAGCGAGACGAGCTCGGCCACGTGCGACGAGGCCACAGACTGGGTTTCCGCAGCCAGGGTCCTGAATGCAGCGAATAACTCCGGGTCGTTGGCTGCCCGGCGCCGCTTGATGGCTATCAGCGTTTCAAAAAGCTGCCGCAGACGTGTAGGTGCAGCTGCCTTCGAGGCAACGACAGCCCGAAGAGGCGCCATTGTGCCCTCAACCCATCGCTCAACCACCAGCTCGCGCAGCTGAGCCTTCGTCGCCACGTGGCGGTATACAGCCGCGTGACTTACACCGAGGGAACGGGCGACATCCACGACCGTAGCCTTGGATGGCCCGAATTTACGGACCACGTCCTCGGCGGTAGCAACGATCTGGCTTCGGGTCAGCGGAGCCCTCGAGATCCTCGAATTTTTCCTGTTCGGGTTTGGCACGGGCGGTTTGGCGAGACGGCGTCCCACGGGCGCCTCCCCGATCAATGGCTCGGCGCTTTAGAGGCGATTCCGTCCAATTCGGTCAAAACCTCGTGAGTGAGCTCAAGTCTTCCGGCCCCAAGGTTTTCACGGAGGTGGGCCACCGACGATGTTCCGGGAATGAGGAGAACGTTCGGCGAACGGTGAAGGAGCCACGCCAAGGCAACCTGCATGGGCTTTGAGCCAAGGCGCTCGGCGACCGCCGAGAGTGTCGAAGATTGCAGGGGCGTGAATCCGCCGAGCGGGAAATACGGCACGTAGGCAATACCGAACCCCGCGAGGCTGGCGATAAGGGCGTCATCCTCTCGGTGCGCCAGATTGTAGTTGTTCTGGACGCAAACGACGGGGGTGATTGATCGCGCCTCGGCGACCTGGGTAGCCGTCACATTGCTGACGCCGACGTGACGGATCAGGCCCTGCTTGCGAAGGTCGGCCAGCACCGACACCTGCTCGGCAATGGATCCCTCTGAGGTGCCGTGTCCGGAGCCGACCACCCGGTAGTTGACGACGTCGAGGGCCTCGAGTCCAAGGTTGCGCAGGTTGTCGTGGACGCCGTCAATGAGATCCTGGCGGGCGAAAGCGGGCTGCCACGACTTGTCTGCCTGTCTGCGCGCGCCGAGCTTCGTGACAATGACGAGGCCGGCAGGGTAGGGATGCAGGGCCTTCCTGATGATCTGGTTTGTGACATGCGGACCGTAGAAGTCGCTCGTGTCGATGTGGTTCACGCCGGAATCAACAGCCTCGCGGAGGACCGCGAGCGCTTCCTCAGGGTCCTTTGGCGGACCCCAGACCCCGGGCCCGGCGAGCTGCATGGCGCCGTAGCCCAACCGATTGACGGAGAGGGAGGTGTCCTTGAAGGTGAATTGGCCGCCGAGCGCGGGCCTGTCGTTGGAGGCACTCATAGTCATTATTTTAAAGATTCTCAGCCTGAGAATTCAAGGTACCTAACAAGTGACAAAAAACAATATTTGAAACTAAAGATCCCTGCAGGTGCATTTTGTAGGCAAACGGAGGCTGCTGCCTAGGGCCGGAAAACGTACCGTGGGTACGTGTTTGCGGCGGCGCCCGGTGCCTTGAGGTCGATCTCGACCGTGGCGTACGGGGACTGCTCGGTCGTGCCCGCCAGAACCTGGCCTTCAGGGCTGATGATCCAGCCGAGTCCGCCGCAGGCGCCCGTCGAATCCACCCTGTTTGATGACAGACTGTAGGCGCCTGATCGCACGGCCGCTACAACGCCCGCGGACAACCACTTGGCCCTTGTCGCCGCGGCGGTGGCCCGCGGCGAGAGGATCGCATGGACGCCCTTGGCGGCGTAAGGGCCATAGGTTTCCAGCGCCCAGAGTTCCGTGCAGATGTTGAGGCCGAAAGACAGGGGTCCGGCCTGGTAGGCGGGGAATTCAGGGTCGCCCCGGTCAAACCAGTTGGTTTCCCACCCTCCTGGTTCAGCCGGCAGGAAAAACTTGCTGCGCAGCTCGCTCAGGCCTGCCGCCGACCACGAAAAACCACGGTTTAAGGGGCGTCCGGCGACGCTGACCGGATGCGTGCCCACCACGTGGGCCGCTCCCAGCTCCTGCAGGCGCGAGAGCCAGCTCGTGCAGTGCGCCTCGGCCGCTGCCCAGCGCGAAGCCTCGAAGTGTTCCGTTTCCCAAACCGGCTCGACGAAGGCGAACTCGGGAAGCAGCACCAATTCGGATGCGTGCTCCCTGGTATGCCGACACAGGGCCGCCCACGCCGAAGCCAGGCTCGCGGGCTCGTGGGGCAGTTCGCAGACGGTGACGCGCATGTATGCGTGCTAGCGTTAACTCACCAGACCTTCACCCGCGCGGCAGGGTCGAGGTAGAGCCGGTCGCCCGGTTTGACGTCGAAGGCGTCATACCAGGCGTCGATGTTGCGCACAGTCGCGATGCGGAAAGTCTCCGGGGCGTGGTCATTGGAAGTGGCCTGCGTGCGAAGCGCCTTGTCTGTGGACTTGCTACGCCAGCTGCGGGCAAAGGCGATGAAGAACGCGCGGTCCTGGCTGCGGACGTACTCCTTGTCCGAGACCCGGCTTCCCAGGGTGAGACGGTAGGCGCTGAAGGCCGCGGACAGGCCTGCCAAGTCGGCAATGTTTTCCGAGGAGGTCAGATTGCCGTTTATCGCGAGGTCGGGAAAGGGGTGGTAGGCCGAGAACTGCCTAACGAGCGGCTCCGAAGCGGCCTTGAACTGCTTCGCGTCCTCGTCCGTCCACCAGTGGCGTTTCCTTCCACTGATCTCGTAATCCGCACCCAAAGGGTCGATGAAGTGGCTAGACTCATGGCCGATGATGGCGCCGATGGCGCCGTAGACTTCCGCATCGGACATGTGCGGGTCAAACTTTGGCGCCTGCAGGAGGGCCGCAGGGAAAATCAGCTCGTTCTGCTGGAAGATGAGAATGGCTCCGACGGTCTGGGGCGTCATCCACCACTGCTTCATGTCCACCGGTTGTCCGAGCTGGGCCAAGGCTCGGTGGTAGTTGCGCTCGGCGCTGCGCCGAAGGTTGCCCGCCGCATCCGCCGAATTCACGGCCAGGTCCGAGTAGTCCTGCCAGGTTTCCGGGTAGCCGATGCCGACGTAGAGTATCCGGAGCTTCTCCAACGCGGTGGCCCTTGTGGCCGGCGCCATCCATGCGTCGGCCTCGACCCGGTGGCGCAGGGCTGCAAGCACGTTCGCCGCCACGGAATTGAGACGGGCCTTTTCTCCCGCAGAGAAATAGTGCTCGGCGTACATCTTTCCCAGTGCGTCGCCTAGGGTCGCCTGCGTGGCCGCAAGGGCGCGAGCATCACGCGCGGCGGGCTGACCGTGGATGGCCATGGCCGGTCCGGAAAAGGCACGCGGCAACACGTCGGCGTAGTGGTCGAGGACATGAAAGCGCAGGTAGTCCCGCCAAACTTCGAGGGGCTGCGATCCAACGAGGGCCGCGATGCCCTTTACGGCACTGGGCTGCCAGGCGACAAAGTCCTGCTGCTGGCCCAGCCCTGCAGCGGCAAAGAAGTCGGACCAGTCCATTCCAGGCGCATCCTGTGCGAATTTGGCGCGGGTCCAGTGATTGGCTGCATTGTGGTCATCCCCCGAAGCGTCGCTCGTCGCCTGGGTCTGGGCGATGGCGGTTTCAAGGGCCATGACCGCTTCGGCCCGCTGTGCCCCGTGGTCGAATCCGGCCAGACCCAGCATCTTTCCGATGTAGTCCTTGTAGGCCGCCCGCTGGGACAGCATGGCGGCGTCGGCGCTCAGGTAATTCTCCCGGTCGGGCAGGCCGAGTCCGCCCTGCATCAGGAACGCGACATACGTCGTCTCACCGTTGATGCCGGGTTCCACCGAAAGGCCTAGGGGGGAGGAGGAGTTGTAGATGCCCCAGTTGAGGGGATCCACGTCGGCCTGCATGCCCTCGCCGAGAAGGCGGGTAAGTCCCGTCTTGTCCTCAACGGCTGCAATACGGTCCATGAGCGGCGTTACAGGGGCCAGCCCCTGAGCCTCGATCGCGGTCTCGTTGAGGAAAGCCGCGAGGAAGTCCGCCACCTTGCGCTCGTCGGATGCCGAAGGAGCCTTGGCTGCGTCATTGAATAGTTCCGCAATGTGCGGCGTCGTGACGGCGTCGATGTCATTGCGGGCAGTCCATCGGGAACGGCCGGTCGGGATCGTCGTGGCTTTCAGCCAGTCGCCGTTGGCATAGGCAAAGAAGTCGTCGCCCGGCCTGATCGTCGTATCTACCCCTGACTCTTCCGCTGAACTTGCAGAGGCGCTGGGGATCTGCGCGGAAACTCGCGGGACAATGAGGCAGGAAGCGGCGAAAAGCGCTGCGGCGACTAAGAGACGTCGTGGGGTGAATTTCATGGGGCGTCTAATGCTGTTTCCTTGCTGTTACCAACCGCCAATCCGCAGCCGTAACGATCTAGTTACCTGCTGCCTGATTGAACAATGACTCCACCGGAAAGCCTAGGGAACTCCTGCGGGAAGGAGAATTAAATTCGCGATGGCGGATTTGATGAAGTCGGCTGTCGCAGAGGGAATATGATCACCCCTGTCCGTATCGCGGCCATTGCGGCGGCCGTTGTCTTGTTCCAGCTGCCAAGGGCCGGCGCCCAGTCGGCACCGGTGAATATCGCCAACAGCCTGATCGAATTCCTCTCCTTCACCGACTCGACTTCCGCAGACGAGCTGGTCCTGTTCCGCGCCGACGGGACATATCAGGACATCCGGTTCAACTCCATGGCGTTTGGTAAAGCGGGACCGAACGTGCCCGCGAACGGACTTTACACCTATGCCGTGTCCTCAGCCGACCCGGCGGTGGGTGTGATTGCCATAACAAGCGGAGGTGCAGCCCTCGCCGGCTGCCAGCTGAATTTTGCCAGTTCCACCTACGGCTACACGTCCAACTCGGGTGGAACCTTCACGTTCTCCGCCGCTGTACCACAAGCCGGAGCGGGCAATGTCTCCACGAGGTCCTACATTTCTACGGCGCACCCCGTGGAGGCGGGATTTGTCATCGAGGGCACGCAACGGCGCTGGGTGCTCGTCCGGGGGGTGGGACCCTCGCTGGCCCAGTTCGGTGTGTTGGATGGCCTGGCGAAACCCCAGGTCACTGTCTTCTCGAACGGGACGCCCGTCATCACGCTTTTGCCTTGGAGCGGCGACCCGAGCCTGGTGCCCGGCTACAATGCGATCTTCGATGTCGCCGGCGCCTTTCGATACACCAGCGGGTCGGCGGATTCCGCGTCCATTTTCATGCTTCAGCCGGGGGCCTACGTGGCGCAGGCATCTACGACCGGACCCGACGGCGAGATCCTCGCTGAGGTCTACATCCTGCCTTTCGGAAGCTAACGGTCCACGAGCCCGGGCGAGATAACGGATCCCTTGTTAGTATACATGGGAACCCGGTTGCCTTGCCCGTCCTGTGCGACCGCGGAATCAGATCCGCCGGCCCATTTCATGGAGCTAGAGGTCGAGCAACCCGTTGAAGCGAACAGGAGCAAGCCGAACAGGGCCGCGCTTTTGATTCGTTTGGTCATGGAGCTATCCCGCGTGGGGTGTTTCGAGGTTTGAGTGGGAATGTTCACTTTGCCGGGAATTTCTCCGCCCGCCCCGGCGCCCTTTCCATGTCGAGAAACGGTCCGAGTGGGACGATCCTTGTCGGGTTGATCTCGGTATGGGTGTAATAGTATTGCCGCTTGATGTGATCGAAGTTCACAGTCGCTGCTATTCCCGGCTGCTGGTAGAGATCGAGGAGGTATCCCTGGAGGTTCGAATAATCCGCGACGCGGCGCAGGTTGCACTTGAAGTGCCCGTGATAGACCGCGTCAAAGCGCACCAGGGTGCAGAAAAGTCTCCAGTCGGCCTCAACGATCCGGCCGCCGAACAGAAATCTCGAGCGCCCGAGCCGGTCCTCCAGCTCTCCGAGCGCGCCGAATACGCGGTGGAACGCCTTCTCGTAGGCCGCCTGCTCCGTGGCGAATCCGGCCTCGTACACGCCGTTGTTCACGTTCGCGTAGATGAACTGCGCCAGGGCCGCATGCGATTCCTCGATGTCAGGCGGAAAAAGGTCAGGACCGCCGGCGCCCAGCCTTGCGAAGACCCCGTTCATCATCCGGCAAATGTCGTCCTCGGAGTTGTTGACGATGCGCTTTGACCGCTTGTCCCAGAGGACGGGCACCGTGTAGCGGCCCCGGTAGCCCGGATGCGAGGCCTCGTACGCTTCGCTTAGGAAATGGAATCCGTTGACGGGGTCGGTGCTGTAACCCGGACCATCCCGGAACGCCCAGCCACGCTCGTCGCGGACGGGGTCTACCACGGTGAGGCCGATCACTGACTCCAGTCCCTTCAGCAGGCGCACGATGGCCGCGCGACAGGCCCACGG
>DASRSJ010000230.1:0-19635 GCA_035656555.1 Opitutaceae bacterium
ACCGAGTTGCGGCGGCGACCGCGAACGGCACGTCCGATCCTTCACCTGCGGCCCAGGCGACCACGCGCGTCTCAAGCTCGACCTCGAAGCTTCTGAACATTTCGGCGCGCGGCTACGTCGGCACCGGCGCAAACTCGCTTATCGCCGGCTTCGTCGTGGGCGGCAGCGACCCGAAGACGGTCCTCATCCGTGCGTCGGGTCCGGCCCTTGCAGCCAGCCCCTTCAATGTGCCAGGAACCCTTCCGGACCCCGTGCTGCAGGTGTTCAGCGGTTCCACCGTCGTGGACAGCAACAGCGGATGGGGCGGCGACTCCCAAATCGTCTCGGCCGCCGCGTCCGTGTCGGCCTTCGCGTGGTCTGACCCGTCGAGCAATGACGCCGCTGTCCTCATGACGCTCCAGCCGGGCGCCTACACGGCGATGGTGACCGGGGCCAAGGGGGATACCGGGGTGTCCCTTCTCGAGGTCTACGACATTCCGTAGGCGAGCCCGACGACGGTGAACCGCCACAGGCGCGGGGTGTGCACGTTTTTGCACATTTCTGGTAAAACCGACATTGTGTTAACCTTTATTCGCATAGAAAAATGCGTTATTAAAGCACTTAACATTCATTAGTTATCATGTTCCTTACCATTCTTTTATGTCTTATTTTGTAGATTCCAATTAATCTCTATAATGCTTCTAGTTTCATATTTTAGTGCACAGTTTTTACTTGCCTCTGCGGCGCCGAAGTTGGCACATCTGACTGACGGTTAGTGCCAGCAGCGAATCGTACCCCAACTTCAATGGTCCCAGCGATCCAGATGACTCCCACGGAGCGTCCCTCGTTTCCCGGCACCGCCGCGAATAAGGAAACCCGTGCCTGGAGGCGCGGGACTGTAGTGAAGTCCGAGCAGGCCCACGCTGCGGGACTTACGATCGACGTCATGGTGGGCGTGCCCGAGAAGGGCGCGGTCTTCGCGACCTATCCCCTCATCATCAAGGGCATCAGGCATCGCGCGGAAATTGAGTCCCGGGAGCGCCCTGAACTCGGCGAGATCAAGATCGCCGTCCAGTACCTCGCCCCAGCCGCGTTCCATCCCGAGATAAACGGACTGCAGGTGCGGCGCTGCCGCAACGGCGGCAAGCGCGGCATGCTCTTCATCTACCCCTACGAGGAGTCCGCGGTGGAGGCCGTGTCCCAGCGTGTGATGACGGTATCCGTGCTGGAGAGCTACAGCCGCCTCGGGATCGACTTTGTCGACACGGATGACGCCACCGCCGTCTCGACGCTTGTCGGCCAGCTTCATTCGCTGGGCCACACGAGGATCGGCTTCGTGTCCTGGAACTACCCGATCGCGGGCCATTGGATCACGCGCCGTTTTGGCGGATACGCCGAGGCCCTGACAAGCCGCGCTCTTCCGATGAAGCGCGACTGGGTGATCAACACTTTCGAGGACGGACCCAAGCTGACGCCGGACGAGGTGGTCGCCGCGGCCGTTCGCTGCGTTCGCGAGGACCGCGTGAGCGCCTGGGTCTGCGCTGCCGACCACCAGGCGTATCACCTTATCCGCGGACTGGAGGCAGCCGGAATCCGCGTGCCGCGCGACTGCTCGGTCACCGGCTTCGACGGCGTCGAGCCCCCGGCGGGCGCCAAGCGCGCCACATCCATGAGGGTACCGCACGAGCATGTCGGTTCGTCAGCCCTCACGCGCATGGTGAACCGCATCATCTATCCCTCCTCCCCCCAGAGGAAGATACTCGTCGAATCCCAGCTAGTCCCTGGCGAGACGACCACCACTCCACCCCTACCCTGAGGGCCCCCGCCCTCGCCGATATTCCCAAAGACTGGCTTAAGGCCAGCCCGATACATGAGCCATCACTCGTCATTCCACTTTCCAAAGAACTTCGCCTGGGGCGTCTCTGCGGCCGCACCCCAGATCGAGGGTTCGTCCAAGGCCGACGGCAAGGGCGAGTCCGTCTGGGACAGGTTTGCCAAGCGCAAGGGCGCCATCCTAAACGGCGACCGCCTCGACCCCGCCTGCGACCACTACAAGCGGTTCCGCCAGGACTTTGCGCTCATGCGCGACCTCGGCATCCGCAACTACAGGATGTCACTCGCTTGGCCCAGGATCTACCCGCAGGGCGACGGCCCCCTGAACCAGGCCGGTCTCGACTTCTACGAGCGCCTGATCGACTCGATCCTCGAGAACGGCATCACGCCCTGGGTCACCATGTTCCATTGGGACCTGCCGCAGGCCCTCGAGGACCGGGGCGGCTGGCGCTCCCGCGTCGTCCCCGACGCGTTCGCGACCTACGCCGACACGATCGTCAAGACGCTCGGCGACCGCGTCAAAAACTGGATCACACTCAATGAGATCCGCTGCTTCACCCTCCAGGCGTACGGCGGCCTCGGCAAGGCTCCCGGCGTCGTCGAGAACAAGAAGATCGTGAACCAGACGGTGCACAACGCCCTGGTCTGCCACGGTCACGCAGTCCGCGCGGTGCGCGAGTACGGCGGGCGCGGGGCAAAGTGCGGGCTCAGCGACAACTGCGAGACCGTGATTCCGGTCACGGAGTCCGCACCGGACGTCGAGGCGGCGCACGAGTGGTTCGCCGACGCGAACCTCTCCATCCTCGACCCGATCTACAAAGGCCGGTACTCGGACAAGTACCTCGAGGCCTGCGGCAGGGCGCGCCCGACCGTCGAGAAGGGCGACTTCGAGCTCATCGGCCAGCCGACGGACTTCCTCGGCCTGAACATCTACGCAGGCCTCTTCGTTCGCCGCGGCAAGGACGGCAAGCCGCAGCTCCTGCTCCCCTCCGACAGCTATCCCCGCACCGACAGCCCATGGCTGCACCTGGCGCCGCGGGCTCTCTACTGGGCGCCGCGCCTCGTGGCCGACGTCTACGGCGTGAAGAACGTCTATGTCACCGAGAACGGCTGCGGGTACGACGACGACATCGTAAAGGGCGGCGAGGTCCTGGACCTGCACCGCATCGAGTACCTGCGCTCCTACCTGAAGGAGCTGCAGCGCTCGATCGAGGACGGCACGCCCGTGCGCGGCTACTTTGTCTGGTGCTTCCTCGACAACTTCGAGTGGACCGACGGTTACACCCGCCGCTTCGGGATCGTGCACAATAACTTCAAGACCCAGAAGCGAACCCCGAAGCTGAGCGCCAAGTGGTACGGCTCCGTGATCGCCGCGAACCAGGTGCTGTAGCGGCTACTCCGCCTCGGTGAACTCGCAGAGCGAGAACACCCGGACGCCGAGCCTTTCGAGGCGCTTCGAGCCGTTGAGCTCGGGGAGGTTCACGATGGCCGCGACCTCCTTGACCGTGCATCCCAGCCGCTCGAAGAGCTGCACCGAGGCGCAGAGGGTTCCGCCCGTCGCGATCAGGTCGTCCATCAAAAGGACGTTCGCGCCGTGCGGCGCCGCGTCTGTCTGGATCTCAAGAATGCTCTGGCCGTACTCCAGCTGGTATTCGACGTGGGTCGTCTCGCCGGGGAGTTTCCCCTTCTTGCGGACCATGACGAGCGGCTTGCGAAGCGCGTAGGCCACGACGCCGGCGGGAATGAAGCCGCGCGCGTCCAGACCCGCGATCACGTCGATCGGCTGGCCGCGGTAGCGCTCGATGAAGATATCCATCGCCGCCGCGAAGCCATCGGGCTGGCGCAGGAGGGAGCTCACGTCCCTGAACCTCACCGGGGCCAGCGGCCAGTCCGGTATCGTGCGAATCATCGATTTGATGTCCATGGGGTGTTCAGCGAGGGTAATACTCGGTGGCCCTGAGCTGACGCGAGTATATCCCGCGGAAGTCCGCGATGTCGCGCACCTCGCCGAGGGCGATCAGCTGGGCCGCCAAGTTGCCCACGGCCGCGCCCTCCAGGGAATAGGACGAGACAGGGAGGCCGGACGCATCCGCGGTCGCCTGGCAGAGAAGGCGATTCTGCGATCCGCCCCCCACCATCAGCACACGGGCGAATGACTTGCCGGAGAGCTGCCGGAACGCGGCTGCGGCGGCGGCATGGCCCGCGGCAACCGACGAGCAGATGAGCCGGACATAACCCGCCAGGCTGGCCGGGACCCGTATGCGCCTGCGCCTGAGTTGGCCGTCGATCGCGGCGCGCATCGACTCGGGGTTGAACAGGGCCTTGTCGGAGAGGCTCAAGAGTTCCTTGGGCTGCGCCGTGGCCGAGGCCGCGGCGATCAGCCGCTTCCAGGCACCCGGGCTCGTGGGCCTGGACTTGAAGTCGAGAAGAAGGCGCTCAAGCAGCCAGAGTCCGAGGCAGCTCTTGAGCGGCCGGTAGCCTCCGTCTCCCATCCGTTCGTTGGAGATGCGCTCCTTGAGCGCCCTGTCGCCGAGGAGCGGGCGGTCGTGCTCGATGCCGAGCAGGCTCCATGTGCCGGAGCTGAGGTAGAGGTCCGAGCCGTCGCTCGCCGCCGGCATCGCGGCAAAGGCGCTCGCCGTGTCGTGGCCGTTGACGAGGATGCAAGCCGTACCCTTCAGATCGGGCAGCCCGCGCACCGGCCCCAGCCGGCGCGGAGATTTTGACGGCTCCCCGAACCACGAGCGCGGAATCCCGAAGTGGTCGAGCGCCTTCGTCGACCATCCGGTGCCGTGGACGTCTATCAGCTGCGAGTGGCTCGCGATCGAGAGCTCGTTCTCCATGCGGCCCGAGAGGAGAAAATTGAAGTAGTCGGGGACGAACAGGCATCGCCTCGCAACCTTTGCCACCGCCGGGCAGGAGCTCAGCGTCTCCTGCAGCTGGAGGCTCGTGTTGTACGGGTAATTTGGGACGCCTGTCAGCGAGTAGATGCGCTCCATCGAGGTTCGCTCAAGATCCCGGGAAAGACCAGCCGTCCTCTTGTCCCTGTAGGCGTGGACGGGAAAGACGGGCCGCCCCGAATCGTCCACGAGGACATGGTCGACGGCCCAGCTGTCGACCCCGACCGACGCCAGGCGTGGATAGCGGGACCGCGCCTTCGACAATCCCGCGCGCGCCTCACTCCAGAGACCCGGCAGGTCCCAGTACTCGTGGGGGCCCAGCGGACGGAACTGGTTCGGAAAGCGGTGCACCTCGTCGAGGCGCAGCGTCCGGCCGTCCCAGGCGCCGACGATCACTCGACCGCTGGTCGCGCCGAGGTCAACGGCCGCGCAGTGGACCGTCTTCATGCTAGCGCAGGAAAGCCTCGGAAAGACCGCCGTCCACCGGCACGATCTGCCCCGTCGTCTTCGAGAGCCTGCCGCTGACCAGGAGGAAATAGGCCTCGGCCTGGTCGGCGGTCGTGATCGGGGCCTTCGTGAGCGTGCGGTCCGCGTAGAACTGGGCCAGCCGGCCGGTCAGGGCCTCCGTGGCCTCGTCGTCGGCGTAGGGGATCTTGTATTTCGCGAGGGAGCCTATGACGCGCTCCCTTGGGAACATCGCGCTTCCCTGGACCACGGTCGCCGGGGCCACGCCGTTCACTCGCACGAGGGGCGCCATCTCGATCGCCAGCTCGCGCACGAGGTGGTTGGCGGCGGCCTTGGAGGTGTCGTAGGCCAGCGATCCCCGTTTCGCCACCACGCCATTGGCGGAGGTCGTGAGCACAAGGCTGCCTGAAAGCCCCTGGTCCTTCCATGTCTTGGCGGCCTCGTCGGCGACGAGGTAGCTGCCGGTCACGTTGACCGCGAAGTTGAGGGGCCACTTATCGTCGGGGATGTGCCCGCTCGTGTCGCTCGGGACGAAGACGCCCGCCGTCACGCAGATGGAGTCGAAGCCGCCGTAGGCCATGGCCACCTCGTCGAGCATCGCGCGGATGCTCGAGCGGTCCGTGACGTCGGCCCTGAGGCCGACCGCGGGGCCGCACGCGGCCAGGCCACTCCCGGCGATGCCAATGCCCATGCCGAGCTTATCCGTGATCATCTTGGCGGTCTCCCGCGCGTTGTCGGCATTCATGTCGACACAGACCACATGGGCGCCGTCCCTTGAGAGGCGCAGCGCAACCTCGCGGCCGATGCCCGAGCCCGCCCCGACGACGACCACCACCTGGCGCGCGAGCTCCTTCTCCGCGGGCATACGCTTCAGCTTGGCCTCCTCGAGAAGCCAGTACTCGATGTCGAAGGCCTCCTGCTGCGGAAGCGCCGAGTATTTGTCGATCGCCTCGGCCCCGCGCATCACCTCGATGGCGGCCGTGTAAAATTCGGCGGTCACGCGCGACTCGGACTTGTCCTTGCCCCAGGCGATGATGCCGATGCCTGGGATCAGGATGACAGTCGGGTTCGGATCGCGCATGGCCGGGGAGTCCGGATGCCTGCACCTTGAGTAATATGCGGCGTAGTCCTTGCGGTAGGCCTCCAGGCCCGCATCGAGCTTCGCCTTCAGGTCTGCTACATCGCCCGCCTTCGGGTCCCAGTCGACGTAGAGAGGCTTAATCTTCGTGCGCAGAAAATGGTCGGGGCAGGACGTGCCGAGCTCGGCAAGCCTCGCGGCATCGCTTGAATTTACGAATCGCAGGATGGCGGCGTTCGACTGGACCGTGCCAATGACGCGCTTCTTGGCCGAGACGCGGCCGCGCAGCCACGGGAGGACGGACGCTAGGACCGCCTTGCCCTTGGCCTCGTCGACGGCGCCGAACTTCGCCCCGCCGAAGGCGGTCCTGTCACCGCCCTTGGCGACGAAGGTCGCCTCGATGTGGAGGGCCGCCTTCTCGATAAGTGCAAGCGTCAGCTCATAGCACTCCTTGTCGTCGTCCGCCCATGAGATGAACCCGTGCTTTCCCATCATGATGGCCCGAACCTGGGGATCGGCGCGGACGATGTCCTGCATGGCGATGCCCAGCTCGAAGCCCGGCCTCATCCACGGCACGTAGGCCATCTTTCCGGCGAAGATCTCCTTCGTGAGCCTCTCGGCGTTCTCGGAGGCCGCGATCGCGATGATCGCGTTCGGGTGCATGTGGTCGACATGGACGCCGGGAAGGAACGAGTGGAGCGAGGTGTCGATCGAAGGTGCCCTCGGGTTCAGGTTGAAGGTGGCGTGCGCGAACATCCCCACCATGTCGTCCTCGGCCGGCGACTTGAGGCCCCGGTCGGCGCGCGCGACGTAGCTGTGCTTCAGGCCCATGACCTTGTCCTGGTAGAGCGACGAGAAATTCTCCCTCGTGCTGGTGCGCAGGTCGCCGCCGGAGCCCTTCACCCAAAGGACCTCGACGGTCTTTCCCGTCAGGGGATCCTTGGACGGAAGCTTGGACGAGGTGTTCCCGCCACCGGAGTTCGTTATCCTCTGGTCATCTCCAAGGATGTTCGAGCGGTAGATGAGCCGGGCGACCGGGTCCATCGACGACGCCTTCGCGTCGTCCCAGAGGTAGTTCACATGCTTGAGCGTGTTCTTCATGGGGAGATTCAGCCGCGGAGGGCGAGGACGTCCTTCTCGTAGCGGCGCACTTCGGGGAACCACTTGCCATCCTCCGGCGCCCCGGAGCGCCTGCAGAACTCGGCCCACACCGCGCCGAAGGGAAGGGTCTTGTCCTCCTCCATGAGCGCGAGGCGGGCGCTGTAGTCGCCCGCGTCCTCAAGGCGCCTCAGCTCGGCCGAGTTCTCGAGCAGCGCCGCCAGGAGGCATTTCTGGGCATTCCGGGTCCCAATCACCCAGGCGGCCACGCGGTTGATGCTCCCGTCGAAGAAATCGAGGCCGATGGAGGTGCGCGGCAGGAAGCCGCCCCGCACGACCTCGCTCATCACGGCTCGCGTCGGCTCGTCGAAGAGAACGACATGGTCGCTGTCCCACCTAACGCCGCGGCTCACGTGGAGCAGAAGGCCCGGCACGAACTGCAGGACCGAGCTCACCTTGTCGGCCACCGACTCGGTCGGGTGGAAATGACCCATGTCGAGGCAGAGGAGCTTCCGCCGCGTGACGGCATAGCCCATGTAGAACTCGTGGGAACCGACGACGTAGCTCTCCGAACCGATCCCGAACAGCTTGCACTCCACGGCGTCCAGGTTGTGCGCGGGATCGATCGGGTCCCTGAAGACGGCGTCCAGGGACTCCGCCAGACGCTCCCGCGGCGCCTTGCGGTCGGCGGGCATGTCCTTGAAGCCGTCGGGGATCCAGACGTTGTTGATGACGACCTTCCCGAGCTCGCGGCCCATCACGGCGCCGATGCGCCTGCACGCCATCCCGTGCTCAATCCAGAACTGCCTGACAGCCGGGTCCCGGTGCGAGAGCGTGAATCCGTCATCGGCGAGCGGGTGGGAAAAGTAGGTCGAGTTGAAGTCCAGGCCGAGCCCGCGCTCCTTGGCCCAGGCGATCCATCCCTTGAAATGTTCGGGCGCCACCTCGTTCCGCTCCACCTTCTTGCCCCCGAAATCCCCGTAGCTTGCGTGGAGGTTGACGCGGTGCTTGCCCGGAATCAGGCGCAGCGCGACCTCAAGGTCGGCCTTGAGCTCTGCGAGCGTGCGCGCCTTGCCGGGATGCTTTCCCGTCACCTGGATTCCGCCGCCGTCGAGCGTGGCGCCGGGTCTCTCGAAGCCGCCGACATCGTCACCCTGCCAGCAGTGCAGGGAGATTGGCGTCTTGGACAGGACCGCGAGCGCGGCCTCCGTGTCGACGCCTGCAGCTGCGTAGACCTCTGCGGCAAGGGAGTAGTCGGGGGATTTCATCTGGGGTTTGGACGGGACGCGCGCCCGGCGTCCAATGCAGTTTCTGACACTTTGTGATGTGAAGCTATCGAAGCCTGAAAGGCAACGATACCCTATTGAAACTTGACTTGGAATGCCGGGGCTGACCTTTAGCATGCATAATCTGACCCTGCATGTCAGCCCGCCCCGATTTCAGCAGGTATCTCGTTGAACAGCCAGACTCAGAGGCTTGGGGCATTGCCGTGACCGGCTTTGGGCGGCAGACATGCAAGGCGGGATCGGCCTATCCCCCGTCGGGCCATCCCCAGGACCATCTCTTCAGCTGGGACAGCGGCAGGGTGCTCGGCGCCTGCCAGATCATCCTGATCTCGGCGGGGCGCGGGCTCTTCGAGTCTCGCGCCACGGGTTTGGTCGAGGTGAAAGCGGGCACGGCGCTACTCGTCCTTCCCGGTGTCTGGCACCGCTACGCTCCCGACCCGAGGACGGGATGGACCGAGCACTGGATCGAGCTCCGCGGGCCCGCGACCACCGCCCTCTCAAAGAAAGGCATGCTCGGTCCGGATCGCCCCTTCGCGCCGCTTGAGCGGGCGCGGGAGCTTGAGGAGCTGATGGAGCGGATCGAGGCCAGGATGTCGGACTCCTCGGCGACCTTCGATCCCGAGGCCGCGGCACTCGGCCTGCAGGCCCTCGCCCTGGTGCTCGAGCGGCCCCGCGACCGCACGAGCGAGCGGGCCATCACGAGCCTCGTTGCCCGCGCCGAACAGAGGCTCGCGGACTCTGTGGACATGCCGCCCGCGATACCCGGCCTCGCCCGCGAGCTTGGGGTCGCCTACTCCTACTTCCGGCGCGAGTTCAAGAGGCACACCGGCCTCGCCCCGTACCAGTACGTGCGCCGCCTTCGCCTGGAAAAGGCCCGGCGCCTGATCGGCGGCTCCTCGGAGAGCCTGCAGTCGATCTCCGAGCAGCTGGGGTTCGCCTCGCCCTTCCACCTTTCGTCAGCCTTCAAGAAACAATACGGGCAGTCGCCGGACCACTGGCGACGGCACCGAGGTTGATCCAGCCCACCCCACCCCAAAAAAAGATGAACCCCAATCCCTTCCTCGGCGTTTGCTTCCACTGGCTCGGAGGACTCGCCTCCGGCAGCTTCTACGTCCCCTACCGGAAGGTCCGCAACTGGTCCTGGGAGACCTACTGGCTGGTCGGCGGGTTCTTCAGCTGGATCGTGGCGCCCTGGGTGCTCGGCCTCTCGCTCACGAACGACCTGATGGGCGTCCTTCGCCACACGCCGACGCACACGCTATTTTATACCTGGATGTTCGGACTGCTCTGGGGCGTCGGTGGCCTGACCTTCGGGCTAGCGATGCGCTACCTCGGTATGTCGCTCGGCATGGGAGTCGCACTCGGGTTCTGCGCGGCCTTCGGCACGCTGGTGCCGCCGCTCTTCAAGGGGCAGCTTGCGGCCATCGCCGCCTCGACGTCCGGGAAGGTGACGCTCGCCGGCGTCGGGATCTGCTTCGCCGGAATCGCCATGGCGGCCCTCGCGGGCCTCTCCAAGGAAAGGGAGATGTCCGAGGAGAACAAGAAGGCCGCAATCAAGGAGTTCAACTTTCCGAAGGGAATGCTGGTCGCCGTCTTCTCCGGCATCATGAGCGCGTGCTTCGCCTTCGGCCTGGACGCGGGCGCGCCGATCTCCGAGCTCTCCGCCGCGGCGGGGACCTCGGTCCTCTGGACCGGCCTGCCGAAGCTGGTCGTCGTCCTTCTTGGCGGCTTCACGACGAATGTCATCTGGTGCGCCGCGCTGAACATCCGCAATCGGACGGGCTACGAGTACTTCGCGAAGGCGCTGCGCCCCGGGACGACAGCGGAGCCCGACCCGGTCCTCGGCCTCAGGATCCCCTCCGGCTCCAATCTCTTCTTCTGCGCACTGGCGGGCATCACTTGGTACATGCAGTTCTTCTTCTACACGATGGGCGAGACCCAGATGGGGCGCTTCAAGTTCTCCTCATGGACGCTGCACATGGCCAGCATCATAATCTTCAGCACGATGTGGGGCTGGATCCTCCATGAATGGAAGGGCGCCAGCCGCCGCACCCACACGCTGATCGCGACGGGCATCGCGACCTTGATCGCATCGACGATCATCGTCGGCGTCGGCAACTACCTGGGCCTGGCGGCCAGCCCCTAGAGGTCCTCGGGGCGGTTGACGTTGCGGAAGTAGCCCTTGTCGGCATCGGCCACCGCCACCGCCTCCACGAGGCCCTCGCCGAGGGCGCGTTCCACCACCGCCTGGACCGACCGGTCCTCGCCGGCTACGGCCTCGTCGACAAGCCCGCGCATCGAGCGCGGATAGATCGCGGCCAGGCCCTGGTACAGTCCGTCGACCACGGGGACGACGCCGCGCGCTTGTGCAAACTCGGCCAGACGCTCCAGGTAATCCGGCGACACGTCCGGCATGTCGACCGCCAGGACGAGGAGCCAATCGGTCGACATCTCCTCGAAGGCCGCCTGGAGGCCCCCAAGGGGGCCCCTGCCCGCAACCAAGTCCGTGATGACCTTCCAGGGGCCCTTCTCCGGCGACCAGTCCGGTCCCGCGGAGATCATGATGTCCCTGCATCCGAGCGCCTGCGCCAGCGCGACCTGGCGCAGCCACAGGGGAACCCCGGAAATCTCGATCGTGGCCTTGGTGCGGCCCATCCGCGTGGACCGGCCGCCGGCGAGGACGACCGCCGAGAAATGCGCCTTCACAAGCCCGTGGTCCTGACGCTTCCCCCGGAGACGACACGCGCCCTGAGGCCTCCCCTTCCCTTTAGGAACGCCTCGGCCCCAGCGCCGAAAGCGGAATCCATCCAGTAGCACGGCCTGCATTCCTCGACGCCCTCAAATTCCACGCCCTGCACCGTGAAGCCTGTCCCGACGAGGGAGCCCAGGTCGATGTCCCGGACGAAGATATTCCGGCGAAGGACCGAAGGCGTCCTGTCCCAGACGCCGAGCTCCGCGCACATCAGCTCGTAGACCTCCATCGAGAAGAACGTGACCTGGCCCTTGTGGCCCTCCGGCGAGTCATAAAAACGGTCGCCCAGAATGCCGCGTCCCGCCACACACCGGACTTCGGCCACCTCGATCGCCGGGAAATCCAAGGGGTCCTTCCCGTGCCGCCCGAAATACCGGTGGCCCTGGGAAACGAGGAGATGCTCGACGCGCATCGCGGTCAGGACCGGGGTCTTAACATCCTGCATGGGGTTCATCCTGCGGGCACGCTAGCACAGAGAAACAAAATAATCTACCGGGCGCCCCGGATACTCCGCGCACAATCTGGAGGATCGGGTTGTCTTGCCCGCTGGTAAGGCCAAGCTGGCCGCAGATGAGCGTCTCGGTTTCCCAACGTGGTACGCAGGGTGCCTCAAAGGTCTCCATCCTGCGCGTGGACGCGGGCGGCCCAAGGGCCGTGGAGGACAAGGTCGCCGTCGAGGAGCCGCTCGAGATCCAGCTTTCCTACGCCAAACGCGGCATCCGTGTCGTGAAGAGCGTCTCTGTCACGATGCGCACGCCCGGAAGCGACAGGGAGCTGGCCGCGGGCTTCCTCCACACCGAGGGGATCGTCTCGAATGCGTCGGCCTTCGAGTCCTGGGAAAGTCCAGCGACAAACGTGTTGCGGGCCGTCCTCAGGGAGGACATCGAGGTCGATCTGCGCTCGATGGAGCGAAATTTCTACATGACCTCGAGCTGCGGCGTGTGCGGAAAGACGTCACTCGAGGCGCTGCGGGTGACGGGCCGCATTTCCCTGGATCCCGCCCGGCCGCTCTGGGACGGGGCGAGGATCACCTCGCTCCCTGCAACGCTCCGGGCGGACCAGCTGGTGTTCGAGGAAACGGGGGGTCTCCACGCCGCCGGGCTCTTCGCGGCGGACGGCTCCCTCATCACCACCAGGGAGGACGTCGGACGCCACAACGCCGTGGACAAGCTCGTCGGTTCCCAGCTGCTCGAGGGCCATCGCGACCTCGGAGGCTGCCTTCTCATGGTCAGCGGCCGGGCGAGCTTTGAGCTCGTTCAGAAGGCCGTCATGGCGGGCATCCCGGTCCTGGCCGCCGTCGGCGCCCCATCGAGCCTCGCCGTCGACCTGGCCAGGCAGTTCGGGGCGACGCTCCTCGGCTTCGTCGGCAATGGCCGCTTCAACATCTATTCGGGAGCGCAGCGGGTCGTCCTGCTCGCGGATCCCGCCAGCTAAGCTCCTCATTGTCATAAACGATGCCTCCCGGCGGCATTCTCCTAGAACGCAAATGACGCACGGCCACGCTTCAGCCCATTAGACGGGTTTGGGCGCGGCCTTCGCACCGACAACGCTCCAGCCACCAAACAGAGATTGATGAACGTCGACGTGCACCTTCGTCGTCGACAGCGATCCTCCCGTCCCCTGGGTTCAGGATCCGGCGGCCCAGGCACCGCTGCATTCTGCCTCGCGGACAAGCCGGCAGAAATCCAATGTGGTGGGCTGATGGCTTCAACTGAAGAGGACCTGCGCGATGGCTTATCACTGCAGGAGATGGGCAAATGGAAGGCGGCGCTTGAGTGCTACCTGCGTGCCGTGGCCTCGGGTCCGTCCCACCCGCAGGCTCTGTTCCGCGCGGGGATCGCGCTGGCCCACGAACGGCAGATGGACCTCTGCGCCGAGCTTCTGAAGAGGAGCCTCGCAGCCGACCCGGGTTATACTGACGCGGCCAAGGCGCTGGGCGGCGTCCTCCTCTCGCTGAACCGCCACAGGGAGGCCGTGGAGGCCCTTGAGAAGGCGTGCGAGCTAAGCCCCGACTCGCCGGCCGTGCGCTGCGACCTCGGAACCGCCTATGCGGCGATGGGCCAGTTCGACCGCGCCATCTCGTGCTACACGAAGGCGACGGTGCTCAAGCCCGATTTCGCGGAGGCCCACAACAAGCTGGGCAACCTCCAGCGCAGCCAAGGCGACCTCGAGAAGGCGGCGCTCTCTTACAAGCGGGCGGTGAAGGCGGATCCGCGGCACTCTCAGGCCTGGTACAACCTCGGCGCGACGCTCCAGATGGCGAAGAAGTTCCCGAGGGCGCTCGAGTCCTACCGCCAGTCGCTCGCGATAGACCCGAGGAACCCGAGCGCTGAGAACAACATGGGGCTTCTCCTGAAGGCGGAGGGCCGCACGAACGAGTCGATCGATGCCTTCCTCCGGGCGATCGCGCTAAAGCCCGACTATGCCCTCGCGATGGTGAACCTCGGCGCGACGCTCCAGGTGGCCAACCGCCCCCAGGATGCCGTCACCGTGCTCGAGGCCGCGCTCACGCTGAACCCGAAGGACCCTCAGGCGCACAGCAACCTCGGAAACGCCTTCGTCGCCCTGAACCGCCACGCCGATGGCCTGGCATGTTATGAGCGGGCGCTTGAACTCGATCCGGAGTCGGTGGACATCCAGTACAACATCGCTCTCTCGCACCTGGTGCTTGGAAACCTCGAGCGGGGCTGGGCCGGCTATGAGCTCCGGCTCGAGACAGAGGCGCACCGCGCGAAGCATCCCTACGAAGCGCCTCTCTGGCACCGCGACCAGCCGGTCGCAGGCAAGACGATCCTTGTTTATGCCGAGCAGGGCCTGGGCGACACCCTGCAGTTCATCAGGTACGTCCCGATGCTGCAGTCGATGGGTGCATCCGTCATCGTCAAGGTGCAGTCCTCGCTGAAGATCCTGCTCGCGGGACAATTCGGGAAGGCCCGGGTGATAGCGGGCGACGACACGCTTCCGATCCATGACTTCCAGTGCCCGCTGATGAGCCTTCCCGGCGAAATGGGCACGCGCTTGGACACGATCCCCGCGAACATCCCTTACCTCGAGGCGCCTGCCGAGAAGCTTGAGATTTGGCGGAAGGTGTTCGCACAGGCACCCGGCCTTAAAATCGGCCTCGTCTGGTCGGGAAACCCCAAGCATCAGTTCGACCATAATCGCTCCGCCCCGGTGAACGTCCTCGCTGAGATGACGAAGGGGATCCCAGCACACTTCTTCGCGATCCAGAAGGAGATCCGCGAGTCGGACCTGGCGAAACTGCCCGAGTCGCCCTGGATCAACGATCTCTCACGCAAGATACAGGGCTTCGAGGACACGGCGGCCATCGTGGCCGCGCTCGACCTCGTGATAACGGTGGACACCTCGGTTGCGCATCTCGCCGGCGCACTCGGAACCAAGGCATGGGTGCTCCTTGGCTTTGCACCCGACTGGCGTTGGCTCCTGGAAAGAACCGACAGTCCCTGGTATCCCTCTCTTAGGCTTTTCCGCCAGCCCGAACTTGGCGACTGGGCGTCCGTCGCAGCCTCGGTAAGATCCGGGCTGCAGCATCTGGGATCCTAGTAGAGCGGCGCGTTGTTCTTCGGGTCGTCGAGCAGTTGCTTGAACTTCGGCATGTCGTGGAGCGGACGCAGCTCGGCGCTTACTTGGTAGACATTCAGGCCCCACGGCACCATCAGGAGCCGCTCGACTTCGGCAATCGCACGGTCCTTTTCCCCGGCATAGGCGAGGGCGTCGACGCAGAATCCCGCGAACCTCGCTCCGTCGCCATGAGCTCGAGGAAATCCGAATTCCCCCAAAAATCGCGATAACTGCTGAAATAATCCCCGGAATGTCCGCGTGGGTCCTTCTTTCCGGGTTCTGTGGATTCCGTGGACATGTTGGTTCATATAAGACGAAAATGAATGCAGTGGAACCCTGCATTCCAACGCAGCGTTAACTAATACAGAATGAACATCGTTGGATGCAGGCAAATACGCTCAAACATCGAGGCAAGAAGACTAGAAGATCACTTATGCCCAAGGAAAGGCTCTGCCATCTAGCCGCACTATTTCTCGTCGTAACAGCGGTTACTTCCTATGCCCAAACGCCTTCGCAGCCGGGCCCGGAAACTATTGGTTTGTCGACCCGAGCCGACGTCGGTTCAGGCCAGAACATCGGGATCATGGGCCTTGTGATTGGTGACGGGCCACCCGGAGAGATGCTGATTCGGGCTTTGGGATCGGTACCGCGCGTCTCGGATACATCGAAGCCCCTGAGTGAACCCACCCTGACATTATTCGACTCGAGGGAGCGAATGATCGCCACGAGCACCGGCTGGACGAATGCGCCGCAGATCAGTCCCGCGTTTTACTGGGGACCTGAATTGGACAATCCTTCCGACCTGATCGTTGCGCAGAGGAAAGACCCGGCGGTTCGGCCAGCGACTGCCAAAGACATGGCCGAGGCCGGCGCCGGCGCACTTCGAGCGGATTCACCCGATTCGGCCCTGGTGGCGTTACTGCCGCCGGGAGCCTACACCATCAAGGTGTCTGGCGTTCCCAGCGACGCCGAGCCCGACGTTCCAAGCACCGGGATCGCGCTGGCGGAGATTTACGAAATGGGAGGCCGTGAACGGACCCGGATCATCAACATGTCCACGCGGGTCTTCGTCGGAAAGGGTCGTTCGGTGAACGTCAGCGGACTCGTGCTGGCCAGTTCCCGTCAGCACAATTTTCTGGTCAGGGCGGTTGGCCCGACCTTGGGGCGTTTTGACGTGATGGGTGCGCTCCGGCATCCGGTGCTGACAATCCTCGACTCCGCAGGCGCAGTTGTCGCCACGAATACCGGATGGGGAAATCCTGTCGTCGCCGGTCGGGCAATCTCCACGGTCTCGGTAAGGCCCGCAACAGCCATGGACATGGATTCAGTCGGCGCCTTTAGGCTACACGACAACTCATTCGATTGCGCGTTGGTTGTGACGGTCCCTTCGGGATCGGTCACCGTGAAAGTCTCGGGCTCGGAGGGGAGCCAGGGCGTTGCCCTCGCGGAGTCATATCCCTTGGAACGCTAGATCGGATTCGGGAAAGGGCTTACTCCTCCCCGCCTGGAATGAATCCGTGGATGTGGTGCTCGGGACAGGATTTGAACCTGCACGCCTTACGGCAACGGCTTCTAAGACCGTCGTGTATGCCAATTCCACCACCCGAGCGTCCAACAGGGAACCGGTCCATACGTTTGCGGATCAGTGTTTGGTCGGCAACCCCGTTGTTGGCACACGATCGCCCTATAAAACCCACCAGATCCACATGAAAACCTCCCTCTCCTCACTGATTGCCATCGCCGCGTTGGCCCCGGCCATCCTTCTTTTCAACGGCTGCTCGCGCGCCGACAAGGACAATGCCTCCACCGTCGGCCAGGACATCAAGACCACCGCCTCCGACTCCTGGGACAGCATCAAGGACTATACCTACGAGAAGAAGGCGGATTTCTCGGCCTACATGTCCCGCATGGACGATAGCATGGACGCCAAGGTCTCGGACCTGAAGGCCAAGGGTAAGAACGTGCCTGACTACGATGACGCCAAGTCTGACTTCAAGAAGAGCCTGAGCGACTTGAACAACGCCACGGCCGACACATGGGCCGACGCCAAGGCGAAGTCCGAGCGCGCCTGGGACAGGGTCAAGGCCGACTACGAAAAGGCGACGAACTGACCCTGCGTCAGTTCGACCACGGGCGCGTGGCGATCCCCAAGTGGTCGCCCATGCGCGCGTAGGTCTCTATGTTCTCGGCGCTTTGCGCCAGGATGTCCGCGTCGAACATGATGCGGCCCTCCAGGAAGAGCGTGATGACGCATGACCCGCCGAAGGCGAACATGCCCTTCTCGACGCCCTTCACCACGGCCTGCTTCGCCGTGAACGTCTGCACGATGCTGCCCACGTTGGTGGCCCCAACCTCGATCATGGCAATGGCCCCGAATTCGGGTGTCTCCATGAGCGTCACCACCCTCTTGTTCTGGACGAGGTACCTGATGTTCCTGCGCAGCGCGATCGGGCTCACCGAATAGAGCGAGCCATTGATCAGCCTGGATTCCGACGGAATGCCAGACGCCGGGAAGTGGAAGCGGTGGTAGTCGCTCGGGCAAAGCCTCGAGATCAGCATCGAGCCCCTCGAGAAGCGCTTGGCGAGCGACTCGTCGCCCAGGAGCTCGGCAAGCGTGAACTTTGCGCCCTTCACGTAGAACCCCTGCGCCGTGTCGACATCCTGAAAGGCCAGGTGCCTGCCGTCCGCCGGCATCACCGCCACCCCAGTGCCCTGCGCGATCGGGCGGCTTTCGGGCTTCAGCGCACGGTAGAAGAACTGGTTGAACGTCTTGAAGTCGAAGGGCGACTTCGCGAACTCTGACACGTCGACGTCGTACTCCGTCACGAACTTGAAGATCAGCATGTCGCTGCCCCTGCGATTCATCCTCCAGCCGTAGTAGAGGGAGAAGATCCTGCGCCTTATGAGGGCCCAGACCGCGAAGCGCCCGATGGGGTTGTCATAGGCGAGCCTGAGCCATGTTTCTCCGTAGACCTTCTCCGTTTCCGTCACCTTTTTGTAACGGTCGTAGAAGAGTATTGGGTTCGAATTCAATAAAGGGCGCAGTTGCGGTTTGCGTACTTTTGGCAGATTCTCGCGGTCCGCCATGGAAAATTTCACTTATTTTAACCCCACGCGAATTCAATTTGGCCGCGGCCAGATTGCCTCCATCGACAAGGAGCTCCCGGCCGGCGCGAGGGTCCTCCTGCTGGCCGGGCAGAACAGCATCCGCGCCAACGGCGTCCTCGCCCAGGCCCAGAAGGCGCTCGGCAGCCGCAAGGTGGTCGAGTTCTTCGGCGTCGAGGCGAACCCGGACTTCGACACGCTAATGAAGGCCGTGGATATCTTCCGCGCCGAGAAGCTCGACTGGATCCTCGCGGTCGGCGGCGGTTCCGTCCTCGACGGCGCCAAGTTCGTCGCGGCGGCAGTTCCCCACACCGGAGACGCGTGGGACATACTCCTGACGCGAGGCGAGAAGCTCACCTCCGCGATCCCGATCGGCGCCATCCTCACCCTTCCCGGCACGGGCTCCGAGGCGAACGGTGCCGCGGTTATCAGCAGGCGCGCCATCAAGGAGAAGCTGGCCTTCATAAGCCCGCTCGTTTTCCCGCGCTTCTCCGTCCTCGATCCCGAGACGACGATGACGCTGCCCGAGCGCCAGATCGCGAACGGAGTTGGCGACGCCTTCACGCACGTGATCGAGCAGTATCTGACCTTCCCCGCGAATGCCGCCATCCAGGACCGCTTCGCCGAGTCGGTGATGCGCGTCCTGATCGACGAGGGACCGAAGTCCGTCAAGGATCCGTCTAACTACGATGCGCGCGCCAACGTCGTGTGGGCCGCCACCTGGGCGCTCAACGGCGCGATCTCGGCCGGCGTTCCGCAGGACTGGGCGAGCCACGTGATCGGTCACGAGCTGACGGCGCTCCACGGGATCGACCATGCAAGGACCCTGGCGGTTGTCGTGCCGAGCCTCATGAACGTCCAGCGCGCGGCGAAGGGCGCAAAGATCCTGCAGTTCGGCGAGCGGGTCTGGGGGATCAGGAACGGCACAGAGGACGAGCGGATCAGCCAGGCAATCGAGATGACCCGCGGCTTCTACGAGGGCCTTGGCCTGCGGACCCGCCTCGCGGACTATGACGTCAAGCCCACGGTGGGAGCGGAGGTCGCGCGGCGCCTTGAGGCGCGCGGCGCGATTGGCCTCGGCGAGAGGGGCGACATCACGCCCTCCGTCGTCGAGCGCATCCTGGTCGAGGCCGCCTAACTGCCGGCACCGACCGGGTTCAGCAACTTGCGCTTCTCTGTCGGCGCATCCCAGAAGGCGTGGCGGGCCCGGTTCATCTCTGGAAGCGCCTGCGAGACCGCGTCCAGGTGCATGACCTGGTAGTTGCCCGCCTCCGTGAACTTTGGCCAGACGGGCAGCCCGTCGCCGTTCGGATTGCCGGTCTTCGCGAAGTTGCTCCAGTAGCTCTGCATGAGGTCAGAAAGGCGCAGGTCCTCGGGCTGCCATGTGATGCTCTTGTTCGAGGCCAGGGCGCCGAACACGTACGGGATCTCCGAGGCGTGGTTCGCCCCGATGTCCACCGACGTGGCCTCGACGCCGTTGACCCTCATGCCCGGGACGACGGGCACGGCACGGTCGAACTCATACTTGTAGACGGGCGGATCCCCGAGGGCGCGCTGGTA
>DASRSJ010000231.1:0-25001 GCA_035656555.1 Opitutaceae bacterium
AAATCCTTGGGCCACTTGATCCACGGCCGATAGGCGACGCGGTCGAACGGTATCTTGAAACCGTTTACCCAGCCGGCGTTGTCGTAGAGGCGCTGCTCGATCTTGGCCGCGAGGGTTTTGACCGTCTCCATGTCTTCGGCCTTGTCGTACGCGGTGATCAGCTGGTCGAGTTGGTAATCCGCGATGTCGCTGAGGTTGTTGGTGTTCGTCTTCACCTTCCTGGCCGGGTTCGGCGAACCATCGGGAAGATAGGGGACGTCGTACGCGTTGACGCCCGAGGTATACTCCCAATAGCGCGGGTACATCTCGGGAGTGCGGCTGAAGGCCATGAGCGCGATCTCGTGCTTCTTCTGCACCATCTTCTCAAAGCCCGTCGTCATGTCCAGGACCTCGATGTCGAACTCAAGGCCCGCCTTGAGGGCCTCCTGCTTGAGGATCACAAGAACGTCCTCATAGCGTTTGTAGACCGTTGAGACCGTAAACGCCAGGCGCCGGCCCTGGGCGTTGAGGAGGACGCCGTCCTCGCCCTGCTTCGTGTAGCCGGCCTTGGCGAAGTACTCGCGGGCCTTTACGGGATCGAAGGGACGGGGGAACTGCTTCGGATTGGGGTCGAATCCGAATCCGTCGGACTCGGATTTCTGGATCACAGCCTCGCCCCTGAAGTACTGCTTGCACACGAGATCCATGTTGCTCGCGTAGGCGATGCCAATGCGCACGTCCTGATTGTCGAGACCCGGCATGGCCTCGTTGAGCCACAGTCCGAAGTTGGGCTCCGGGATCTGGTGGAAGAACTTCGATTTGACCGTGAAGCCCGAGGTGATGCTTGGGTGGTCGTCAGGAAGCTTCGTGTGGTTCATCTGCACGGATATCGAGAAGGTATCCAGGTCCCCGTGGACGAACGCCTCAAAGGCCTTGTCCGGGTCGCGGATCACCTCGAAGTGAATTCTGTCGGGGTTGAAGCGGTTCTTCATGAAGCGCCTCTCTTCACCCCACCAGCCCTTGACCCGGGAGAAGCTGATCGAGGTCGTGCGCTTAACGTCCTCGTCGCGGATCGTATAGGCGCCAAGGGTCGGACAAACCCGCCAGTCGTACTTGGCCTCCCAGCCAGGACCGAATTCACCAAAGAAGTGCTTGGGGAAGAGGGAGACATTGCCCGCCCGGTCGACGATGTCGGGCTTGAGCTCCTGCATGGTGATGGAAAACGTGTGCGCGTCGTAAACCGTCAGGCCGTGGTAGGTCTTCGTGTAGAAGTCGTTGTTCCATGGATCGTCGAGATACTTGCTCCTGTAGAAGTACCAGCTGAAGACGACATCGTCCGTCGTGCAGGGTTCGCCGTCGGACCACTTGGCATTCGGATCCAGGCGGAAATAGACGGTCTTCGTGGAGCGGTCGAGCGCCCAGGACGTGGCAATCTGGGGCATGTACTTGCCGGGGAAATTCGGGTGGGGTGCCACGAGCACCAGGGCGGTGTAGTCGAGAATGTACTCCCTGAAGCCGGAGTTCGAGTTCGGCCCCAAGTCGCGAAGGGTCGGCGGGAAGTCGGGCAGGTACTCATGGAGCGTCCCGCCTTTCTTCGCGTTGGGATCCGTGAATTCAGCCTGCTCCGATACGTCCTCCCATGTTAGGCCCTTGGTGTCGTTCGCCAGGTCCGCCGGCGTCTTGAAGTGATAGAAGTCCGACTGCTCCTTCAAAGTCCGCTGCAGGTCTGCCTCCATGCCGGGGAACGTGTCGGCAGGCTTGGCCGCCTCAGCCGGCTTTGCGGTTTCCGAAGCGGCTGCTTCCGGCTTCGCAGCTGCGGCGACGGCAGCCGCGTCAGGCGCCGACTTGCTGCAGCCCGCCAGTACCAGGGCGACTGCGGCGAGGCCGACTTTGAGGAACGGATGGGACGTCTGCATGTTTTTAGAGAGAGGGAACCGAACGCTCCCGCAATACTATTGCGATTTGGCGCGGATGCCAGCGCCGGCCGGCATATCCCGCGCGGCATTTGCCGTCTAAGGGCGTTCTATCCGCCAGGCACTGGCAGTGCCGAAATCAGCCATCTTCAGCCAACGTCCAGGGACTTTCCTGAGAAGCTCGGGATTTGAAAGCTCTGCTTCGTCGACAAGCGAGTAGACCGGCTGGCCCGCGTCCCACATAACCCGAAGATATTTCTGAATATTTTCCTTCTGCGTGATGTCCCACCTGAGGACCGCATTCGGCGTATCGAAGTAGATGGAGCCGCTGAAGGACTCGCAGACGACCAGAGCACCCCCCGGAAGGTTTTCCCGAGTCCAGGCCCTCGCCGCCACGAAGCCGCGGTCGTGGACCTTGGGGTCGGCGAAGTGTCCGAAGAAGCCCACGCATCCCGCTGCCGCCAGGAGCACCAAGGCCGCGATCGACCGAGCCTTCAGCCGCGGGAACGACCCCTCGAGCCGGGCGGCCAGGGCCTCCAGGCCAATGCAGCCAAGGGCCAGGAGCGCCGGGAACGCCGGCTCAATGAAACGCAGGCTCGTCCAGTCATGGCCGGTGAAGGAATAGAAGGCGTAAAAGGCGCCAAAGGACGCCGCCCAGACGGAGAAACCCATGCGCAGCCTCGCGGACCACGACGGACCGGCCCAAAGGGCGCCCACCGGTGCCATCACGCAGATGGGCAGCACGGCCGGGAGGAGGAACGCGTAGTTTGCGAGAGAGGACGGGACGTAATGCCATTCAAACAGCCGGGAGAGGGCCCCGTAACCCGAACTAGTCGCTTCCCCGTAGGCAAGGTGCTGGTACGCCATGAGCACCGCGACGAAGGGCAAACAGCCGGCCCCGACCGCGAGGCGCCGCTTCCAGCTTGGCGCGAATATCAAGAGAGCCGGAAGAAGCAGGCAGCTGGTCGACCTGACCAGGACTGCGAAGCCAAGGCTCGCTCCCGCAATGAACGCCAGCAGGAGTCCCCTCCTTGAGTCCCTCACCACGCAAAACGCAGCCAGGGCGCACGCGGCACTGGCGACGGTGTCGCTGTAGGTTTGCGACGAGGAGAAAACGAACACAGGGCACCACGCGAGTCCCACCACGGCCGCCGCGGCCAGGGGGCGATCAATCCGTATCGAGCGCAGGACGGCATACGTGCAGGCAAGCAGGCACACGGCGCTTCCAAGGACCGCGGCGTAGGACGCGAGATTCCAGCTTAGGAATGCATGGACTGCGGCCAGCACGAGGGGAAGGCCGACAAAATAGGTCGGGACCAGCACGGATCGCGTGCTGTCGAAATGAAAGCCCACGGGCTCCACGTCGTAGGGGTAATAGTCCTTGAGCGGCGCCGGCACGCGCAGCTTCGCGCTGAACTCGCCCTTTGAAAGAAGCGAGGCACTGTTGAAATACCCCGAGGCGTCGGCCCATGCGGGCTCCGGCGAAAACCGCCGGACGATGAAATCCGCCCAGGCAAGGGCGGCCAGGGCAACCAACACGAACAGGGATAGGTTTCGCCAGCGCATCGCCTTGATTCAGGCGGGGGCGCCCCATGGGAAGCCAGGCTCTGCAGGTAATCGCCTCATCTCGTCCGTGGGGCGATCTTCATGGTGCGAGTGCCGGGAGTCGAACCCGGATCAATGGCTTCGGAGGCCACTACACTATCCATTGTGCTACACTCGCAGTGCTGCCCGAAGAAAGGAAAGCAAACCGCCCGCGGCAGGCTAGGTCAAGCTGTCGCAAGGAAGCGGCCGATGCGCGCGCTGACCCGCTCGCGCCCGAGAACCCGCAGGAGGCCGTAGAAGCTGGGCCCGACCGAGGATCCGGAAAGCGCCAGCCTCGTGGGATGGATGTAGTCGGCCGTCGCCGCCGCGTTCTGCGTCGCCAGGCCCTGGACCAGCGCCTCGAGGGCTGCGTCGCTTGAGAAGTCCGCCGCGGGAAGGGCGGCAAGGAGCTCCTGGATGCGGGCCTTGGGATCGCCCTTGGTGAAGACCTTCTCCCTCGCCTTGGGGTCGATCGCGAAGTCCTCGCCGAAGAAATACCCGATGAAGCCGGGCAGGTCCTCGAAGGAGCGGATCTTCGGCTGGCACAGAAGGACGACGTCCCTCAGGTAGGCGTCCTCGGGCTGCGCGCCCGTGAAGAAGCCCTTGGAGGCGAGGTAGTTCTTCGCGAACGCGAAGCAGCCGTCCGGGGCCATCTCGTGGAGGTAGACCCCGTTCATGTGGGCGAGCTTCTTCTCGTCGAAGCGGGCGTTGCTCTGGTTGATCCCGGGCAGGTCGAAGAGGCGGATGATCTCGTCCATCGGCAGCTTCTCACGGTCCTCCTTCGGGGACCAGCCGAGCAGGCAAAGGAAGTTGACCAGCGCCTCGGGTATGAAGCCGCGCTTCTGGTACTCCTCGATCAGCGCGCCCTGGTCCCGCTTGGACATCTTGCCCGGGCCGTTCTGCTTCAGGATGAGGGGAATGTGGGCGTAGATAGGGAGCGGGGCTCCAAGGGCCTTGAAGAGCTCCGTGTGCTTGCTCGTGTTTGAGAGGTGGTCCTCGCCGCGGATGACGTGGGTCACCCTCATCGCGATGTCGTCGACGACGTTCACGAAGTGGAACACGGGGTTGCCGTCGGACCTGACGATCACGAAGTCCTTCTCCTCGGTGCGCTCCACCCGGCCGCGGATGGCGTCCTCGATGACCTGGGGCTCGCCGGATATCTTGAACAGCGTCGCGCCGTCCTTCTCGTAGGTGCGTCCCGACGCCTTTAGGCGCTCAAGGTACTCCTTGTACACGGCCGCGCGCTCGCTCTGGCGGAACGGCCCGCAGTCCCCGCCGATGCCCGGGCCCTCGTCCCAGTTCAGGCCCAGCCATTTCAGGCTGTTGTAGATCACGTTCAGGAACTCCTCGCTGTTCCTGGAGTGGTCGGTGTCCTCGACGCGCAGGATGAAGACCCCGCCCGTGTGGCGCGCATACAGCCAGTTGAACAGCGCGGTGCGCGCGCTGCCGATGTGGAAGAAGCCCGTCGGGCTGGGGGCGAAGCGTACTCGGACCTGTGACATGGCTGGGTTTCTGGATTGCGGGCTTGTGATTACTGCGGGGGACCAGCAAGAACCAAGGGATGTCCGCTGTCAAAGCACCCTTGGATCCCGTGGCCCTGGCGGCCAAGTTCGAGTCGGCCGCCGCAGCAGCCGGGTTCAAGAAGGAGGTCTTCGGCAGCGCGGGCGGATGCCCGCTATTGGCCCTTTCGAAGCGCTCGTCCGGCCAGAAGCCGCGCATCTACCTTTCGGCCGGGATCCACGGGGACGAGCCGGCCGCCCCCCTTTCGCTTCTCTCCATGATTGAGTCGGGGGACTTCGACCAGCGCGCGGTTTGGATGATCTGCCCGATGCTGAATCCTGTGGGCCTCGCCGCGGGCAAGAGGGAGAATGCGGAAGGTGTCGACATGAACCGCGACTACCGGAACCCCCAGTCGGCCGAAACTAAGGCCCATGTCGCCTGGTTGGAGAGCCAGCCGAACTTCGACCTGGCGATCTGCGTCCATGAGGATTGGGAGGCGACGGGCTTCTACCTCTACGAGCTTAACCCCGACAAGCGCCCCAGCCTCGCTGAGAACATGGTCAAGGCCGCCTCCAAGGCGTGCCCGATTGACATGAGCCCGTTGATCGAGGGCCGCGAGGCCCGGGGAGGCATCATCCGCCCCGACCTGGACCCCTTCGAGCGCGAGAAGTGGCCCGAGGCCATCTACCTCCAGGTTCACCACACCCGCCTGTCCTACACGATCGAGTCCCCGTCCGCCCTGGCGCTCGATGTCCGCGTCAACGCGCTCAGGACGGCGATGCGCACAGCGATCGGCCTCGTCACGAGGCCGAGGAACTAGGTCCCGGCGGGGAGGGCCAGCGCCGGGTCCATCCCGTGCAGGCGGCAGAACTGCGCCATGTCCGCGGGTAGCGGGGCATCGAAGACGAACTCCATGCCCGCAGTCCTCAGATCTATCCGCGAGCAATGGAGCGCCTGCCGGGGCAGGAGGAGCTTCTCTTCCAGTGCGGCCGACCATCCGTGGTCGATGAAATCAAGGTAGAGCCGCGCGTCGGGCCCGTAGATCTTGTCCCCCACAATCGAATGCCCGAGCCACTGGGCATGGGCGCGGATCTGGTGCTTGCGGCCCGTCTCGGTCGTGACCCGCACGAGCGTGAAGCCCGCCGCAGCCGCCACGGGCTCAAACAGGGTGACCGAGGCCTGCCCGTCCTCCCGCACCCCCGACTTCATGAAGACCGGGCTGGCGGTGTCGTCGCCGAGCGGCTGGTCGACGCGCACCGGGCCCTTCATCTCGCCCATCAGGATGGTCGTGTAGGCCTTCCCGACCCTCCGGTCCTGCATCGCGGTCTGCAGCCGGCTGGCCATGCGCGGCTCCTTCGCAATGACGACGATCCCGCTCGTCTCGCGGTCGAGGCGGAACACGAGGTGCACGGTGGGCAGGCCCAGGAGCTCCCTCGCGGCGCCGACAAGGCTCGACCAGGGACCGTGCTTGGACGGATGCACGACCACGTCGCCGGGCTTGCTGACGACAAAGAGGCGGTCGTCCTCGTGGACGACCCAGGAGCGAAGTTCCTCGGGACCAATGATCCTTGCCGGCCCCTGCGTGAGGCGCCGCGGCCATGCCGAGGCCTTCGGGCCGTCGTAGCCGGCCTCCTTCACGCCTTCACCCGCTTCATCCGGAACCTGTCCAGAAGCATGCCCGAGGCCCATGTGATGAACGGCTTCGGGAACTTGGTGACGACCGCCATGGCGACCTTGTTGGCCCAGCCGCTCACCACCATGGATTTGCCCGACGCGATGGCCCTCAGGGTCGAGTGCACGACATCCTCCGAGGTCTGCCCGAACATGTCCGGGACCGCACCCTTCTGAAGGCCCGCCCGGCGAAAGAAATCCGTCGCAGTCGGACCAGGGCACACGACCAGCGTGCTGACCCCGCTCCCCTTGAGTTCCGCGTTGAGGCCGAGGCTCCAGTGCAGCACGAACGCCTTGGCCGCCCCGTAGGTGCTCAGAAACGGCGTCGGCTGGAATCCGGCCACGGAGGAGACGGTCACGATGACGCCTCCGCGCTCCTTGAGGAGCGGCAGCAGTTCGGCCGTCATCTGCACCACGGCGCGGACGTTGACGTCCACCATCTCAAGCTGCTCTGCGGCACCTGCACCGGGGAAGCGGCCATAGACTCCAAATCCGCTGTTGTTGATCAGGAGGACACGCCCCTTCGGGGCGTCGTTGGCCAGAAAATCCCGCACCTGCCCGATACCCTGAGCGACTTGCGTCGGATCCGACAAATCGCATGGGACATGGCGCAATTTAAGCTCTGCAGTATTTATGTCCGGCGTCCGCCGAGATAAGTTGCAAAAGGAAAGTTCAGGGCAGAGCTTTCCGATCAGTTCGATGAATGATTTTCCAATACCGGAAGATCCGCCCGTGATCACGACCGCCGAGAAATTTTTTAGTGCGGTTTCGGGCGACGGCATGGCGCTTAAAGGGTTAATTTTTTCGCAGCAGGGACGTTATCCCTGATGCGCGGGTACAACCAAAATCAAAGCCATAAACATGAACAGACAAAATAGACAGGAACTGATCATATCCGGCATACACCTAGAGCTGACCCCGTCTCTGAAGAAGTTCGTTCAGGAAAAAGCGGACCGATTGTTCCGCCACGAGGAGAGGATCCTCAGGCTGCGAGTGGAGCTCGAGTGCGATGCGAAGGAAAAATATGGCGCCCGCTTCAAGGCGAAGGGGCATGTGACGATCGACGGGCCCGCGCTTAACGCCTCCGTCTCCTCCGACGAGTGCCACAAGGCCCTCGCCCTCCTTGCCGACAAGCTCGACCGCATGCTCAGCCGCAGGGCGCAGCTCTTCAAGACGAAGAGGCACCACATGCGGGTGGTCGCCCTCGAGGCCGCTGTTTCGTAGCAGTCCCCTGGCGCTTTGGGTCAGACGTTGCCCCGGCGCATCTCGTCCAGGATCCTGTCGGCCGTGCGCCAGGCGAGCGCCATGATCGTCAGCGTCGGGTTCTTGTCCGCGTTCGAAGCGAAGACGGCGCCGTCGGCCACGTAGACATTCTTCACGTCCCAGGTCCTCGAGGAGGAATTGGTGACCGAACTCGAGGCGTCCGGGCCCATGATCGTACCCCCGACCTCGTGGATGATGGAGCCGCCGGGCTCGATCGCCTTAGTGCCGTCCTTGCTCGGCCGCTCCGTACTCTTGCAGCCCATCGCGCTCACCCAGTCGGCGAAGGTGCTTCGCATGTGGGCGACCTGGCGGATCTCGTGCTCCGACCACTTCCAGTTGAAGCGCAGGACGGGGATGCCCCACCTGTCGACCACCTTCGGGTCGATCTCGCAGAATGAGTCCTTGTTCGGGATCATCTCGCCGCGGCCAGTGAAGCCGACATAGGAGCCGTAGTTGCGGCGGGCCTCCTCCTTCAGCCTGGGCCCGAAGAGTGTTCCGCCTCCCTTATCCTCGGCGAAGTTCGAGTAGCCCTGGGGCATCTGCTTTCCCGTCATGAACTCGACGTGGTAGCCCCTCGCGAAGCCGAGTTTGCCCGCCAGCTGCTCCTTGTAGAGCCACCAGGGGGTGTAGACGTGGTCGCCGCCCGCGCCGTCCTCATTATGCGGGGGAATGTCCTCAAGGGCCGGGATATGGCCGCCCCAGCCGGCGCCCACCGTGTCCATGATGTACTTGCCGACGAGGCCGCTCGAGTTGGCTAGCCCGTTCGGGAAGAGGGCCGACTTTGAATTGAGCAGGAGGCGCGTGGTCTCACAGGCGCCCGCCGCCAGCACGACGACTCGGGCCGAGACGTGGTGCTCCCTGCCGCTCGCCTTGTCGATGTAGGTAACGCCCGTGGCCTTGCCCGAGGAGTCCACCGTTACCTCGCGGGCCATCGCCCCGGTCAGGATGTCGAGGTTGCCCGTGGCGAGGGCCGGCGGGATGTGGACCGTCGTGGACTGGTAGTTCGCGCGGATCGCGCAGCCACGGCCGCAGGAGGTCGCCCAGAAGCACGCGGCCCTGTTCTGCATGTCCTCGGCCAGCACCCGCTGGGCCTTGGCGTTGCCGGGATGCAGCTTCGCGGGAAGCGTCTTGTAATCGAGCGCCTTGGAAAGGACGGCGCGGTGCGCCGGGATGACGGGGATGCCGATCCCCCTGCCCCTCTGCCGGGCCAGGAGTTCCCCGATTCTCGCCTTCGGCGGCGGAAGCAGGACGCCCTCGGGAGAATTGGGCGTGTTTTCGAGTCCCTCGTTCGTGCCGTAGACGCCGATCAGCATCTCGACCCGGTCGTAATACGGCGCCACGTCTTCGTAGGAGATCGGCCAGTCAAACCCGAGGCCGTCGCGGCTCCTGGGCTTGAAGTCATAGGGGCCGTTCCTGAGGGAGATCCTGCCCCAGTGGTTCGTGCGCCCGCCAAGCATCCTGGCCCTCCACCACTTGAACTGGCGCCCCTTCTCATCGGAGGCGTTCGTATAGGGTTCCCCGGGGACCGTCCAGCCGCCGTCGATCGTGGCGTCGAAGTACCCGAAGGGTTTCTGCGGCGTGCCCGACCCGCGAAGCGGCGCCTGGTCCGGGGTGTTGAACATCGGCGTCTCCGTGCGCGGGTCGTAGTTGCGACCGGCCTCGAGCATGAGGACCCGGGCGCCGTCCATCGTGAGCGTGTAGGCCGACTGTCCGCCGGCGGCGCCGGACCCGACGACGATCACGTCATATTTTTCAAGCGTGCTCTCTGGAGTGACAAACGGCATGGGGAAAAGGAGTCGGGGGATTGAGGATGCTAGGCTCGGCGCCGGCGCGGGGCGGCCGGGGGTTCCGGGACTACCACTTCACTTCGTCGGTGAGCCCAAGCTTCGCCACGAGGTCCGCGGGCGGCCCGTCGAACTTGGCCAGCGGGAGGTTCCCGACGTAGCCGATGTCCTTCATGCCCACGGGCGTCGTGTAGAAGCCCATGGCCGTCAGGTTCCTGAAGCGCTTGAAGAACTTCGAGGGCTTCTCGAGCGCCGACCCGTCGGCGGCCTTCATGGACATCTCCTCGCAGATCTCGAGGCGCTGCGCGTCGGTGGCCCCGGCGAACGCGGCGCCGTAGCGCCTCCGGGACTCGGCAGCCAGCCACTCAAGGCCGCCCATCACCACCTTGCGGTCGGCGACGTTGCCCTCGTAGGGGGCGCTGACCCACTCGTCGATAAAGTCCGTGACGCCGAGAGCTGAGGCGCTGGCCGACTGGGAATCCGCCGGGATGATGACGTCGCAGAGCGCGGCGACATCCTTGCGCTGCTCCTCAGTGAACGTGAGGGACCAGAAGTCGCCCGGCTTGTAGGGCTTCATGAGGTTCGGGTCCGTGCCGTAGCCCTTGGGCTGGCCCGCGTCCGAGGTCACGGCGTCGCCAAAGGCCAGGGGATGGACGAGGAGCGCACCCGCGCCGGCAGCCATCATCCATTTGATGGCGAGGCGCCTGTCGATACGTGTCGGTGACGGTGTGTTCATAGTGGTGGGGATCTAGATGTTGCCTCGGCGCATCTCCTCGAGGATCCGGTCCGCGGTCCTCCAGGCGAGCGCCATGATGGTGAGGGTCGGGTTCTTGTCCGCGTTGGAGGCGAAGACGGCACCGTCGGCGACGAAAACGTTCTTCACGTCCCAGCTCTGCGCCGAAGAATTCATGACGGAGGTCGTGCCTGAGGAGCCCATGATGGTGCCACCGACCTCGTGGATGATGTAGCCGCCGTTCTCGATGGCCTTCGTCCCGTCTGGCTCCGGGGCCTTCATGTTCTTTCCGCCCATCGCCTCGATCCAGTCGGCGAAGGTGCGCTGCATGTGGGCCGCTTGGCGGATCTCGTGCTGGGACCACTTCCAGTTGAACCGAAGGACCGGGATCCCCCACTTGTCGACGACCTTGGGGTCGATCTCGCAGAAGGAGTCCTTGTTCGGAATCATCTCCCCTCGCCCCGAGAAGCCGATGTGCGAGCCGTAGTAGCGGCGCGCGTCCTCCTTCATCCCGGGGCCGAAGCTCGTCTTGCCGCCGATGTCGGGCAGGAACGGGGCGCCTCCCGGCATCCCTTTGCCGGTGCCAAACTCGACGTGGTAGCCCCTCGCGAACCCGAGCTTGCCGGCCGCCTGCTCCTTGTAGAGCCACCAGGGGGCGTAGACATGGGCGCCGCCCGCCCCGTCCTCGTTGTGGGACGGAAGGTTCTCAAGGGCCGGGATCTGGCCGCCCCAGTTGGCGCCCACCGTGTCCATGATGTACTTGCCGACCAATCCGCTCGAATTGCCGAGGCCGCCGGGATGCGCCTTGGACTTGGAGTTGAGCATGAGGCGCACGGTCTCGCAGGATCCGGCCGCGAGGACGACCACGCGGGCGCTGACGTGGTGCTCCTGGCGCGTCATCTTGTCGACGTATATGACGCCCGTGGCCTTGCCCGAGTCGTCCACCGTGACCTCGCGGACCATGCCGTTCGTGATGATGTCGAGGTTGCCGGTCGCGAGGGCCGGCGGGATGTGAACGGTCGTCGACTGGTAGTTCGCGCGGATGGCACAGCCGCGGCCGCATGAGGTGGCCCAGAAGCACGCCGCGCGGTTCTGCATGTCCTCGGCGATGATGCGCTGGGCCCGCGCATTGCCCGGGTGCAGCTTGGCGGGGATCGTCTTGTGATCCAGGGGCCGGGAGAGGACTGCCCGGTGGATCGGGATCACGGGCACGCCGATCTTCCGGGCCTTCTGCTTTGCCAGAAGCTCGCCGATGCGCGCCTTCGGGGGCGGCAAGAGGCATCCGTCCGGCGAACTCGGCGTGTTCTCGTAGCCGTCGTTCTGGCCGTAGACGCCGACTAGCATCTCCACCTTGTCGTAGTAGGGAGCGACGTCGTCGTACGAAATCGGCCAGTCGAAGCCCAGGCCGTCCCTGCTGTAGGGCTTGAAGTCGTAGGGGCCGTTCCTGAGCGCGTGCCGCGCCCAGTGGTTGGTACGGCCCCCCAGCATGCGGGCGCGCCACCACTCGAACTTGCGGCCGTGCTCGTTGGACACGTTCGTGTACGGCTCGCCCGGGACCGTCCATCCCCCGTCGATCGTGGCGTCAAAGTAGCCGAAGGGCTTCTCGACCGTTCCCACGCCGCGCAGCGGTGCTTGGTCCGGCGTGTTGAACATCGGCGTCTCCGAGCGCGGATCGTAATTCCTGCCCGCCTCGATCATCAGCACCTTCGCACCCTCCATCGTCAGCGTGTAGGCCGACTGCCCTCCCGCGGCTCCAGATCCAACGACAATGACGTCGTACTTGTCCGCGGTGGTCGAGGGGGTGACAAACGCCATAAGGGGTTACACCGGACGCTAGTGCATGTGCCGTCCCCTTCAACTCCGATCTGCGTTTCCGGCACGCTGGAAGGTTGATTGTTTGGCGGCCCGGAGGTATCGATCGAGGCGTGCGCCGATCACTCAGTGCATTAGCCTTCGCCGTCGCCGCACCGTTCTGTGCCGCGCAGGTGCAGACGCTTGAGCCGATGACGGTGAGCGTGACGCGGTCCCCTGAGGCAATCTCGGACATTCCCTTCACGGTCGAGGAGGTCCCGGCCGAGGCGTTCAACGACAGCTTCTCCATGACCGTCGACGACGCGCTCCGGGGATCGCCCGACTTCAGCCTCTTCCGGCGCAACGACAGCCTGACGGCCAACCCGACCACCCAGGGAGTCTCGCTCCGCGGCCTGGGCCCGAGCGGTGCCAGCCGCTCCCTCGTCCTCCTGGACGGCATCCCGATTAACGACCCCTTCGGCGGCTGGGTGCCCTGGAGCATGATGCCTGTCGGATCCATTGCCCGGGCCGAGATCGTCCCCGGAGGCGGAGCCTCCGCGTGGGGCAACGAGGCCCTGGCCGGCGTGATCCAGCTCTTCTCGGTCCTTCCCGCGCCCGGGGCCGGCGAGGCCCGTGTCAGCGCGGGCGACTTCGGCACCAGGACCGCCACCGTTGCGCAGACCGTTTCCGCGGGCCCGGGAACCCTTGACCTTCGCGTCACGGACTTCACGAGCGACGGGACCGTCCTCATTTCCCCCGCGGGTCGGGGACCCGTCGACATCGACGCCGCCACGCGGCACAACGTCGAGACCGCGGACTGGCACGGGCCGATCGGCGGCGGCGTGAGCGCCGTCGTCACTCTGCGCCGCTTCAGCGAGTGGCGCGACAACGGGACGGCCTACCAGCAGAACGCCATCCAGCAGGTCTTCGGCTCGGTCGCGCTCTCCGGCACCGCGGTCCTCGGGGGCACCTGGAACACGACGGCCTACATGCAGGGCCAGCGCTCCTCCCAGACTTTCAGCTCAGTCAACGCTGCGAGGACGTCGGAGACGCCCGCCAGCGACCAGTTCAACGTGCCGGCGGATGCGGTGGGCTTTGCGGGCTCGGCGACCTGGACTGATGGCACAAGCGCCTCCACGACCGTTGGAGCTGACGTCCGCGACGTGCGCGGAGAGACACGCGAGGACTTCCTCTACTCGGGCGGCACATTCACCGAGCAGCGCTTCGCCGGTGGCAGGCAGACCTTCGCGGGAGCCTTTGCCGAGCGGACGCAGCCCCTTGGTCCCGGGCTCCACGGGAACGTCGGCGTGCGGCTCGACCGGTGGGAGGACAGCGACGGCCACCTGCGAAACATCCTGCGGTCCACCGGCGGCCTGCTTCTCCAGAGCATCTATCCGACGAAGACCGGCAACGAGTTCAGCCCAAGCGCAGGCCTGACCTGGCAGGCGACGGATGAGCTCACCCTGCACGTTTCCGGCCAGCATGCCTTTCGCCAGCCGACACTCAACGAGCTCTACAGGCCCTTCAAGCAGGGCTCGTCCTCGACGCTCGCCAACGCGAACCTCTCGACCGAGCACGCCGACACGGGCGAGATCGGCGCGGAATGGAGGAAGGGAAAGCTCGACCTGACGCTGCTGGCCTTCGGGGCCCGCCTCGAGGACCCCGTCTCCAACGTGACGCTCGCGCAGGGCCCGGGCACGTTCCCCTTGTTCGGCACGCTGGCAGCCGGGGCCACGGGCCTTGAGCGCCTCAACCTTGGGCGCATCGACACCCAGGGTGGCCAGTTCTCGGCATCGTGGAAGCAGTCCGACGAATGGGAAATCACGCTCGCCGTCATCAACGAGCAGGCAACTGTCGAGGAGGCCTCCGTCGCGCCGAAGCTGGTCGGCAAGGCCGTTCCCGAGGTTCCCCGCTGGAATGCCTCGCTCGGCGTCACGTGGCATCCCGTCAAAAGCCTGCACGTGGACCTGCGGATCGCACGGGTCTCCTCGCAGTTCGACGACGACCAGAATCTCCTTCCTCTCGCCGCCGCCACCGTCGTCGATGCCTCGGCTCGTCTCAAGGTGGCCAGGAATGCCGAGATATTCCTGAGCGTCGACAACGCCACGGATACCGAGGTCGAGACGGCGCACAGCGCCACCGGCGTTTTCAACGTCGCCCCGCCCCGGATGGTGGACGGCGGCGCACGGTTCAACTGGTAGGTTTCGTTTCTAATTGGCCTGGCCCCTCTTGTGACGACGGCCATTTGCTCTTAATATACTCTTAGCGGTTTGGGCGGGGTAATTAATTAAGGGGTTCGGCTCTTCGGTGCTACCATGGCACCCATGAAAAAGAGCGTCACATCCGGCGCGCCCTCGACCTTCCCGGGGCCGGCCTGCAACAGGAATCACCCATCGTGAGCGACGTATTCTTCGTCGCCCTTTCCGCGTCGTTCTTCGCGGCCTGCGCCGCCTACGCACTCTTCTGCGACAAGGTGCGCTAGGCGTCCCCCTCCTGTCTCTCCACCCAAATGGAAACCATCGTCTTTGGCCTGATCGCCCTCGGCCTCCTCCTGTACCTCGTGGTCGCTGTGCTGCTTCCCGAGAAGTTCTGAATCGACCGCCATGAATTCATCCAACTCCTGGTTCCAGTTCGCGCTCTATGTCGGCGCCCTCCTGGCCATCACGAAGCCGCTCGGCCTCTACCTGACCACTGTCCTCGACACCGAGGGCAGGACCTGGCTCGACTTCGTTGTCAGGCCGATCGAGCGCGCCACGTACCGCGTGTGCGGCATCGACCCGAGAAGGGAGCAGGACTGGAGGCAGTACACGTTTTCACTCCTGGCATTCAGCGTGGTCGGCCTCCTTGCGACGTACTTCATCCTGCGCTACCAGGACCACCTTCCGTTGAACCCCCAGGGCTTCGCGGGCCTGGCGCCGCACCTCGCCTTCAACACGGCCGCCAGCTTCACGACCAACACGAACTGGCAGAGCTACTCGGGCGAGTCGACGATGTCGTACTTCTCCCAGATGGTGGCCCTCACCATCCACAACTTCACGTCGGCCGCCGCCGGAATCGCCGTGGCCGCGGCCCTCGTGCGCGGCATCGCCCGGCAGTCGGTGAAGACGATCGGCAACTTCTGGGCGGACACCATCCGCGTCACCTACTACCTCCTCGTGCCGCTCTGCCTCGTCTTCGCCCTCTTCCTCGTGTCGCAGGGCATGATCCAGAACTTCAAGCCGTACACGGTCGCGAGGACCTACGAGGCCTACACGGTCCAGGTCCCCAAGGTGGATGCCTCGGGCAAGACGGTCATGGCCTCTGACGGGAAAACCCAGGCCACGGTGGACCAGTCAGTCGACACGCAGACGATCGTGCAGGGCCCGATGGCGTCGCAGGTCGCCATAAAGATGCTCGGCACGAACGGGGGCGGCTATACGAACGCGAACGCGTCCCACCCCTTCGAGAACCCCACCCCGCTCTCCAACTTCCTCCAGATCCTCTCCATCTTCGCCATCCCGAGCGCCCTGACCTACTACCTGGGCCGCATGGTTAGGAACCAGAGGCACGGGTGGGCCGTGTGGGGCGCCATGTTCGCCATGTTCATGGTCGGTGCCCTCTTATGCTGGAAGGCCGAGGACAGCGGCAACCCGATCCACCAGGCCCTGGGTGTCGCGGTGTCAGGCGGCAACATGGAGGGCAAGGAGGTGCGCTTCGGCATCTTCAACTCGGCGCTCTTCGCGACTATCACGACGGACGCCTCGTGCGGCGCCGTGAACGCGATGCACGACTCCTTCACGCCCCTCGGCGGACTTGTACCCCTGTTCAACATCCAGACGGGAGAAGTGATATTCGGGGGCGTCGGCGCCGGTCTCTATGGCATGCTGATCTTCGTCGTCCTCGCGGTCTTCATCGCCGGGCTGATGGTCGGCAGGACGCCGGAATACCTCGGCAAGAAGATTGAGGCCTACGACGTGAAGCTCGTCATGATGGTCCTCATGGTCCTTTCCGCGACCATCCTCGGCTTTACTGCCTGGGCCAGCGTCGCGGACTGGGGCCAGGCCGGGCTCAACAATATGGGGCCGCACGGTTTCAGCGAGATCCTCTACGCGTTCAGCTCGGCCGTCGGAAACAACGGCAGCGCCTTCGCAGGCCTCACGGCTAACCCCTCGGACGGCAATCCCCACTGGGACACGACCCTTGGGATCGCGATGCTGGTCGGGCGCTTCCTCATGATCGTGCCCATCATGGCACTCGCGGGCAACCTCGCCTCCAAGAAATTGATTCCGGTCAGCGCCGGCACGTTCAAGACCGAGGGATTCACGTTCGTCGTCCTTCTCATCGGCACCGTGGTCCTCGTCGGAGCCCTGACGTTCCTGCCCGCCTTGGCCATCGGCCCCGTCGTCGAGCACTACCTGATGGGCGCCGGCAATCTCTTCTGAACTCCCACGTTTTAATCCGCAACGATCATGAGCTCCAAGACCATCTCCCTTTTCGACGGTGACATCATGCGCAAGGCCGTCGCCGACTCCTTCATCAAGCTGGACCCGCGCCAGCAGCTGAAGAACCCGGTGATGTTCGTGACCCTGGTTGGCGCCCTCCTGACCTTCCAGCAGCTCTTCACCTCGAAGGAGCCGTTCGGCTACGTGCTGCAGATCGCGCTGTGGCTCCTCTTCACGGTGGTCTTTGCAAACTTCGCCGAGGCCGTCGCGGAGGGCCGCGGCAAGGCACAGGCCCGCGCTCTGCGGGCCTCGCGCAAGCAGCTTGTCGCAAGGAAGAGGCTCAAGGACGGCATCATCGTCTCTGTGGACGCCTCGCTGCTCAGGAAGTACGACCTCGTGGTCGTCACCGCCGGCGAGCTTATCCCCGGCGACGGCGAGGTCGTCGAGGGAGCGGCCTCGGTGGACGAGTCCGCGATCACGGGAGAATCCGCTCCCGTCATTCGCGAGGCCGGCGGCGACCGCAGCGCCGTGACGGGCGGCACGGCCGTCCTCTCCGACAACCTCGTGATCCGGATCACGGCCAATCCCGGGGAAGGATTCCTCGACCACATGATCAGCCTCGTCGAGGGCGCGACCCGACAGAAAACCCCCAATGAGATCGCCCTCACGATCCTCCTCTCCGCCCTCACCTTCATCTTCCTCCTGGTGATCATGGCGCTGAAGCCCTTCGGCATATATTCAAACGTCGCCTTCTCGATCACGGCCCTGATCGCCCTGCTCGTGTGCCTCATCCCGACCACGATCGGCGGCCTCCTGAGCGCCATCGGCATCGCCGGCATGGACCGGCTGCTTCAAAGAAACGTCCTCGCCATGAGCGGCCGCGCTGTCGAGGCGGCAGGTGACATCGACGTGCTCCTCCTGGACAAGACAGGCACGATCACGCTTGGCAACCGCATGGCCTCGGAGTTCATTCCGGCGCCCGGCGTCTCCGCCGCGGAACTGGCTGACGCGGCTCAGCTCGCGTCGCTGGCCGATGAGACCCCCGAAGGCCGCAGCATCGTCGTCCTCGCCAAGGAACGGTTCAACATCCGGGCGAGGGACCTGGCAGCCCAGCACGCCACCTTCGTGCCGTTCACCGCCCAGACCCGCATGAGCGGCGTCGACCTCTCCGACGCGCAGGGGCATGCGCCGCGCTCGATACGCAAGGGAGCCGCCGCAAACGTGCGCGCCTGGGTCGAGGCGCAGGGCGGCGCCTACCCCGCAGAAGTGGCCGCCGCCGTTGAGGAGATCTCCCGCAAGGGCGGAACCCCGCTCGTCGTGGCACAGGGACGGGAGACACTGGGCGTCATCTTCCTGAAGGACGTGGTCAAGGGCGGCATCAAGGAGCGCTTTGCGCAGCTGCGCGCCATGGGAATCCGCACCGTCATGATCACCGGCGACAACCCCCTGACGGCCGCCGCGATCGCCGCGGAGGCGGGCGTGGACGATTTCCTTGCGCAGGCGACCCCCGAAATGAAGCTGGCCCGCATCCGCGAGGAGCAGGCCACAGGCCACTTGGTCGCGATGACCGGGGACGGCACGAACGACGCCCCGGCGCTGGCGCAGGCGGATGTCGGCGTCGCAATGAACACGGGCACCCAGGCCGCGAAGGAGGCGGGCAACATGGTCGATCTCGACTCCAACCCGACCAAGCTTTTGGACATCGTCGAGATTGGCAAGCAGCTGCTGATCACCCGCGGGGCGCTGACGACCTTCAGCATCGCGAACGACATCGCGAAGTACTTTGCGATCATACCGGCCATGCTGGTCGGCGTCTTTCCCGCGATCGCGCCCCTGAACGTCATGCATCTGGTCTCGCCGCTCAGCGCTATCCTGAGCGCCGTCATCTTCAACGCCCTCGTGATCATCGCGCTGATCCCGCTCGCGCTGCGCGGCGTGGCGTACCGCCCGATCGGGGCCGCCGCGATGCTTCGGCGCAACCTGCTGATCTACGGCCTCGGCGGGATCATCATCCCGTTCATCGGGATCAAGGCGATCGATGTCATCGTCACCACCCTTCACTTCGTCTAAGCCATGAAAACGCTCTTCTCCGAAATCTGGACCTCCGTGGCCCTCACGCTTGTCTTCGCCCTTCTCCTCTGCGGGGCGTACCCTCTCGCCGTCTGGGCCGGCGCCCAGGCCCTCTTCCCGGCAAAGGCCAACGGGAGCCTGATCGTGGACAAGGACGGCGTCGTCCGGGGTTCCTCGCTCCTTGCCCAGAACTTCTCGAGCGAGAAGTATTTCCAGCCGCGCGCTTCGGCCACAGGCACGGGCTATGACGCCACGAGTTCCTCCGGCACGAACCTCGGGCCGACGAGCCAGAAGCTCAGCGACAGCGTCAAGGCCGCCGTCGCAGCCTACAGGACGTCCAATGGCATGGATCCCAAGGCCGAGGTGCCGGCGGACGCGGTGACCTCATCCGCGAGCGGGCTTGACCCGCATATCAGCGTTGCGAATGCCCTCATCCAGTCCGGCCGCGTCGCGAAAGCGCGCGGGCTTCCCCTAGAGACGGTCCGCACGCTGGTTTTGGAAAACACCGACGACCGCAGCCTGGGCGTCCTCGGTGAGCCGGGCGTCAACGTGCTTCGCCTGAACATCGCGCTCGACCGCGAGGGCGGCGGATAGGGCATGACGGTGGAGAGGTCCAGGTTCGCGGTGCTCGTCCTTGTCGCCCTTGCCGCGTTCCTCGCCGGCGTCGCCGCCGGGCAGCTGGGTGCCGTACGTGAAACCGGGCACACACGCATAGAGTGGCCGTCACCCCCACACCCGCGCTCACTCGAGCCCAGCCCGTAGGCGGGAGCCAGTCCGCTGTCGTACGCCCGGCAGCTTGCCCCCGCCCACCCCCTCCCCTACGATCCCATCAGGCCCATGGCAGATCAACGACCCGATCCCGACGCGATACTTGCGTCACTCAACCGCGAGGAGCAGAGGGCCAAGCGCGGGAAGCTAAAGGTGTTCTTCGGGATGTGCCCGGGGGTCGGAAAAACCTTCGCGATGCTCAGGGCCGCGCAGCAGGAGCTGCGCGACGGCGTAAACCTCGTGATCGGTGTCGTGGAGACCCATGGCCGGGCGGAGACCGAGGCCCTCCTGGTCGGCCTGCCCCTACTCCCGCGCAAGGAGATCGACTACAAGAACATCAAAGTCACGGAGATGGATCTTGAGGCGATTCTTGCGCGCAAGCCGCGGCTGGTGCTGGTCGACGAATTCGCCCACACCAACGCCCAGGGCTCCAGGCACCCGAAGCGGTATCAGGACGTGGTCGAGATCCTCGACGCGGGGATCGACGTCTACACCACGCTCAACGTCCAGCACATCGAAAGCCGCTCCGACGCCGTCAGGCAGATCACGGGTGCTCCGGTCCATGAGACGGTGCCGGATTCCATTTTCGGGCTGGCCGACCAGATCGAGCTCGTGGACATCACTCCCGAGGCGCTTAGGGAGCGGCTGAGCGAGGGCAAGGTCTACTTGGAGGGCCGTGCCGCAGCCGCGGCCGAGAACTTTTTCAAGGACACGCACCTGACGGCGCTTCGCGAGCTGGCGCTCAGGTTTGTGGCCGAGCATGTCGACAAGCGCCTCAGGGAGCTGCGCTCGGTGGGAACCCTCAAGACCGTCTGGCGCTCAGGGGAGCGCCTCCTGGTCGCGGTGGGGCCCAGCCCCTCGTCGACGCAGCTTGTGCGATGGACAAGGAGGATGGCCGCGTCGCAGGGCGCATCGTGGACGGCCGTCAGTGTCGAGACGCCAACGCCGCTCGGACTTGAGGCCCAGAAGCGCCTGGAGGGCAACCTTGCCCTCGCCCGCGAACTCGGCGCTGAGATTGTGGTCACCCATGACAGCGGCGTGGCTGAGGCCCTCGTCCGCGTCGCGCTCCAAAACAACGCGACGCAGATTGTCGTCGGCAAGTCGCGCAGGCACCGGCTCCTGGACCTGGTGCGCGGCGGAACGCTGGTCGACCGCCTGCTTAAGATACCCTCCTCGATCGACATCTATGTCGTGCCCGCCGAGCGGGCTGCGGAGAAGCCTGCGACCTGGGTCGACTGGCGCCCCGTCAAGGCCTCGCCCGCGAAGGAATACGGCGAGGTGTTCGGGGTCCTCGCTGCGCTCACGGTTGCCAGCTCCTTCATCGTCCCCCACTCGGGCTACCTCTCGGTGGGACTCTTCTTCCTCCTTGCGATCATCGTGCTCAGCCTGCGGGTCGGGCCCGGCCCCGTGTTCGTCGGCGGCGTGGCCAGCGCCCTCACCTGGAACTTCTTCTTCATCCCTCCCGTCTTCACGTTCGCAATCACGCGGTTCGAGGACTGGCTGATGTTCTCCACCTACTTCGTGGTCGCGATCATCTCCGGCCAGCTGACCGCGCGCGTGCGGGCCCAGGAAAGGAACGAACGCATGAGGGAGGACCGGGCCACGGCGCTCTTCCACCTCACGCAGGCCCTGAGCTCCGCGAGGACGCTCGACGACGCCGTCTTCGCGGCGCTCCGGCAAGCCGACACCTATTTCGGGGCTAAGTCGGCGCTCCTTCTGGGTGATGGCAACGGCTCGGCTCTCATGCCCCACTTCGCGGGATCGTTCACCATGACGGACAAGGACCGGGGCGTCGCGGACTGGGCCTGGCGCAACAGGAAGAAGGCCGGCCGCTTCACCGACACGCTCCCCTCGGCGGAGGGATTCCACCTGCCGCTGGTGCGCGAGGACCAGGCGATAGGCGTTCTCATCATTCGCATGCCCGCGGATGCGAGCTTGTCCCTTGCGCAGCGCGACCTGGCCGAGAGTTTCGCCGACCAGCTGGCGCAGCTGGTCGAGAGGGAGCAGCTTCGCGCCGCGGGTGAGCGAGAGAAGCTCCTGGCCCAGTCCGAGAAGCTCCACCGCTCCCTCTTGGACGGCGTGTCCCACGAACTTAAGACGCCGCTCGCCGTCCTGAGCTCGGCCGTCGAGAACCTCCCCGCCGCGGATGAGGCCACCCGCGCCGACCTGGGGCACGAGATAAAGACCGCGACCCGGCGCCTGAACCGCCTCGTGAACAACCTGCTCGACCAGACCAGGCTCGAGTCCGGCGCGCTGAAGCCGCGGCTCGACTGGTGCGACGGCCACGACCTCGTAAACGCGGCGCTTGAGGGGGTGAGCGAGGCCCTCAATGGACACCCCTTGGAGAGCAGCATCCCCAAGGACCTTCCGCTTTTCCGGGCGGACGCCGCGCTCATGGAACAGGTGATCGCCAATCTCCTGCTCAACGCGGCATTGCACACCCCTCAAGGTACTGAGATCTTCATCACGGCTGGGCTCGACCGCGCCAAGTCACGGGTTTACTTCACCGTGGCCGACCGCGGTCCCGGCCTTCCGGGGGCTATGAAGGAGAGACTCTTCCAGAAATTCCAGCGTGGCGACGCAGCCAAGGCCGGCGGCCTCGGCCTCGGCCTTTCCATCATCCGTGGATTTGTGACCGCGCAGGGCGGCGACGTCGTGGCGGGCGAGAACCCCGGCGGCGGCGCGGTCCTCACCGTTTACCTTCCCTTTGTTGCGCACGGTGAAGTGCCGGGCGACTAGCAATGAGTCCTGCCAAGCTCAGGATCCTCGTGGTCGATGATGAGGTGCAGATCCGCAGGCTGCTGCGGATCACGCTCGAGGCCGCGGGCATCGCCGTCCTTGAAGCGGACACGGGCAAGATCGGGCTCGAGGAGGCTGCGCGCTGCAATCCCGATGCCGTCATCCTTGACCTCGGCCTGCCCGACCTCGGCGGACTGGAGGTTCTAAGGCAGCTGCGCGAATGGACGAAGGTCCCCGTTCTCGTCCTGACCGTCCTAGCCGCGGAGGGCGACAAGGTGGCCGCCTTGGACGCGGGCGCGGACGACTACCTCACGAAGCCCTTCGGCTCGGCTGAACTGACGGCGAGGCTTCGCGCCATACTCAGGCGCGTCGTGGACGAGTCCGAGCCCTCCTCCATCACCTTCGGTGACATCGAAATCAACCTGGCCGCGCGGACGGTGAAGCGCCTCGGCGCGGACGTCCGCCTGACCGCGAAGGAGTACGCGATGCTGCGACTACTCGTGATCCACAGGGGAAAGGTCGTGACCCATGGCCAGATGCTGCGCGAGCTCTGGGGGCCAAAGGCAGAGGAGAACACCCATTACCTCCGGGTCCACATGACCCACATCCGCCAGAAGCTGGAAGCCGAGCCCCACAAGCCGAGGCACCTGAAGACGGAGTCCGGTATAGGCTACAGGCTGGTGGAGGACTGAACAGGCGCCCCCTGCGGGCACCTAAGAACTCCCTAAACGGGTGGTCTGGGCATAAAATCGATTAAATATCGACCCAGCAAAAAGATAAGCGTCGTGTTACGGATTGGGGACGATCAAGATGCACCTCACATGAGAGACGACTACGTCCGCGAGGCGCTCAAGGTAATCGATGATCCGAACATCCTGGTGAACGTGGTTTCCCGCCGCGTGAAGCAGCTCAAGCGCGGCAACCGCCCGCTCGTGGAGTCGCTCGAGAAGCTTTCCGCCGAGGATACCGCGCTTCGCGAGATCATCGAGGGCAAGATCAGCTACGAGCTCGCGCTGACGACCGCCCGCTTCTGACGGCAGGGGTCAACCGACCCCGCCGCCGGAAAATGCCTGGACCTGGGGCCCCGATGAGGCCCTCGTCCGCTTAAGCTCCTTGCCCGTGGACGCCTCGGGCACCTGCATCGCCTTGACGAGGATGGCCAGGGCCAGCGGCGCGGCATAGCTGCCCCCATGCTCGACAAAGACCCATATGGGCGAGCCCGCCATGGGCGCCAGGGCCTCGGTTGCCAGCTTCCACAGTAGGACGAATACAAGGAGGCCGAATTCAGGCCATGCGAGGACCGCCACGCCGAGGAGGCACTCGAATGCGCCGAGCGCGGGCTCGAACCACGGAGCCGTGATTCCGATGCTCGCGTACTGCAGGCCGAGGGCCTTCTTGTGGACCAGGAAGCCCAGGGCGCCGTGGCCGACTAAGAGCAGCATGGTCGTCAGGCGAAGCGTCCATGACACCCTTTTCAGGAGGGAATCAGACAACTCTGTGCGCGGCTCGAAGCGAAGCCACGACCTCCAGCCTCCACCCTTGGCCAGCATGAAGAGCGCGGCCAATGCGCCGAAGTTCCCCGCCCTCTCCACGAATTCCCATGTCGACTCGCCTGCCAGCGGGCGAAGGAGCGCCGTCCAGACTCCCCAGAACGTCATGTAGAGGATGACGGCGCGGAAGGGAAAGAACAGGACCGTCAGTCCCATCGCCACGTCGAAGATCCCGACTAGGGGCATGAGCGTCATCGCCGCGTCCTTGTGGATGCCCACGACCGCGAAGTAGGAGGACCAGGCCGCCACGCGTCCGATGCCAAGCGAGCCGTGGCCGACAAATTCCATGAGGACACCGACGCGAAGGACCCAGGAGATCCATCGGAGTGTTCGGCTGCTGGGGTACATGCCGGCATGTTGCCCGAAACCTGAGAACCTTGGAACCCGATAGGGGTCAGTTGCATAACCAGAGGGGCGGAATGCGGCCTTAAGCTGCCAAGCGCCCTCCCCTTTTGACCCCAAAACACCATGCCCAGCCAAAGAGCCATAGAGATCTTCGCCCTTCTCAACTTCCTTATCGTGGGCCTCTCGCTGGTTTCCCAGCCCGCGGCCTGGGCCAAGTACTTCGCCTGGATGAGGCGAAACGCCGAGGGTGGCGCGGTAATCTACGGCCTCTTCTGCGTCCTCTGGGGATCCCTCATTGTCTCCTTCCACCGCGAGTGGACGGGGCTTCTCGTGGTGCTGCCCCTCTTCGGGGCGCTGCAGCTGATTGAAGGCTTTGTTTTCCTGATCGCACCGTCTGTCGGGCTGCGTCTCATGTCCCCTTTCAATGAGACGAACCTGGGGCTCTTCAGGCTTTTGGGGGTCATCGCTCTCGTCCTAGCTGCGATCATTTTGGTAGCGATTGGTCCGATTATGTCCTGAGTCGCCCTTTGGCCGTTGAGCCATCCCGACTACGAGTCTTCGTTCTCCTCAATGGTGCGCATCCTTCGATAGGATAGCAGGCAGTCCAGCATCCAATCCGTCGGATTAGACCGAAGCTTCCGGCATTTCTTTTTCGGCGCCAAGCTCTGAGGCCACCATGGCGAGAAGCGTGGGAATGGTGAATGGCTTTGATAGGATTGAGCCGTCGAATCGGTTCGGACGCGCATTCAATTCGGCCCCACTCATTCCCGTCATCATCATCACCTTTGCCTTCGGATTCATGTGCTGCACGACCTTCGCCAACGCTGCGCCGTCCAACCCGGGCATGTTCACGTCGGTTATGACGAGACTGACCTCCTGCCCATGAATTG
>DASRSJ010000232.1:0-13075 GCA_035656555.1 Opitutaceae bacterium
GGGCAGGATCCCGAACTGCAGAAGGCCCACGCGGACGGCATTGAAGGGGCTCTTGCCCGGCATCGTCTCGAGGCCGGCGCTGTTGTCGGCGTGGACGTAGATGCCTTCGCCGGCCGCGTTGCCGAGGCCGCTGGCCTCGAGGGCGGCCAGGAAACGGCGGCGCTGCTCCTCGGTGAAGACGGCGTCGTCGTCGGGGCTCGCGAAGTGCGTGAAGATTCCGGCGAGGGTCAGGTTTTTGGCGGCCGTGATCTTTGTCACCAGCGCCGCGGTGTCCTCGTGCCAGACGCCAAGGCGACCCATGCCGGTGTCTACCTTCAGGTGGACCTGTATCAGCTTGCCCGCGGTCTTTGCCGCTTTGTCGAGGCGCGCGACCTCATCCTCGGTCGAAACCGTGACGGCGACGTCGTATTCCGCCGCGTAGCGGTCCTCGTCGGGAAGGAGCGGGCTAAGGAGCAGGATCGGCCATCCCGGGCCGAGTTCCCTCAGCTGTGCGGCCTCGGTGATGTTCGCGACCGCGAAGAGGTCAGCCCCGGCGTGCATGAGGCGGCCGGCGACCTGCTGGAGTCCGTGGCCGTAGGCGTCGGCCTTCACGACCGCGACGTAGCGGATGTGCGGGGGCAGGGAGGCGCGTATAAGGCGCAGGTTGCGCTCGAGGGCCGCGAGATCGATCTCGGCCCAGCACCGAAGGGGAGTTGAAGGATGGCTCGGGATCACGGTGCCCTGTGGATCTGGGGCGTCCACTTCACGTAGGACGGCTCCTCGTGGAGAAAAGCGTCCGGCTCGGGATCCTCATTGAAGAGGTCCGCGTCGGCGACGGCCGGCAGGGTGAGGAGGCTGGCGAGGTCGTAGGAGACGAGCGTCGTTCCCGCGGGCATCGCCTCCCAGTGTCGGAATCCCTCGGGGCTCAGGATCTCGCCGCTCAGCTCGGTGCCGGCCACACGCTCAAGTACGCCTCCCATCCTGAAGCGGTGCCAGAGGCTGCGGCGCGCGTCCGCGATCAGCGAGGCGTCGACGCGGCCCACGCCGTGGGCCGCGACGGCGAGGCTCTGGAAGCTGAAGGTCGGCCGCTTCTTTAGGACATTCCACATTCGCAGGGCCACGGCGGTCGTGCGTATCCCGAGGATGGACCCGGGACCCTCGCAGTAGGCGAAGGCGCCGATGGAGGAAATATCGACCGAGAGTTCATCCAGGCACTCGAAGATGCCTGTGCCGGCCTCGGCCTTCCGCGTCGCCCATCTCGCCGAATCCGCCGCCAGCAGGCCTGCCTGGATCCTCTCCGACGAGGCGTCTAGCAGGAGAAGGGGCGGGGAATCCCCTAGAATCTGGCTGAGGCTGGGCATCTTGCGAAAGTCACGAAACGGCCAGAACGGCGGGCGGGCAAGCCCGGGATGGGCCGTTCCCAATGGGGCCTTGACCCATCTGCCTATAAACCTACGTTTAACCCCTCCCTTATACGCAAAGTACCAACCGAATATACGCTGTGAACGTCCAACTGAGCACCGTCTCCGAATCCCGCAAGAATCTCGTCGTCACCATGGACCAGTCCGAGGTCGACACCGAGCACCAGTCCGTCGTCGGCGAGTACGTCCGCCAGGCGCGCCTGCCGGGTTTCCGTCCCGGAAAGGCCCCCGCGGCAATGGTTAGCAAGAAGTTCGCGAAGGAGATCGCCGAGGAGTTCAAGCAGAAGGTGGTCACCAAGGCCTACCGCACGGCGATGGAGAAGGAGAAGCTGGACGTCCTCAACGTGGTCAGCGTCGAGGAGGGCACGATCGAGCCCGGCGCCTCCGCGGCCATCACGGTCACGGTCGACGTCCGCCCCGAGTTCACGCTGCCGGACTACACGGGCATCGAGACCAAGATCGAGCCCGTGGACGCCACGGACGCCGAGGTCGACAACATCGTCCAGGCACTGCGCTCCGAGGGCGCCGATTTCAAGCCGGCCGAGCGTGCGTCAGCCAAGGGCGACTACGTGAAGCTTTCCTACGAGGGCAAGGTCGACGGCGCGCCGATCGCGGACATCGTCGGCGACAAGCAGCTCTACGCCAAGGTCCCCCAGACTTGGGAGGAGGTCGAGGGCGCCAACGAGGGCATCATCCCCGGCCTCGGCAAGCAGGTCGGCGGCCTTTCCAAGGGCGACAAGCGCGACGTCACGATCAGCTTCCCGGCCGACTTCCAGGCCGTCCCGGCACTCGCTGGCAAGACCGCCGTGTACTCGATCGAGGCGCTCGAGATCCGCGAGCGCGTGCTCCCCGAGCTCAACGAGGCCTTCTTCAAGGGCCACCAGGTCGACGACCTCGAGGGTCTCAAGGGCCAGATCCGCACGAATCTCAAGCTCCAGAAGGAGCAGAAGAACCGTTCCGCGCAGAGGAGCCAGGTCACGCAGGCCCTCGCTGAGAAGATGAGCTTCGAGCCGCCGGCCAGCCTCGTCGATGCTGAGACCCAGGGTGTGCTTCGCCAGTTCATCCAGGAGAACATGCGCCGCGGCATCGCCGCCGACCAGTTCGAGAAGGACAAGAAGGAGCTCTTCGAGAGCGCCAAGAAGGCCGCCACGAACCGCGTGAAGATCCAGCTGATCCTCGCCAAGGTCGCCGAGGCCGAGAAGCTCACGATCACCGACCGCGACATAGATCTCTACATCCGCAGTGAGGCGGCCCGCAGCAACAAGAGCCCGGACAAGATCGCCAAGGACCTGGGCAAGGACCGGAACGCGCTTAGGAACGTCCAACAGTCCATAATATTCGACAAGGCGGTTGATTTCCTCGTCTCCAAGAGTACGTTCTCGGTAATCCAACCGTGAGCTATTACGTACCGATAGTACTCGAAAACACCGGCCGCGGAGAGCGGTCGATGGACATTTATTCCCGGCTTCTCAAGGACAGGATCATCTTCATTGGGACGCCTATCGACGACATGGTGGCCAACCTTGTCATCGCCCAGCTTCTGTACCTGCAGATGGAGGACGCGAAGAAGGACATCCACCTCTACATCAACTCCCCGGGCGGCGTTGTGACGGGTGGCATGGCCATCTACGACACGATGAACTTCCTGCAGTGCGATGTTCAGACCTTCTGCATCGGCATGGCGGCCAGCATGAGCACCGTGCTCCTGGCGGCCGGCACCAAGGGCAAGCGCTTCGCGCTTCCGAACAGCCGCGTCATGATCCACCAGCCCTCGGGCGGCGCGGGCGGCCAGGCGGCCGACATCGCGATCGCGGCCAGGGAGATCCTGCGCTGGAGGAAGACGCTGAGCGAGGTCATCTCCCGCCACACGGGCAAGGCCCAGGAGCAGGTCGACAAGGATTCAGACCGCGACTACTACATGAGCGCGAATGAGGCCAAGGACTACGGGATCGTCGATCACGTGGTGGCCTCGACCCGCGAAGCCGAGAGCCTGGTTGTAAAGACAGCAGCCTGACCGGTTCCGGGTCGTAGTTTCCCGTATCGACAGTGTAACGGCCCAAGGCACACTCGCGACCATGGCCAAATCGTCACGAATGACGCTGTGCTCCTTCTGCGGGAAGTCGCAGGCGGAGGTGAAGAAGATCATCGCCGGGCCCGGGGTGTACATCTGCGATTCGTGCGTCAACGTCTGCAAGACGATCATCGACAGAGAGGTTAAGCAGCCGGCCATCGAGGTTAAGCCGGCCTTCCGGATGATCAAGCCGTCGGGCATCAAGAAGGTCCTGGATGACTACGTGATCGGCCAGGACCACGCGAAGAAGGTGCTCTCGGTGGCGGTCTACAACCACTACAAGAGGCTCAATTTCGACTCCGGGCAGTCCCCGCGCGACCCCGCCGCCGCCTCCCCCGAATTCAGCGACGTCGAGGTTGAGAAGAGCAATATCCTGCTGGTGGGCCCAACGGGCTCGGGCAAGACGCTGCTGGCGAGGTCGCTCGCGCGCATCCTGGACGTGCCCTTTGCGATCTCGGACGCCACGACGCTCACCGAGGCCGGCTATGTCGGCGAGGATGTCGAGAACGTGGTCCTGCGCCTGCTGCAGAACGCCAACTACGACGTGAAGCGGGCCGAATGCGGCATCATCTACATCGACGAGATCGACAAGATCCGCCGCACGACGGAGAACGTCTCCATCACCCGCGACGTGTCGGGCGAGGGAGTCCAGCAAGCGCTGCTGAAGATCCTCGAGGGCACGGTGTGCAATGTGCCCCCACAGGGAGGCAGGAAGCACCCGAACCAGGAGTACATCCAGGTCAACACAGCCAACATCCTCTTCATCTGCGGCGGCGCCTTCGTGGGCCTGGACCAGATCGTGAAGAAGCGCCTCGGCCACCGCTCGATCGGCTTCCACCAGAATTCCGAGGACAAGGATATCGCTCCGGAGGACATGATGCGCCGCATCGCCCCCGAGGACCTTGTCCGCTTCGGCATGATCCCGGAGTTCATCGGCCGCCTCCCGGTCGTCACGGTGCTGGACCAGCTCCAGATCGCGGACCTGGAGAAGATCCTCCTTCGGACCAAGAACGCCATGGTGAAGCAGTATTCGAAGCTCTTCGCGATGGACGGCGTGCGCCTCAGGTTCACGTCGGACGCGGTGAAGGCCGTGGCGGCGAAGGCAATCGAGCTCAAAACGGGCGCCCGCGCGCTTCGGGCTATCCTCGAGGGGATTATGCTCGAGGTAATGTACGACCTTCCGCAGCAGGAGGACGTGATCGAGGTGATCGTCGACGCGGCCGCGGTCGCGGGCAAGAGGCGCCCGACTCTCAGGCGCGCCCCGAAATCGACCCCGACCGAGAACGCCGCCTAGGGCGGCGAGCCGGCTTTAAACCTCACCAGTGGCGGTAGTCGCCCTTGGTGATTCCTTTGGCGAACTCGACGAAGAGCTGCACGCAGCGCTCGACGTCCTCCAGGTCCACGACCTCGCTCGGGGTATGCATGTAGCGAAGGGGAATGCTCACGAGGCCGATCGCGACGCCACCCCTGGCCATCTGGATTGCGCGCGCGTCCGTCCCTGTCGGGCGGGCGTCGGTGTCCATCTGGTAGGGGATCTTGAGCTTCTTTGCGGCCCTGATGAGGGCGTCCGTGACCTTGGGATTCATGTTCGGCCCCCTCAGGATGATTGGGCCGCCGCTCAGCTTGGTCTCGGCGTACTTGCGATTGTCACAGTCCGGATGGTCTGTCGCGTGGCCGACGTCGACGACAAGGGCCAGCTGCGGGTCGGTCGAGTAGCCTGAGATCGTCGCACCCCGCACGCCGATTTCCTCCTGAGTCGTGGCTACGGCGACGACCTTCGGCGCCAGCTTCTTTTCCTTCGCGAGGCGGATCAGGGTCTCCCCGACAATGTAGGCGCCGACCTTGTCGTCGAAGGCGCGCGAGGCGCCAATGCTGCCATGGATCAACTCAAACTCGTGGTCGTAGGTGGCCGAGTCGCCAATCGATATGCGCTCCAGCGCCTCCTTCTTCGAGCGTGCGCCGATGTCTATCCAGATCTCGTGGATTTCGGGCACCTTCTTTCGGTCCCCGTCGTCCATCAGGTGGACGGCGCGCTTGCCCGTGACGCCCTTCACGACGCCGTTCGCGGTACGGATCAGGACTCGGCGACCGGAGATGACCGTTCTGTCATGGCCGCCGAGGGTGTCGAAATAGATGAATCCGTCCTTGTTGACGTAGGTGAGGATGAGGCCGAGCTCATCCAGGTGGCCGGCCAGCATGAGCGTCGGGTCGCCCTTCGGGTTCAGTGTCGCGAACTGGTTTCCCATCGCGTCGGCGCGGTATTCGTCGGCATGGGGCTTCACGAAGCGTTTGTACACCTCCTGGGCTTCGGCCTCGTAGCCCGAGGGCGAGCGGGCGTGGAGGAGCTCAGTGAGGAAAACAGGGGGAGTATAGGTGGCCATCTTGTGACTTTTGTAAGGCACAAGACTCGTCCCAAAAGCTCCCTTCCGCAACGGGGAAAAAGACCTTGGCCTGCGGCCCGGTACGTGGGAAATTGCCCCTTCCATGACAATCTATCCCGCCATCGACATCAAGGGGGGCCGCTGCGTCCGCCTGACCCAGGGCCGGGCCGACGCGGAAACTGTGTACGGGGAGGACCCCGCGGCGGTTGCCGAGGGTTTCAAGGCGGCGGGTGCCTCGTGGGTCCATGTCGTTGACTTGGACGGCGCGTTCGAAGGCATCCCGAGGAACTTGGCAGTCGTTGAAAGGATTGCCGCGGTCGGGCTGCGGGTTGAGTTGGGCGGCGGAATGAGGACGCGCGAGTCTGTCGACCGCGCCGTCGGGATCGGAGTCCAGCGCATCGTCATCGGGACGAGGGCTGCCGACAGCGAGGCCTTCGTCTCGGAACTCGTGAGCGCGCATGGCGACCGGATCGCCGTCGGTATCGACGCCAAGGACGGAAAGGTGGCGGTCAAGGGCTGGGTCGACACGACCAAGACCTCCGCCATCGACCTTGCCTGCAGGATGGATGCCCTAGGGGTTGCGACGCTGATTTACACAGACATCGGGACGGACGGCATGCTGACAGGCCCAAACTATGCCGCCCAAGAGACGATGCTTGGATCCGTCAAGGCGAGGGTCATCGCGAGCGGCGGCGTCAGCCAGAGGGACGATGTCGCCAGGCTTATCTCGATCGGAAGGAACCACGCCAACCTGGACGGCGTGATCGTCGGCAAGGCGATCTACGAGGGCAGGGTGGACCTGGCCGACTTGATCGGCCTCACCTCGGCGCGGCCGTGAAGAGGTAGTCGCCTCCGACCATCGAGTCAGGGATGGGCGAGGGCACGACAGCGGACCACCCGTAGCCGAGCGGAACCAAGGCTTCTAGCACTCCGTCGACTTCGTCCTGGCTGTGGAGGCCGATAATGAAGGTCGGCCGCGAGACAGATAGAGTCTTTGCCATTCCAGCGAGCGCTTGTTGCGCATGACCCTCGACATCGATCTTCACGAAGTTTGGGGCCCGGAGTTCGCCGGATTCGACGAGATCGTCCAGGCGGACGGTGCGGATGCCCAGTGGCTTGGCGCTTTCACCTAGGGTTTCGTCGGCGTATTTGAGGTGGGTGCTCGTCGAGTCGAGGTTCCCATAGGTCAGCAGCTCGGCTGTCCCTGTGAAGTTGGAGACGGCGGCGGGATATAGCCTTAGCCACGGCAGCCGGTTCATCCTCTTATGGAGCTCGAGCCTGCCGTAGCTGAGCGGATTTGGCTCGAACGCCGCAACCTGTCCCGTTGGCCCGACGATCCGCGCCAGAGCCACGCTGTAGAGGCCGAAATGGGCACCTAGGTCCCAGCAGCTCCAGCCCGTTGCGCCCTGGTTTACGACTCTCTGTATCGCCTGCTGCACAACCGGCTCGTGCGTCCCCCTCCAATAAGAGGCCCAGGGGAAGGCCGTACACCGCGCACCTTTTCCGAGGCCACTCCTGATGGTTACGGGAAACCGGCCGACGGTTGCCGAGAGAAATTTCCGGACGACGGGATTCAATTCGAGCTCTTGCCCTTCAGCTTCTCGGCGATCTCTTCCATGGGATAGGTCACGATCTCCGAAAGGGTCGGATGATACCACGGGGCATCGAGCAAGTCCTGCACCGTGGCTCCCATCGTGATGGGGGTGGTGAGGCTGTGAATGAGCTCCCCGGCATCCTTGCCCACGATCTCCGCGCCCAGTATGCGCCCGTTGCCGCGGCTGGCCGAGACCCGGGCGTAGCCGTAGTTCGCGTTCATGAGGATCGAGCGTCCGTGGTCGTTGAAAGGGTAGGAGGCCGAGTGGAACTTCGCGCCCTTCTTCCTGAGGTCCTCGTCGTGCCACCCCATCGAGGCTACCTGGGGATCGGTGAAAACGACACTCAGCAGCGTTGAATCATCCAGAGGCTTCAGATTCCTCACGCCCGACATGTGGCGAGCCGCCAGTTCCGCTTGCTGGATGGCAACATGGACGATCTCGTGCGGCCCGCTGCAGTCGCCAGCGGCGTAGACGTTGGGGGACGTCGTCTGCTGCCACTTGTTGATGAGGATGCGGCCATTCTTCGCGGTCTTGATGCCGGCCGCCTCGAGATTCAGGCGTGACGTGTCAGGTTCACGGCCGAGAGCATTGAAGAGGTGATCGGCCCGTTTCACGTGGGTCTTTCCCTTCCGTTTGAAGGTGACCTGAGCGCCTCCCCGTGAAGTGCGGATGTCGGTGATGTCGGTGCCTGTGTGCACCTCGATGCCCTCGTCCCTGAAAGCCTTGGTCACGACTGCGGAGGCCTCCGGAGAACTTCCCCTAAGGATCCGATCGCCTCGCTGGATGAGGCATACCCGGGTGCCAGCCCGCGCGAGGAACTGCGCGAGTTCGGTGGCCACAATGCCGCCTCCAAGGACGATCACGCTGCGCGGGGTCTTCTCCAGTTCCAGCACATCGTCGCTCGTCCAGAAGGGTGTGGAGGCAAGTCCCGGAAGGGGCGGGACGCTTACCTTGGAGCCGGTGCCGATCAGGATATTCTCGGCGCGGATCTTCTTGCCCCCCTTTAGTTCGATCGTGTGGGAATCCACGAACCTCCCATTGCTTCGGACAAGATCGAAATTACCGGCTTTGAGCTGTCGGATCCGGTGCAGGGCAAAATCGGCTATGATCCTGCGCTTTCTTTTCTGCATCGCGCCCATGTCGGCGGAGGCGGATCCCACTTTCAGGCCGAAATCGGCGCCGGTGCGGGCAAGGTGCAGTATCTCTGCGGCATAGATCAGGGTTTTGGAGGGCATGCAGCCTCTCAGGATGCACAAGCCACCGAGCTTCTTTGCTCCGTCGACAACAGCGACCTTTTTGCCGAGGGAGGCCGCGACGCGGGCTGCGTTAAATCCGGCGGATCCGCCGCCCAGGACGATGAGATCGTAGGTTTTTGGCATGTCTATCGTCCACGCTGCAGGATCATCACATGAAGGGTCTTCAGTACAATTGAGGCGTCCAGTAGGAACGAGAATTTCCGGATGTAATAGAGATCGTACTCCAGTTTTCGCAAGGTGTCCTCGACGCCAGTTCCGTAGCGGTAGTTGACCTGGGCCCATCCCGTTATTCCCGGCTTAACCAGATGGCGGAAATGGTAGCAGGAAATGTCCCTAGCGTATTCCTCGACGAGCAGGTCCCATTCGGCCCTTGGGCCTATTAGGCTCATCTGACCGCGCATTACGTTCCAGAGCTGGGGCATCTCGTCGAGCCGGCTTTTTCTGAGGAACGCCCCCACGCGTGTTATCCGGGCGTCGGCCTTTTGTGTGTAGCGATCCCCCGTCTTCTCGGAGACCCGCATTGTCCTCAACTTGATGAGGGTAAAGGGAACCTTGTGCCATCCGATCCGTGTCTGGTGAAAGAAGATGGGACCCCCGTCGTCCAGCTTTATGGCGATCGCCGCCGCCGCTATAAGGGGCGAGAAGAGCACAAGTCCCACGGAGGAAAGGACGATGTCGCTCAGGCGCTTGATTCGCTCGAATACGGGTTCACGGGCGATTTCGAAACCCTCCTGGAAAAGCCATATCGGATTGATTCGGTAGAGGGGAATTTTCTTCCAGTAAACTTGGTGAAAGATTTCGAGCGTATACGTGGGTACACCTTGAAGGTAGAGCTGCACGAGCCGCATGGGCACGTCCACAGGCAGCTCATTTCGCGACTCCCGGAGCACGATGGCTTCCGCTTCCAGCTGCGAGGACTCGATCGCCTGGAGCGCCCCTTCAAGCATCTCGTATTTTCCGGAGGAATTGGCGTGAACCAGCGGCATGGTCGCGTTCATGCGCGCGCACTCGGCGCTGAAGAGCTCGAAATCCATCATGCTTCCGACAAAGACGATCGTTCTTCTTCCTCTATGGCCTGCGACCTTGGCGCTCGAGAACCTCCGGTACCCAAGGCTAACAGGGCCCGCGATGGCGAAACTCAGCAGGATCGCTGCACGGCTCGACTGCAGCTCAAAGCCGTGCGGGATGATGACGAAAGTCATCAGGAGCATGGCTATTGCTGCCGAAAACGACGCGATCAGGTGCTCGCTCGCATAGTCCAAGCTCATCATGTCGGTCCGCGCCCCGTAACCGTCGATCAGATGCAGCGCCACGACGAAGACAACTGCGGGAGCCAAGAGCGGCCATATCACGGGTCCCATCCCGGTCCTGAGATACAGGACCAGATTGAATGCGATGCCTATCGAGAGGATGTCGGCCGCGCAGAACAGCGCCGCATTCTTTCTGTGTAGGTTGATAGCCAAATTTAGACCCGGTGTTTCTGCGCCTTTATCTCCTTCGAGATGAAGCCCTCGTATCGTGCCATCAATATGCAATAGCGCAATCCATGTATTCCATCAAGAAACCCCAGTCGCAGAAAATACTGATAGAAGAAACGACAGGCTCCCCTGAACGGCAGCGAGAAACTCAGGCGCTTGAGCGCCCTGCGCCGAGTAAGTTTCTCTGATGAAAACAAGGTGCTGAACCGAACTCCGGCTTGAAGCCTCAGATAATTGGCTGCCTCAGCCTTTGCATATCCCCTGTGTTTCTCGATCCAGGCATCCTCTCCATAGATCGAGATGTCGTGGAGGTATCCTGAATGCAGGTTCTCGAGCTTCATCGAGGGATCTTCCCTCTGACCATGGCCCACTTGCACAAATCGAAACACGGGTGCCCTCACAAGCCTAGCCTGGAAGGCGGGATAGTCAGTGCAGTGGGGGATCCAATGGCCTTGGAAGATCATCCTCGGTGCAACTCGAAATCCGTCCACATCTGCGCGCGTCGTGGCCAGAACAGCTTCCTGATGCAGCTCTGCAGTCATCCTTTCGTCTGCATCGAGGTGAAGCACCCACTCATTTTGAAATGCTATCGTCTGCTGCGCAAAGTTGTGCTGACCCGCAAAATTATCAAAAGGGCGTTGCACGACGCGCGCCCCGGCAGCCTTTGCGATTTCGATCGTGCGGTCGTTGGAACCGGAATCGAGGACCACTATGTCCTCGCACATCGCGAGTGAGCGCAGGCAGTCGGGAAGGGCCTTCTCCTCGTTCAGCGTAAGGATAACGACGGAATACATGCTTCAGCGTCTCGCGCCCTCGGGAAGAATAGTGGCCGAGATTCTCAGGTACTGGATGGCGGCAAAGTAGGTCAGCCACCAAGCGAGCACCACAGCGACGTTTCCAAAAGGGAATTCCACCCAGGCATACGCCGCGACCAAAGCGCATCCGGTCAGTGAGGAAGTAGTAATTGAGCCTGACAAAGCACCGAATGCCGAACGAAGAGGAAGGAGAACGCCGAGCCCAATCAGGATGGTCCCGACAAGTCCAATTTCGGAAACAGACTGGAGCCAGTCCGAATGTGCGTCGTGGTACACCACAGGAATATGATCAATCGGCGAGACCTGGGTGTTGAAGAGGCTGAATACGCGCGGGAAAGTCCCCATTCCCCAGCCAAAGGCTGGTCGCGCCTTTGCCATGGCGATTGTGTCTCCGTAGAGGATCGGCCGAGAGCCGGGACTGCCTTGCAAATGCATCTGTTGTACCTGGTCCCGGGTTTTTGCCACGCGAACTTCGATGACATCCCCCGCGACATACCACAGGCCTGCGGCACCGAGGACGAAAATGGCGACGACGACTCCGATCGTGCCTGCAGATTCTGGGCCGTCGTGCCGTACCCGACGGATCCACGACGGCAGAACCCTGGACGCTGTGACGAGCAGTAGGATTGCGAGAAGCGCAGTACACGCCCTTGATCCGCTAAATGGCACGGTTATAGCCATGATTGTGACCGCGACAATGCCGGCGAGCGCGGGTCCCTTGAAAAACCCCCCGCCTCTGCTTCCGCGCGAGTACCTCAGAACCAAGCCAGTGCAGGAACCGATCATGAGAATCATGAAGGCTCCCCAGTGGTTGTCGTATACAAACGAGGCGAAAAAATAGGTCTGTGGTGACTTTACAGAGCCAAAATATATCCCATTCGCGTCCACGAGTTTCTGTACCGTTCCGAAGACCGACAACGCGAAGGCATTTACTGCCGCGACGCCAAGGATCTTTCTGATGACTCGCCTGCGCCAGATCAGCAGCGCGATATTCAGACTGGAGAAATAGAGTCCGTCAAAAAGCCAAAGCGAGCTGAGGGATAGCCCAGTGTCTGATGTCGAGGGTCGCCACCATGGGACGTGCGCTCCGGTTATGAATGAGCCGCCCTGATAGCTCAGATACCTTAGGCCAGGAGTGAGACATGACAGGGCGACCAGAATGTTTAGGCCGACCAATGGAAGGGACCATAGGAGCGTCCCGCGGAATCTGGCGTGCCGGCGGCCCGGCAATATTGAAGCGAGCGTTATGAGAATTCCGAGCGAGCCCCAGATCGAAATCGGGGTTCGCACCCAGTCGGCATTACCTCCGAAGGCCCAGGTTACGCCGATAAGGAATAGGCTGACATGGAGGGCTGCGGCCAACTCGAGCCCCTTCGGGAAGTCATTGCCGGACGCCTCCTTCACGGTATGCTGGCGACAGTGCCCGCCTTTAGAGCGGTGTAGAAATTCGAGAGAAGTGTGGAAGGCTTCCGCCACGAGTATTCATTGAGCACCCACTCACGGCCGATGGCCCCTCTTCGCTTTAGGCCCTCGATGCCTTCCCCAGTAGCAGCCTTGATCGACGAAGAGTAATCTGCCCACGGAAGGCACCAGCCCGCGCCGTTGCTGTTTAGCGCCGTCCAGGGCGTCGTGTTGGTGACAAGTGCGGGCACGCCGTGCGCAAGGGCCTCGGCGATCGACTGGCCGAAGTTTTCGCCGTGCGACGCCAGGAGGAACAGTGAGGCCACCGAGTAGGGCGGCGGGCGGCCCGCCCCGTTGTAGACACGGACGCGTCCAGAGTTGCCCGTCCTCATCACATAGTCCTCAAGCATCTCGGGCGAATAATCCTCCGGGATGCCTACCACCAGGAGTAGCCAGTCTTTTGGGCTATTATCGAGCCAGCTGTCGATAAGTTCCAGGACGCGCTTCTTCCGATGGAGGCGAGAATAGAAGAGGGCGACGGGCCTTTCGGTGGCGCCGAGGATTTGCGTCCAATAATTCCTCGCGGCCTCGACCTCGGCGGTGATCGGCTCGGTGATCCCATTGGGCGCGACACATATCGGCTGGCGAAAGCCCAGGCTTCGAATGTCGGCGGCTTCT
>DASRSJ010000233.1:0-7339 GCA_035656555.1 Opitutaceae bacterium
CATCCAGTCCGTCTTGAAGGCCGTGCCGTGGCCGGCCTCGTGCCAACGGGAATCGGAGGTCGAGCCGTAGAGGACGGAGTAGACGGCGAAGGGCAGGATGGCCCACCAGGATCCCCAGAGGGCGTAGCCGGCCCAGCCCGAGCCGATGATAAGCGCGAACCAGATGATCGTGTCGCGAAGCGCGGGGCCGTCGCGGCGCTCAAGGAGCTTGCGCATCGTGGCGCGCGGCACCGGGCACTGGTACCAGTCCGCCTCGGCGAGACCCGCTTCGACCGCCTTCGCCGCGTTCATCCCGACCAGGCTGTAGTCCAGCTTGGTGGGCGGCCTCGTTAGAACTGAAGTATCTTGGCTCATGTGCTTTCGTCGTCCTTTTTGAAGTTACGTCCGTCGCGCCCAGCTCAGCTCGATTTCCTCGAGCGTCTTGCCCTTGGTTTCGGGAACCCATTTCCAGACGACAGCCACGAGAATGACGCAGAAGGCGGCGTAGGCGTAGAAGGGAAACGCGTGGTTGAACTCGCGCACGAACCACGAGCCCTTGGCGTCCATGATCGGGAAACTCTGCGTCACGGCGTAGTCGGCCATCCAGAGGAAGAGTGTGGCCAATCCCAGGGCACGGCCGCGCACGGCCGTCGGGAAGATCTCGGCAAGGATGACCCAGGTGACGGGACCCACCGAGACGCCGAAAGCCGCGATGTAGAGCAGGATCAGGATCAGCATCCAGCCGCTCGAGGCCGAGGGATCGCCCTGGCCCTGCGCCGTCATTCCCATGGCGGCCAGGCTTATCCCCATGCCCGCGGTGCCGAGGAGCATCAGGGGCCTGCGCCCCCAACGGTCCACGGAGGCGATGGCGATCAGGGTGAAGATGACACACGAGCCGTTGATAACGACTTGCTGGAGGAGGCCCGAATCCACGCCGGTCGAGGTGCTCAAGTTCCTGAAAATCGTGGCCCCGAAATACATGAAGACGTTGATCCCGGTCACCTGCTGCAGGACGGCCAGCGCGATCCCGATCGCGAGCGGGCGACGCAGCTGGGGTGAGAGGAGCACCCGCCAGTTGGCGCGCTCCGCGGGAATGGCGGCCCTGATGCTCGCGAACTCCTGCTTCGCGAAAACGGCTCCGCCGACCTTGGCCAGGATGTCCTCGGCCTCGCGCTCGCGCTTCATCTCGACCAGCCAGCGCGGGCTCTCGGGGATGGGGATAAGCAGGAGGGCGAAGAGGACGGAGGGCACGATCCCGGTCGCGAACATCCAGCGCCAGCCCGTTGAGATCAGCCAAGCCTGGTCGCCGTGGCGAGCGATGAAGTAGTTGACGAAGGAGGTCGCGGCCAAGCCCACCACGACGGCGATCTGATTGACGGCGACCATGCGGCCCCGGAGCGCCGCAGGAGTGATCTCGGCGATGTACATCGGTGTCGAGATGGACGCGATACCGATGCCGACGCCGCCGAGGAAGCGGAAGAGGATGAAGATGCGGATGTCGCTCGGCAGCGAGGTTCCCAGGGCCGAGAGGAAGAACATCCCCGCCGAGAGAAGGAGCGCGGGCTTCCTGCCGCGCCGGTCTGAAAGGGGTCCTACGAGGACGACGCCCGCCGCGCAGCCGATCAGCACGCAGCCGGAGACCCAGCCCTTCATGAAGTCCCCGAGGCCGAACCTTGCCGTCAGGGGCTCGATTGCGCCGGAGATGACGCCCGTGTCGTAGCCGAAGAGAAGTCCCCCCAGGGTCGCCACAAGGCAGATGGGAAGAAGGTAGCGCAGGTTGACCGCGACCGCGGCCGGGCGCCCGGGGGAGGGGCTGCTCACCACCATGACTCCCCCGTGTAGGCTGGCTTTGGAAGTGTCCATGCGGGCTTCGAGGGCTCGATCTTTTTAAGGAGGTCCTCGAGGTAGCTTGAGCCCGCGGGCGGGGCGCCGAGGTCCGGTACGGACATCAGCTCACCTTCGCGCCTCGCGGACTCGTGGGCGATGATGCCCGGCAGATTGTAGCGAGCCGCGGCCCAGACATGGTTCGGGGGCAGGGTATTCGTGACGCAGGAGCGGACGAAGTCGTCCACGAGGAAGAGGTGGGATCCGTAGTGGCCCGTGGGCTTCGTCGCGATCTCCACGGGGAGCCTCCAGGTCGGGTGGACAGGGGCCATCCCGGAATTGAAGTCGTGCTGCGTGCCGTCGTTGGGGTCGCTCTGGGGCTTCTTCTCGACCACGGGGGCGCAGGTAAGGAGGTTGCCGAGCGGCGTGATCTCCCGCGCCAGGTTCACCCAGACCTCCCCCTCGGGCTGTTCCTCGAAGCAGCCCTCGGTCCCGAAGAGGCTGAGACGAACGGAGCGCCCGCCCCAGTGGCCGACGCGGCGCAGCTCGTTGATGCGCGCCGTCCCGCCGTCGCTCGTGCGGAAGAGCGCCGTCTCGTTGCTGAAGGCGTTGTCCCAGGGATTGAGGCCGCGCCCGAAGGCGCCGTCGCCGCTCTGGTCGACCTGCCCGAGGCAGGACACCCGCGTGAGGCTGGCGCCTGTGACGCTGACGATCATGCTGACGGAGTGGGTGGGGTAGAGCATGGGCGGCAGACCCGCGGCGCGCTTCCAGTCGGCGCCGCCGCTGTGCTGGTAGGCCTGGTAGAATCCGTGCGACATGTCGTGCATGTACTCGCCCTCGGCGTAGACGAAGCGGCCGAACTTGCCCTGCCTCCACATTTCGCGGCAGAAGAGGGCGGAGGGGTAGTAGTAGCTCGTCTCGCCGAGGGCGTAGGTGAGCCCCGTGGCCTTCACGGTCTCCACGAGCTCCGCCATCTCCTCGACACTCGTCGCGGCGGGCACGGCGCAGTAGACATGCTTGCCGGCCCTGAGAGCCTTCAGCGCTTGCGGCGCGTGGAGGGCGCGCTGGGTGAAGATCGCGACGGCGTCGCAGTCGCTCTCAAGGAGCGCCTCCAGCGAGCCGTAGGTCTCGCTGATGCCGAAGTGCGCCGCCTGCTCGCGCAGGCGGTCCGGCAGCACCTCGGCCAGGCTGACCGCGCGCACGTCGGGGTGCGCCTTGAAGATCGGTATGAAGGCCCTTGCGAAGGCGCCCGCGCCGAGGATTCCGACCTTGATGGGTTTCATGTCTTAGATTGCGGGGGTGAGGCTGAGGCGCCGGGCGACCGCCACGCTGCGCTTGAGCATCTCGGCCAGGTCGCCCTTCCAGCCGTAGCCCTGGATGATGATGTCGCCGTCGTAGTCCGCGTCCCTGAGCGTGCCGAAGATCGGCCCCAAGTGCATGTCGCCCTCGTCGAGCGGGAGGTTGCGGCACTCCGCCGGGGGGCGCGGGTTGTCGCGGCGGCACCCGCAGACATTGAAGCTCATGAGCCTCGGGGCGAATGTCCTAAGCTGCTCCAGCACCTGGTCGGCCGACCAGAGCGCATAGGCGTGGGACGTGCAGAAGACGAGGCCGAGCCTCGGGTCGGAGAGCCGCCTGACGATCCGGTCGGCGCCCGTGGGCGTCTCCATCGTGTAGAAGGAGTGGTGGTAGAGGCCGACGTCGATGCCGCGGCGGGAAGCGATGGCCAGGAGGGGCTCAAGGCGCCCCGTGATGGCGTCGTCGGGATTCTTCGGGTTCAGGGCCGCGTCGGTGCACTTGAAGCTCACCTCGATGCGGGGCACGTCCACGATTGTCTCGAAGAGGCGTGTGACGAGGCGGTCCTCGTCGCTCAGCGCGTCGTGCGCCAGGTCCACGCAGGCGTAGGCGCCGGCCAGCCTGATACCCGAGCGCCTGGGCGCGGCTCCGAGGGTTGCCACGCGGGAGAGTTCGGCCTCGGTGATCGGGAGCGGCACGGCGTAGATGCCCCCGAATCCCGCGGCCGCGACCATGTCACAGCGCTGCTCCCAACCGATCGAGGGATCGGACCAAAAGGTGTTCTCCATGGCCGCGAGGGAATGCATCGGATGGGAATATGCGCCCGAAAGCAGGGGCGCGGGGTGGACTATACAGGGTGGCCTCCGCCATGGCCTCCTTGAACGGGGCGAACCTCTCCTGAAAAATAAGGTTGAGCCCGGGTGGCCGGGGGGCGTCTTCTCCTTCCGAAGGCGCCCTGCCGCATGCAAATGACCCACCACAAAATCCCCCGTACAGCCGAGGTTTCAGGAGCCTAGCCCATGCCGGACGTCTCCTTCGAGACCTTCGGGCTCAACGCCCAGCTCCAGAAAAACCCCAAGCCCATGGGGCGCATCCACCACCATCATGAGGTGGAGATGAACTATGTCTTCAAGGGAGCCGTCACCTACCTGCACCGGGGTTCTGTGAGGCGCCTGGAGGCGGGGCGCATGGCGGTCTTCTGGGGGTCGACCCCGCACAGCCTGGTCGCGGTGGACCCGGGCAGCGAGATGGCGTGGATCACCGTCCCTCTCTCCTGGGTCTGGTCTTGGGGGCTGCCCGAGCGCTTCACGCGGCAGATCATGGAGGGGCAGTGGTGGTACGCGCCGCCGAAGTTCGCGGGTCGCTTTCCTGTCAGCGCGTGGGTGAAGGAGCTGCAGAACCCGACGCGGGCGCAGCAGAGGTGGCTCCTCCTGGAGCTCGAGGCCTGCCTCCTGTGGCTGGCCGACCAGGCGCCGCACGCACCGGCGGTGTCGCCCGAGCGCTGGACCAAGGGCGAGTCGGTCGTCGGCCTGCGCAGGGTCGAGAGCATGGCGCGCCTGATGGCCGAGAAGTTCCAGGAGAACCTCTCGATCGCGGATATCGCGAAGGCCGCGGGCCTGCACCCGAACTACGCGATGCCGCTCTTCAAGCGTTACTGCGGGGTCACGGTGCACAGCTACTTGTTGCAATACCGCCTGACGCACGCGCAGAGGCTTCTGCTGACGACCGACGACAAGATCATCGACGTGGCGCTCGCGAGCGGCTTCGGCTCGGAGAGCGCTTTCTATTCCGCCTTCTCCAAGCTCGTGAAGGACACGCCGCAGGCGTTTCGCCAGCGGATGGACGAGTAGCGATTGAGCCTCAGGACTTGGGCCAGGACTCCTGCTCGGCGAAGTCCGGCAGCTGGACCTCGCGGAAGTCCTCGCCGCGGATGAGCCTCCTCGGCGAGTAGGGGCGGGCGAGGAGGGAGTAGAGCTTCTTCACCGGGAAAACGACCATGTCGGCCGGCGAGCCCGGCGCTACCATCCCATAGCCGGGAAGGCTCATGATCCTTGCGGGCCCCGTGGTCACGACCGCGGGCGAGTAGTCGAGGCGCGTGTCCAGGTGGGCGAGGCGCACGCTCTCGACGTAGACCTCGACGAGGTCGAAGTCGCCCCATCCGATAAAGGCGTCGCGAACATTGTCGCCGCCGCAGGCGAGCGGCACGCCGGCCTCGATGAACTCGTGGATCAGAGTCAGGCCCCTCCACTGCGGCGTCCGCGGCTCGCCGAAGGCGCCCGGCGACGGCGCGGGCCCGCGGGAGCGGCCCTGCAGGTGCAAGTTCGTCAGCGGAAGGGAGATGATCCCCATGCCGGCCTCTTTCACCAATGCTATCGTCTCCCTCGCGCGCTCCGGCGACTGCACGGAGAGCGAGCAGTTGTGGCCGCAGGCGACCGGGTGCGGGAACTGGTTGCGCAGCACGGCCTCGGCCGTCGCCCTCAGGCACTCGGCCTCAGCCAGGCCACTCTCGTCCACGTGAAGGTCGAGCCCGATTCCGAGCTCGCGCGCGGCGGCCATCAGCCTGTCGAGCTGCCTGTGGATGTCGGGGTTCGGCTGGGGGAAACCGCCCATGGCGGTCGCCTTGTACTTTGCCGTGACCTCGAGGGCGGCCGCCTCGCCCCCGGAGAAGTACTCCGCGAAATTGACGAGGCTCACGGTCTGGATCTCGATGCGGCCCTTCCACTCGGAGCGCAGACGGTCCACCGCGGGATGGCCCCCGGTGCCGAACTTGCGCCCGGTGTCGATGTGCGAGCGGATCGCGTTTGTCCCGTGGGCCCAGGCGGTCCTGACCGCGAACTCGGCGCGGCGGTACACGTCCTCCTCGCTCCAGTTGACGCTGTCCGCGCCGAGGATGTGCAGGGATTCCCAGAAGTCGCTGTGGACGCCCGGGGCCCGGTCCCAGGTGTAGCACTTGTCCAGGTGCGTGTGCACCTCTAGCAGGCCCGGGAAGACCAGCGAGCCGCCGAGGTCCGTTACCTTGGTGGCGAAGAACGTGCCGCCGTCCGACGAGGAGGCGGAGTCCCTGACGGAGACGATGCGGTTGCCCTCGACCGTGATGTCGCATTCGCGCCAGGGCTCGATCGCCGCGTCGGCGGCGCCGGTCGGCTGGTTCAGGGGCGCGGGCAGGCAGGCGATCGGGATGCGGGCGTGTTTGTAGAGGTGCATGGGAATCTCAGGTCGCGAACTGCTCCAGTATGGAAAGGTGAAGCGCGATGCCCTTGTCGAGGTTTTCGAGGGGGAAGGTCTCGTTGGGACTGTGCGCCGCGCAGTCGGGCAGCCCGAGGCCGAGCAGAAGCGTGTCGCGGCCGAGCACCTCCTTGAAAAGGGAGACGACGGGGATGCTCAGTCCCCCGCGAACGAGGGCCGCCTCGCGGCCGAATACGTTCCTGACAGCGGTACGGACCGCGAGGCCGAGCGGCGTGTCCGGGCTCGCGAAGTAGGGATTGCCTCCATGGTCGTAGGTGGCCTCCACCTCGACGCCGGGGACGGCCTTGGAGGCAAAGAACGCGGCGACCTTGCACGCGATGTCGACGGGGTTCTGGTTGGGCACCAGGCGGAAGCTCAGCTTTGCCGAAGCCTCGCTGGGGATGATGGTCTTGCTTCCGGGCCCCTGGTAACCCGCCGTTATCCCGTTCACTTCGGCGGTGGGCCGGATCCACGTGCGCTCGAGGGTCGTGAAGCCCTGCTCTCCGCCGAGCGCCGTTGAACCGGCGGCCTTGAGCACGTCGTCGTCTGTATAGGGCAGGTGTTTCCACGCCCCGGTCTCAACCGCGTCAACCGCCGCGACGTCGTCGTAGAAGCCGGGGATCATGATGCGGCCCGTGCCGTTGTGCATCTGGGCCAGGAGGCGCGCCAGCTCGGTCGCGGGGTTGGGCACGGCGCCCCCGAAGACGCCGGAGTGCAGGTCCGCAGAGGGGCCCTTGACCCTCAGGTTGACGCAGGCGATGCCGCGAAGCCCGCAGGCGATCGCCGGGTGGCCCGGCGCGATCATGCTCGTGTCCGACACGAGTATCGCGTCGCAGGCGAGCTCCGGGGCGTGGACGCGAAGGAACTCGCCGAGATGCGGGCTTCCGATCTCCTCCTCGCCCTCCATGAGGTAGATGAGGTTCACGGGAAGATCGCGGTGGTCCTTCAGCCAGGCCTGCGTCCCCAGGATGTGCGAGAAAGTCTGTCCCTTGTTGTCGGTGGCGCCGCGCGCGTAGAC
>DASRSJ010000234.1:0-3517 GCA_035656555.1 Opitutaceae bacterium
GGCCATGGCCTCGTGGAAGACGCGGTCGTACTCGGGGCTCACCCAGGTCGTGTCGTTGTTGCCGTTCGTGCTCTCGAAGATCTCGAGGAAGACGTTCGGGTCGGCGTAGTCGGCGATCCAGCCGGTGCGCTCGACCTGGTAGTTGTGGTGGTGCTGGTCGTCCAGGTACACCTTCCACTCCTCGTTCTGGAGCTCGCTCTCGACCCCGAGGTTCGTGCGCCACATCTCCTGGATCGCCTCCGCGATCTGCTTGTTGTTGGCGCTCGTGTTGTAGAGGACCTGGATCGGCGGCATTCCCTTGCCGCCGGGGTAGCCGGCCTCGGCGAGCAGCTTCCTCGCGTCATCGAGGTTGCCCTTGATCCTGGCGCGGGCCGTGTAGCCGTTGTCGGCCGGGGGGCTGATGGCGTAGGCCGGGATCTCCGCTCCCCGCACCACATTCTTGATCAGGCTCTCGCGGTCGATGCCAAGCGCCAGCGCCTGCCTGACGCGCTTGTCGTTCATCGGGGGGCGGGAGACGTTGATGCGGTAGAAGTACACCCCGAGGTAGGGATCGATGTGAAGAAGCTCGGGGTGGTCCCTGCGGTAGGTGTCGATCTTTGAGATCGGGATCTCCTGCGTCTTGTCGAGCTGGCCCGCGCGGAACATGCGCTCCTCCGCGGCTATGTCCTCGGTCGGGATGAAGTCCACCTCGTCGAGCTTCACGTGGGCCGCGTCCCAGTAATGCGGGTTGCGAACGACCGACAGCTTTTCCTGCGGGATCCATTCCTTCAGCATGAAGGGCCCGTTGCCGACGAAGTTGCCGAGCCTCGTCCACTGGGTGCTGCGCTCGTCGAGCGCCCCATACTTGAGCACCGTCTTTATCGGGAGCGGGTCCCACGAATAGTGGCCGGCGATCAGGTTGATCAGGAACGGCGTCGGGTTCATGAGCTTCACGACGATCGTGTGATCGTCAGGCGCGCTGAATCCGACCGTCGAGAAATCCGTGGTCTTGCCGTCGTAGTAGTCCTTCGCGCCCACGACGTAGTTGTAGATCATGTAGGCGTACTCCGACGCCAGCTTGGGGCTGATGAGCCTCTTCCAAGCGAGGAGAAAGTCATCCGTCGTGATCGGGCTGCCGTCGCTCCACTGCAGGTTCTCCCGCAGGTGGAACGTGTAGGTGCGCCCGTCCGGGGAGATGTCCCACGACTTCGCCAGTGCCGGGATGGCGTGCGAATCCTTGGGGTCGGGGCTCGCGAGGCCTTCCGAGATTGCCTGGAGAACATGGTTCTCGGGGATGCCGGTCACCACCTGGGGATCGATGTCCTGCGGCTCGGCGCTGTTTCCGTACCGGTAAACCTGTGGAACGCGGGCGCCTGGGCCCGCGGCCGTAGTATCGGCGGTTTCCGTGGTTTTTCCGCAACCTGCAAGGAGGCCCAGAGGGATCAAGATGGCGGCAGCCCGCCACGATCGTCGAATCATCATGGCAGCAAAGGGATGTGGCGCGGCGGCGTCAACCCACGGGGCCGGGCCGACGGAGATTGAATGGGGACCCCCCGTGCGGTCCCGTTCAGAGCTTGGCCGACGCCATCATACCGTCGCGCCTCGCCTTGAACTCGCAGCCTTCCTTCCAGGTCGGCCACGTGTCGCCGTTGGCGACAATGAGGCCCATCTTGAAGAAGACGTCGGAGTCCTGTGCGCCGCCTCGCAGGTCCCACCAGGGCTTAATCTCGTCGGAGACCTTGTGGTAGTCCTTCGCGTAGAACTCGTCGTAGCGCATCTGGCCGTATCCCTCTGGCTGGCCGATGATGTCGTGGCCGTAGTTGGTGTAGAAGGCCGGGACGCCGACCTTTGCGAACTCGAAGTGGTCGGCCCTGAAGAAATGGCCGGCCTCCGGGCCTGTCTCGGGAGTGAGGACGCGTCCCTCGGATTTCAGCACGGCGACGGCGACGTCATCGAGGGTCGAGTTGCCGTAGCCGACGCCCTCGAGGTCGCGCGAGTAGCCGACGTTCTGCATGCCGTCCATGTTGAGGTTGGCGAGCGTCTTCGTGAGGGGATAGAGCGGGTGGCCGCCGTAGTACTCGGCTCCGAGGAGTCCCTGCTCCTCGCCGGTGAAGCCAATGAAGAGGATGCTGCGCCTCGGCCTGTCGGCGCCGGAAAGGCCCGCATATTCCCTCGCGATCTCAAGCAGGGAGGCGACGCCCGAAGCGTTGTCCCAGGCCCCGTTGTAGATCTGGTCGCCCTTGAACTTGGCGTTGCGCCCGAGGTGGTCCCAGTGCGCGGAGTAGATCACGTACTCGTCCTTCACCTTGGGGTCGGAGCCCTCGAGCTTCGCGACGACATTCCTAGAGGAGAGTTTCCGCACCACGTTATGGACGTCGAAACTGGCCGTGACCTTGAGGTCCACAGGGACGAAGTCCCTGCTGACGGCGGAGGCCTTCAGCGTGTCGAAGTCAAAGCCCGCGGCCGAGAGGAGCGACTTGGCGTACTGCAAGGTCATCCATCCCTGGACCGGCACCGTGCTCGCATTGCCGTCCGGCGTATCGAGCGTGAAGTTCTCCCGTCCCCAGCTGCCGGCGACGACCGCATACGGGTAGCCCGCGGGCCCCGTCTCATGGATGATGATGCACGCCGCCGCGCCCTTGGCGGCGGCCTCCTCGTACTTGTAGGTCCAGCGGCCGTAGTAGGTCATGGCCTTTCCCTTGAAGACCTTGTTGTCGAGCTTTGCCGGATCCTTCGGGTCGCGGACCGGGGGGTCGTTGATCAGCATGAGGACCGTCTTGCCGCGGACGTCCACGTTCTTGAAGTCGTCCCATCCGTACTCCGGGGCCACAACGCCGTAGCCGACGAAGACGACGCCGCTGTCCGTTATCTTGGTCTCCGGGTCGAGGTGCCTCGAGACGGCGACGTAGTCGTTGAGGAGGGTGGGCGTGAGCGTCTTTCCGCCAACCACGAAGCTCGCTGTTGTGGATGAGGTGAGGCCCACCATCGGAACGCCCTGGATCATCGTGCCGTCGGGGTTTCCCGGCTGGAGGCCGAGCTTCGTGAATGCGTCCTTGAGGAATGCCACCGTCTTCTCCTCACCGGGCGTGCCCGGGGCGCGTCCTTCATACGCGTCGGAGCTGATCTCCTTGATCGTGTCCATCATTCGCCTGGCGCCGGCCTCGCAGTCCTCCTTGGGGACGGCTGCGGCGGCGGTTGCGGCCAGCATCATCGCAAGCCCGGTTGTCTTGATGTTCAGCATGGCCTGAGCGTTCCTAACACGCGGAAAATGGCAATCCGTCGTTCCCTCGGGGGTGCAACCGGCGGGCGCAGTTGACGGGACGCGGCAACGTGCCGGATAGTGGGCGACACATGAGCGACTATCTGGATGAGCTGACGATCAGGATCGAGGCGGCAAAGAGCGCCGTGATGGCCGAGACCGCGCTCCTGCACGCGGAGTTCGGCAAGGCCGAGAGCAAGTGGAAGTCGGACGGCACGCGCGTCACGGCGATCGATGTCGCGATCTCCGAGAACATCTTCCGCGCGCTCAAGGCCAAGT
>DASRSJ010000235.1:0-15196 GCA_035656555.1 Opitutaceae bacterium
CTGCGCCTCGGAGAGGAGCATGCCGTCCGTCAGGAATTTGATCCGGGTCGCGCGCGTCGTCTCGTCATTGAAGCGCACCTTGCAGCCGACCTCGCGGCCCCACTGGACCCCGAGCTCCTCGGCCACGCGGCGCGAGACGGACAGGGCCGCCACCCTGCGGGGCTGCGTGCAGGCGATCCTCCCCAGGGACCCGCGGCCGGCGGCCAGGCACATCTTCGGAATCTGCGTCGACTTACCCGAGCCCGTCTCGCCCGCCAGGATCACGACCGGGTTCCTCTGGATGGCCTCGGTGATCTCCTCCGCACGCGACGAGATGGGAAGCTCCGGAGGGAACTCCACCCTGAAGGGAAATGATGCGGGTTCGGGCATGCGCCTATTTTGGGCCTCACCCTAGCGCCGAAAGGGCGCCGGCACCACCCACAAACTTCAGGAGGGGCGCCAGGCCAGGACGAGGGAGCCCGCGACGATCAGGGCACCGCCGGCCGCCTGCTGCCAGCTCACCCGCTCCCGCAGGAACAGCGCCGCCAGCACGATCACGAAAACGACGCTCAGCTTGTCCACCGGGGCCACGCGCGAGGCCTCGCCGATCTGCAGCGCCCGGAAGTAGCAGAGCCACGAGGCGCCGGTCGCGAGCCCCGACAGGCCGAGGAAGAGGAGGGTCCTCCGGGACGGCATGACGAAATGACCCGACGGCACGGTCAGGAACGCGATGCCCCACGTGATGACGAGGATGACTGAGGTCCGGATGGCGGTCGCGAGGTTCGAGTTGATGTTCTCGACGCCGACCTTGGCCAGGATGGCGGTCAGGCCCGCGAAGAACGCCGAAAGGAGTGCCCAGACGACCCAGGTCATGGCTTGGCGGGTTCCCTTGGGGCCGCGAGGGTGGCCGCCATCGGCAGGAGATCCCGGTAAAGGTCGCTTCCGCCTCCGTGCCCGAAGTGTTCCGAGCGCAGGACGAAGCGCTGGTCCACGAGGTGGAGTCCCGGGATCATATCGAAACTCGCCTGCGACTGCATCGCCGGAGTGCCGACCAGCACGTGGACGTTGGGCCGGTCCGTCAGCTTGAAGTGGTCCGCCCAGGCCTTCACCTCGGAGACGGTCGGCGCCTTGAGGTCAAAATTGTAGATCACGACCTGCACGTAGGCCACCGAGGGGTCGTCGATCTTCAGGCCGCCCGCGAAGCGCTCGAGGTCCGTGTCGATGGACTGGATTCCCGGCTGGGGCTCGATTCCCAGGAAGCCGCCCAGGGTGTCGCCCCCAGAGTGGGCCTGGGAGGCCGCGGACGACATCGCAACCGGCTCGACGAGGATCACCTTTCCCTTGAGCGATGAGAGATGGAAGAGGTTGCCCGTTGAATCCATGAGCGCCAGGTCCGGGTAGGGTTCGCCTGCCTTCGGGGGCCAGGTGCCTATCTCCGTCTTGGCCTCGGGCTTGGAAAGTGCCGCTCCGGCGGCCTTGTGCGAGGGGAGGACGAAAGGGGTCTTCTCGACGGAAGCGACCATGGCCCTGTCCAGGACGACGCGGCCGGACTGCCGCTGGACGATCACCTTCTCATCGGTCTCCAGCACCACCTCGCCCTTGACGACCGCACCCGTCGTCAGCGTCACCTCATCGGCGCGTAGGGCCGCCGCGCCAAGGGCAAGGAGAAGGGCTGTGAGGTGTCGCGGGCGCATCGGGCGTCTCTTTTTGGTCCGCCTTGAAAGGCAATCCTCCAATTCGGCCGAACCCTGCGCCTTGTCGATTGAAAAGACCGCAAACGGTTTGCCGCCCGTGCCATGAGGCACTGGTATGTGGCAAATGCCCCGAAGGCTCCTCGGAGTTACCCTGATGCTGCTGCTCTCGGCCCATGCCTGGGGCGCCGGCCTGGCCGACAGGGTCGTGATTGTGGCCAATGCGGCGGACCCCGATTCCCTCGCCATAGCGAGGCACTATGCGGAGGTCCGCTCGGTTCCCTTAGCCAACATCATCACTCTTACGGCCCCGACCGACGAGACCATCACATGGGACACCTTTGTCTCGAAGATCTGGAGTCCGCTCGAGGAATCCCTCGTGGCCAAGGGCTGGATCGATGCCATTCCCATGGACCTAGTCGACGATGCGGGCCGCAGGAAGTACGCGGTGTCCGGCCACAGGATCGCGGCGCTCGTCGTCTGCCGGGGAATCCCGCTTCGGATCAGCAACGACCCGGCCCGGTTCAAGGAGGTGCCCCCCTACACCTCCCACAAGCAGTTCCGGACAAACCAGGGGGCGGTGGACTCCGAGCTCAGCCTCCTGACGCAGACCGATTATCCGATCAACGCCAGCGTCCCGAATCCCCTCTTCGCGAACACGGGCCCGAGCGACGGGGCCCTCTCTCAGGTGGTCAAGGTCTCGAGGCTCGACGGCCCCACGGCGGCGGAAGCGATGCACCTCGTGGACCTGGCGGTCGAGGGCGAGCGATCGGGCCTCGCGGGCCGCGCCTACGTGGACATGGCCGGGCCCTACGAGAACGGTAACAAGTGGCTCTCGGCGACGGCCTACCACATCGCGGCACTCGGCATCGACATCACGGCCGGCCGCGGCTCGCAGACCTTTGCCGCGACCGACCGCATGGACGCGCCCATCCTCTATTTTGGCTGGTACGCCGAGAACCTGAACGGGCCCTTCGCGCTGCCGGGCTTTCGTTTTCCGCCGGGCGCCGTGGCCGTCCACATCCACAGCTTCTCGTCCCACACGCTCCGCTCGGACACGGAAGGCTGGTGCGGGCCGCTGGTTGCCCGCGGCGCCACGGCCACGCTCGGCAATGTGTATGAGCCCTATCTCGAGTACCTCCACAGGCCGGACCTCTTCATGGAGGCCCTGGCGCGCGGCGACATGCTGGTCGACGCCGCGTATTATGCCCTCCCGGTCCTCAGCTGGCAGTCGATCGTGATCGGCGACCCTCTCTACCGCCCGTTTCCTGCGGGCGTAGACAAGGCGCCGTCATCCTTCCCGCCGGCAACTTCCAGCTACGCTGTCATGCGCCGGATGAACCTCCTGGACGCTGCGGGCCAGCACGCCCAGGCGATCACCGAGGGCAGGGCAGCCCTCCAGAAAAACCAGAACCTCGCCCTGGCCTTGGCCCTCGCGGGCCGGCTTGAGGCCTCGGGCAACCGGGACGAGGGCATCTGGGCCGTGTCCGGCGCAGCCGGAAACGCGGACGCGGGCGTCGGCAACTGGGCGCTCCTTCGGGAATCCGCGCAGTACCTGGCGTCCCGGAAGCGCACCGCGGAGGCGATAGACGTCTACCGCAGGCTCTTCGACATCGATGCCCTGCCGGAAGCGCTGCGCGCGCCGTGGCTGGCGGAGGCCAGGGCCGTCGCACTGCAGTCGGGCGACACCTCGCAGGCCGCCGAGTGGAAGCAGCAGATGGACCAGCTCGGTGCGCCGAAGCCGGCGCGCTAGGAGCGGATCAGATCTTCTCGACGATGTGGTCCGCCAGGCCGTACGCCACGGCCTCCTTGGCGGTCAGGTAGAAGTCGCGGTCGCTGTCCTTGGAAATCTTCTCCAACGACTGGCCCGAGGCCTCGGCGAGAATGTGGTTAAGCTCCATGCGAAGCTTTTCCATCTCCTGAGCCTGGATGTTGATGTCCGTCGCCGGGCCGATGAAGCGCCCGGAGATCAAAGGCTGGTGGATCAGGACGCGCGCGTGCGGGTAAATGTAGCGCTTACCCTTGGCCGCGCCGCAGAGGAGGATCGAGCCCATCGAGGCCGCCATGCCGGTCACGATGATCGTGATCGGGGAGGAGATGAGCCTCATCGTGTCGAACACCGCCATTCCGGCCGTGATCGAGCCGCCGGGGGTGTTCATGTAGAAGGTGATCTCCTTGCCCGGGCCCGTGGACTCGAGGTACAGGAGCTTCTCGGTCAGGTCTTTGGCGGTCTCATCGGTCACCGCGCCCCAGAGGAAGATCTTCCTCTGGTTCAGGAAACGCTTCTGGACCAGCATCGCAACGGGCGCGTCCTTCTTTGATGCGGGGATCTCCGGGCCGGTCTCCTCGTCATCATCCTCGTCATCCAGACGGGGGAGGGGCTCGTTCAGGCTGGGCTGCAGGTTGGTGAAATGCATGTGTCCTTAAAATTGGCCGAAAGCTCCGTTTTGGCAAGCGCCGCAGCCTCAATAGGCGACCTTGTCGGCCTTCGCCGCCCACTCGTTGAAGGCCCCCTTGGCCTCCCCGTTCAAGAGCACCTTCATCGCGACCTGGCGCTCCGCCACGGGAAGCGGGATCTGCTGGTAGATGAGCTCGTCGTCGAAGCCGATCGCGGCCGCGTCCTGCCGGGTGTTACCGTAGTAGACCTCGGGGATCCGGGCCCAGTAGATGGCCGAGAGGCACATCGGGCAGGGCTCGCAGCTGGCATAGAGGACGCAGTCGGAAAGCTGGAAGGTGCCCATCGCCTTGCAGGCGTCGCGGATCGCGACGACCTCCGCGTGCGCCGTCGGGTCGCAGGTCGAGGTCACCTGGTTGCTGCCCTTGCCCACCACCTTGCCGTCCTTGACCACGACGCAGCCAAAGGGGCCCCCGCGGCCGCTGCGGCTGCCCTCAAGGGAGAGGCTTATCGCCTCCCTCATGTGTTGTTCGTGGCTCATGGTGTGTGTTTCGGATTCAACGGGTTGGAAAACGCAAAAAACCGACGGTACAAAGGAGGTGACAGGAGACAACGAGGAAGTTCATTGTCGCATCCCACACCGCACGAATCATGCCCGACACAACTCCCTCTGGAATACAGATCAAAGGCCCGGTCTCGGCTCAGCACGCCGAAATCCTGACACCCGAGGCTTGCGCCTTCCTGGGGGGTCTCTTCGCCAAGTTTGAGGGCCGCCGCCAGGAGCTCCTGGCCGCCCGTGTCGCGAGGCAGGTCCAGATCGATTCCGGCGTCCTCCCCGATTTCCTCTCGTCCACGCAGTCCATCCGCGAGGGTTCTTGGAAGGTTGCCCCAGCGCCGGCGGACCTCCAGGACCGCCGCACCGAGATTACCGGGCCCGTCGACAGGAAGATGGTCATCAATGCGCTCAACTGCGGCGCCAAGGTGTTCATGGCGGACTTCGAGGACGCGACGTCGCCCACCTGGGAGAACCTCCTGGACGGCCACATCAACCTTCGTGACGCCGTTCGGCGCACGATCACCTTCTCAAGCCCCGAGGGGAAGGCGTACAAGCTCAACGATAAGACGGCGACGCTCCTCGTGCGCCCCCGCGGCTGGCACCTGCCCGAGAAGCACGTGACGCTCGGCGGCAATCCCGTCTCCGGCAGCCTCTTCGACTTCGGCCTCTATTTCTTCCACAACGCGAAGGAGCTTCTGGCCCGCGGATCCGGCCCGTACTTCTACCTTCCGAAGATGGAGAGCCACCTCGAGGCCCGACTCTGGAACGACGTGTTCGTCTACTCCCAGGCTACGCTCGGGGTGCCGCAGGGCTCCGTCCGCGCCACCTCCCTCATCGAGACCATCCTCGCGACCTTCGAGGCCGAGGAGATGCTCTACGAGCTGCGCGATCACGCCTCGGGACTGAACTGCGGCCGCTGGGACTACATCTTCAGCTGCATCAAGAAGCTGAAGCGCAAGAAGGACTATATCTTCCCGGACCGCACGCAGATCACGATGACGGCGCCCTTCATGAGGGCCTACTGTCTCCACGTCATCAAGGTGTGCCACCGCCGCGGCGCGCACGCCATGGGCGGCATGGCCGCGCAGATCCCGATCAAGAACAACCCGGCAGCCAACGACGAGGCGCTGGCAAAGGTCCTGGCCGACAAGGAGCGCGAGGCGACGGACGGCCACGACGGGACATGGGTGGCGCACCCCGGCCTCGTGCCGGTGGCGCTAAAGGCCTTCGACCGCCTGATGCCCGGCCCGAACCAGGTCTCCCGCCAGAGGGACGACGTGAACGTCACGGCGGCCGAACTCCTGGCGGCGCCCTCGGGCACCATCACGGACAACGGCATCCGCACGAACCTCAGCGTCGGCATCCAGTACCTCGAGGCATGGTTCGGCGGCTCTGGCTGCGTCCCCCTCTACAATCTCATGGAGGATGCCGCAACGGCGGAGATCTCGCGGGCCCAGCTCTGGCAGTGGCTGCACTGCGGCGGCCGTCTGGCCGACGGCAAGGCCATCACGGCCTCCCACTACGAGTCGCTGCTTGTAGAAGTGATCAAGAAGATCGAGTCGGAGGTCGGTGCCGAACGCTACTCCAACGGCCACTACCGTACGGCAACCCACATGTTCATGGACATGGTGAAGAATCCCGAGCTCGACGAGTTCCTCACACTTCCGGCCTACGACCTGCTTAAGTAAGGCCAAGATGCCGCAGACCCTCGCCGCGCTCAACTCAGCCGACAGCGGGGATTTTGTCGGCGCGATCGGGCACCTCTTCGAGCACTCGCCCTGGGTGGCCGAGGAGACCTACGAGAAGAGGCCCTTTGTCAGTTTGGACGACCTCCACCGCGCGCTCTGCGAGACCATGCTCTCGGCTTCTGCGGAGAAGCAGATGACCCTCATCCGAGCCCACCCGGACCTCGCCGGCCGCCTGGCAAAGGCGGGCCAGCTGACGGCCGAGTCGACCAAGGAGCAGTCTGCGGCCGGCCTCGACAGGCTAACAGCCGCCGAGGCCGCGGAGATCCAGACACTCAACGACGCCTACAAGGCGAAGTTTGAATTTCCCTTCATCATCTGCGCGCGCCTGAACGCAAAGGACACGATCCTCGCGGCCATGCGCTCGAGGGTCGGCAACAGCGCAGACGCGGAGCACTCGACGGCGCTCGCGGAAATCGCAAAGATAGCTAGGCTTCGTCTGAACGAATCCGTAACCGAAGACTGAAATGGCCGGAAAACTGAGCACCCACGTCCTGGACCTTTCCAACGGCCGCCCCGCGGCCGGGATGAAGATCGACTTGATCCGCCTGGCGCCGACGCCCTCGCGGATCAAGTCGGTCGTGACCAACGCCGACGGCCGCACCGATGCGCCGCTTTTTACCGCCGAGGACATGGCGGAGGGCGTCTACCAGCTGGAGTTTCATGTCGGCGAATATTTCTCGGGAAAGGGCGCGGCCGCGGTTGCGACGCCCTTCCTCGACATCGTGCCCGTGCGTTTCGGGATCTCCGATCCCTCGGCATCCTACCACGTGCCGCTCCTCGTCACGCCCTGGGCCTACAACACCTACAGGGGGAGCTGACGGAGCGAATGCCGAGCATCGACCTGAACAGGGCGGCCAGCCTGCTGGCGTCGCGCATCGACAAGCTCGCGCGCGTTTCCGACGAGCGCGGCGCCACGACACGCACCTTCCTTTCACCGGCCATGCGCAAGGCGAACGCCCAAGTGGCCAAGTGGATGAGGCAGGCAGGGCTCGAAGTGTCCGAGGACACGGTCGGCAACCTGATCGGCAGGAAGCCGGGAGGGAAGGCTGCCAAGACGCTCCTCATCGGCTCGCACCTGGATACGGTGAGGGATGCCGGGCGCTTTGACGGCATTCTGGGCGTGCTGATCCCCATCGCGGCCCTGGAGGTCTTGAGGGCGAGGGGCATTGAGCTTCCGTTCTCAGTCGAGGTGCTCGGGTTTTCCGAGGAGGAGGGCGTCCGTTTTTCCAGCGCCTACCTGGGGAGCAAGGGCTACACGGGGACGCTGCGCGCGTCCGATGTGCGTCTAAGGGACGCAAAGGGAGTTTCCGTCGAGGACGCCCTTGCCGCCCTCAACGGCCGCAAGCTTGCGCTTCCCAAGTCGACCCACGGCGCGGCTGAGCTTCTCGGCTATCTCGAGGTGCATATCGAGCAGGGCCCGGTGCTGGAGGCAAAAGGTCTCGCTGCGGGCGTTGTTTCCGCGATCGCGGGACAGACCCGATCCAAGATTTTCTTCAAGGGAAAGGCCGGCCATGCCGGGACGACCCCGATGGACATGAGGAAGGACGCCCTCGCGGCTGCGGCGGAGTTCATCCTCGCGGCCGAGACGCTTGCAAGTAAGTCCAAGCCCCTTGTGGCGACCGTGGGACGGATCGCGGCCTATCCGGGAGCAGCGAACGTCATCCCAGGTTCCGTAGAATTCTCGCTCGATGTCCGGCATCCCCTCGATGGCAAAAGGCTTTCGGCCCTCAGGAAACTGAACGCGATAGGGAAGGGGACGGCGAGGAAGCGGGGCCTCACCTTCTCTTCCGAGGTGACGCAGGACAACAAGGCCGTCACCTGCTCCCGCGAGCTGAGTGCGGCCCTGGGAAAGAGCGTCGCCAAGGTGCAGGGGCGGTCGTTCGTGCTCCCGAGCGGCGCGGGCCACGATGCCGTGATCCTTTCTAGGCTGACCCCGGTCTCGATGCTGTTTGTGCGCTGCAGGGAAGGCCTGAGCCACCATCCCGATGAGCATGTTGAGCCGAAGGATCTGGGCACCGCCCTGGAGATCCTCGTCGATTTTCTGATACGCATGGCCCAGGCCGGAAAATGAGCAAATCGATCGACCTACTGATACGCGGTGCAACCGTCGTGACACCCGAGGGTGCCGCGCAAGCCGACATTGCCGTCGCAGAGGGCTCCATCGTCGGGGTTGGTCGCGACCTGGGAGCCGCCAGCCGGGAGATCGACGCCACGGGCCTCCACGCGATCTCGGGCATCCTCGATTCCCACGTTCATTTCAACGAGCCGGGACGGGCTGACTGGGAGGGGATCACGACGGGCTCGCAGTCGCTGGCCGCCGGGGGCGGCACGGCGTTTTTTGACATGCCGCTCAATTCACTGCCGCCTGTCACGACGGCGGCGAGCTTCGCGGCCAAGCTCGAGCTGGCGGAGCTACTCTCCTACACGGACTTCGCGATCTGGGGCGGCCTCGTTCCCGGCAATGTCGAGGACATGGGTCCCATGGCCGAAGCGGGAGCCATCGGGTTCAAGTCCTTCATGTGCAACAGCGGTGTCGAGGAGTTCCCCTTCGCCGACGCGGACACTCTGAGGAAGGGCATGAAGCGCGCGGCCGAGCTCGGCCTGCTGGTCGCCGTTCACGCCGAGGATGACACGCTCGCTCGCCACAGGACGGTCGAGCAGCACGCGCGGGGAACGGACGTGCGCACCTGGCTCAAGTCCAGGCCGGTGGAGCTTGAGCTCGCGGCGATCCGCACGGCCACCGACATTGCGGGAGAGACGGGCTGTGCGCTCCACATTGTCCACGTGAGCAGTCCCGAGGGAATCGATCTGGCGCTCCAGGCAAGGGCCAAGGGAGTGGATGTCACAGTCGAGACCTGCCCCCATTATCTTCTTCTCGAGGACGAGGACGTGGTCCGCCTTGGGGCCCCCGCGAAGTGCTTTCCGCCGCTTAGGCCGGATGTGCTCAGGCTTGGGCTCTGGGACGAGGTCGAGGCTGGACGGATCGACACCATTGGCTCGGACCACTCTCCGGCGCCTCCCGGAATGAAGCGATCCGATGACTTCTTCGAGATCTGGGGCGGGATCTCCGGGTGCCAACACGCGTTCGGCCTTCTCCTCTCCGAGGCCATCAAGCGCCGGCCCGCGGCCACGGCCCTCGCGCAGTTCTCGGGACTCCTCTCGGGCAACGTCGCGAAGCGCTTCGGCATAACGAAGAAAAAGGGACGTCTGGCCATAGGATTCGACGCCGACATCACCCTCCTCAACCTAAACGACCCGCACGAGCTCTCGAATAAGGAGCTTCTCTACAAGCACACCCAGGGCCCGTACGACCAGCGCAAGACCACGGTCACGATCGCCCGGACGATCGTCCGGGGTCGCACCGTCTTTTCTGAGGGCCGGATTGCACAGGGTGCTCCGTCCGGTCATCTTATTAGGCCAGACTAGGGCCAAACTCGGCCCGGCAACTGCTCTTCATTCAACCCTAAGACCCCGAATCCAATGCCCGAACTTTTTGGCCACACACGCGCGCACGTTGGCGCCCGGCACGCCCTGATCACCGAGGCGAACCATGTGAACAGCTCGGTTCCCGGCATCACGGGGGCGACCGTGGCTGTCTTGGTGGGCCCTGCGATGGGCGCCAAGGTCGCGCAGACCCTGATCACATTCCAGGTAGGCGGAGCCGCGAAGATCCCGGCGAGCGGCGTGCAGACCTTTGGCTTCGTCATGGAGGGCGGCGCTGCCGTGTCTGTCGGCTCAAAGAGCCGCAAGCTCAAGGCCGGCGGCTTTTTCTTCTGCCCGGCCGGGAGCGAGTGGAGCCTGTCCTCCCCCAAGAAGGGTACGAAAGTCACCCTGTTCCAGAAGACCTATGTCCCTCTTGCAGGGGTCAAGGCCCCGAAACCCATCCTCGGCGACCAATCGAGGGTTAAGGGCGTCCCGTTTCTTGGCGATGCGGCCGCGAATCTCCAGGTGCTTCTCCCGGATGAGCCGGCGTTCGACATGGCCGTCAATGTCTTCGCCTACCAGCCGGGCGGCCACCTTCCGTTCGTCGAGATCCACATCATGGAGCATGGGCTTGTGATGCTTTCCGGCGGCGGCGTGTACCGTCTCGAGGACTCGTGGTATCCGGTCCAGGCCGGTGATGCGATCTGGATGGCCCCTTATTGCGCCCAGTGGTTTGTCGCGATGGGCAAGACCCCGGCGCGCTACCTCTATTACAAGGACGTGAACAGGTCCGCCCTATGAGTGAGTCGGCTGATGCCCTCAAGATCACTATCGACAGCGCCGGAATCGAGCGCCGCATAGACGAGCTGGCCCTGATCTCCGAGGCTCCGGCCCCGGTCGTCACCAGGGTGCTCTTCTCGGAGGCTGATATGAGGGGCCGGGAATATGTCAGGAAGGCCGCGAGGGACGCCGGCCTCACGGTTCGGGAGGATGCCGTCGGCAATATCTTTGCGAGGTGGGCGGGCTCAGAGCCGGGTCTTCCGGCGGTCGGCTCGGGCTCCCACACGGACGCCATTCCAAACGCCGGGCGGTACGACGGTGTGGTGGGCGTGCTGGCCGCCTTCGAGGCCCTTGCGGCCCTAAAGAGGGCCGGTTTCAAGCCAAGGCGCTCGCTTGAGGTCGTGATGTTTACCGCGGAGGAGCCGACCCGCTTTGGGCTTGGCTGCCTCGGGAGCCGCCTCATGGCGGGATCAATCTCCGTCGAGAAGGCCCAGGCGCTGCGGGACAAGGAAGGCCGCTCGCTCGATGAGCTGAGGGCCGCCGCCGGCTACAGTGGGCCGCTCGAGTCGGTGAAGCTTCCCTCGGGCTATTATCATTCCTTCGTCGAGCTGCACATAGAGCAGGGCCCGATCCTGGAGAAGGAGAATATCCCGATCGGGATCGTCGAGCACATCGCCGGACCCAGCAGCTACAGGGTCACGCTCCATGGCGAGGGCGGCCATGCCGGCGCGGTTCTCATGCCCATTCGCCACGACGCGATGCTGGCGGGCGCCGAGATCGCGCTCGCCGTCGAGGCCGCCGCGAAGGCGAGCGGAAGCCCGGATACGGTCGGCACGGTGGGCGTCTTCAAGATCGAGCCGGGGGCGGTGAACAGTGTCCCCTTCAAGGCGTATCTCGAGATCGATCTAAGGGACTCCCGCCTCGACTCGCGGTCGAAGGCATTCTCGGAGATCAAGGCCGCGGCGGAGGCGGCCTGCAGGAAGCGCGGCGTCACGATGGAGTTTGAGGAGATCAACGCCGATCCCCCGGCCGCGGGCGACAAGGCCACCGTCGACATCGCCGAGCAGGTGAGCGCCAAGCTCGGCCTGCGCTCGCTGCGCATGGTGAGCCGCGCCTACCATGACTCGCTCTTCATGGCGCGCGTGAGCCCGACGACCATGATCTTCATCCCATGCCGCAACGGCTGGAGCCACCGTCCCGAGGAGTACTCCACACCCGAACATGTCGCCGCCGGCGCCGAGGTCCTCGCCCACACGATGGCGAGGCTGGCCCTCTGACCGATGGGATTTGAGTTCACGCTCAACGGCAGGCAGGTCCGCATTGATGGCGAGGCGACCACGACGACGCTTCTGGACTACCTGAGGGCGACGGGCCTGACCGGCACAAAGGAAGGGTGCGCCGAGGGCGACTGCGGCGCCTGCACGGCCGCCGTCATCGAACGGGACGCCGCGGGCAATCCGACCTACCGCGGCTTCAACAGCTGCATCGCGCTCCTTCCCATGTTCGCCGGCCGAGAGGTCGTGACGGTCGAGGGACTGTCCGCCCACGGCGAGCCCCTGCATCCGGTGCAGAAGGCCATGGTCGACAGCTACGGTTCCCAGTGCGGCTACTGCACGCCGGGGTTCGTGATGTCCCTCTTTGAAGGCTACTACCGCAAGGACTGCAGCGGGCCCTGCAAGGTCAGCGACCAGCTGGGCGGCAACCTCTGCCGCTGCACGGGATACCGACCAATCCGGGATGCCGCGCTGAACGCCCTGGAGCATCGTGACGCGGCAAAGGAAACGGATGCCTTTGGAAAGCGGCTGGAGATCCCCGTGCCGGATACCACGGCGCTGGACTACAATCCCCAGAACGGGCGGTTCCTCAGGCCCGTGTCGCTCCCTGACCTTCTCACGGCGCTGAAGGACAATCCGAAGGCCCAGCTTGTCGCGGGCGCGACCGAGATCGGCGTCGACGTGACGAAGAAGTTCAAGCCGTTCCCGCTTCTCATCTCGACCGAGGGCGTCGCCGAGCTTTCGAAGATCGTGAAGACAGACTCGGCCTGGAGAATCGGGGCCTCGGCTACGCTGACCGCCGTGGAAGAGGCCGTCTCCGGGGAATATCCGTCTCTCGCCAAGATGCTAAAGGTGTTCGCCTCCCGGCAGATTCGAAACCGTGCGACATTCGGCGGCAATCTGGCCACGGCTTCGCCGATCGGCGATAGTCCCCCGCTTCTTCTTTCACTGGATGCCGAGGTTGTCCTGGCCTCCTCCTCAGGAAGGAGGACCGTGCCTTTGGCGGATTTCTTCACTGGGTACCGAAAGACAGTCATGACATCGGGCGAGATCATCGTCGAGGTGCTGATACCAAGGACCGCCACAAACGGCCTCGAGCGCCGCGCCGACTTCTACAAGGTGTCGAAGCGCCGTGAGCTCGACATCAGCATTGTTGCCGCGGCGTTCTCGATCGACCTCGACAAGCAGGGCGTCGTTCGCCGGGCGCGCCTCGCCTACGGCGGCGTCGCGGCCACTCCGGTCCGTGCCAGGAAGGCCGAGGCGGCGCTCGAGGGAAGGAAGCTCTCCGAGGCGGCCGCCGACGTGGCCAGGGTCCTCGCCGAGGAATTCAAGCCGATCGACGACGTGAGGGCAGGGGCCGCCTTCCGGCGCGGACTGATCGTCAGCCTCTGGGAGAAGTTTGCCGCAGGCGATACGAGCATCGCCCAGGATGCCCCCCTGGACTTCGAGAAAGGGGCCGAGCCGCCCGCCACGGATCCCTCGCGCCTCCTGCGCCACGAGAGCGCGGTGGGCCATGTCACGGGAAGGGCCATGTATGTCGACGACACGGCGATGCGTCGAACGATGCTCGACGTCTGGCCGGTGTGGTCGCCCCACGCGAAGGCGAAGATCCTCAGGCGCGACGCGACCGCGGCGCGCTCCATGCCAGGTGTTGTCGCCGTGCTCCTTGCCGAGGACATTCCCGGCCACAATCAGATCGGGACAGGCCACGATGAGCCCCTCTTCGCGGACAAAGAGGTCCTGTACCACGGGCAGGTGGTGGCCCTGGTCGTCGGCTATTCCATCAAGGAGTGCCGGACGGCGGCGGCTGCCGTCGTCGTGGACTACGAGCCGCTGCCGCCGCTTGTCGGAATCAAGAACGCGATTGCGCAGGAGAGCTACCACTCCAAGCCGCACACATTGGCGCGCGGCGACGCAAAGGCGGCGGTCGCGAATGCGCCCCTACATTTCGAAGGTGAGTTCGAGTTCGGGGGCCAGGAGCATTTCTACCTCGAGTCCCAGGCCGCTTGGGCGGAGCCCGGCGAGGACGGATCGGTGTTTGTCAGCTCATCCACGCAACATCCCTCGGAGATCCAGCTCGTCGTGTCCGACGTCCTCCATGAGACGCGCAACAAGGTTGTCGTCCTGTCCCCTAGGATGGGTGGCGGCTTCGGGGGCAAGGAGACCCAGGGCAACGGCTACGCGGCGATGGTGGCCCTGGCCGCGGTCAAGACACGCCAGCCCGTCCGCATGCAGCTCGACCGCGACCTGGACATCATGATGACCGGCAAGAGGCATCCCTTCTACGCGAAGTTCTCCGTCGGCCATGACAAGGATGGCATGATCCTCGGGGCCGAAGTCGACCTCTGCTCGGACGGCGGCTGGTCCATGGACCTTTCCCAGCCTGTGCTCGACCGGGCCCTGTTCCACCTGGACAACAGCTACTATATCCCCGCGGTCCGGTTCACGGGCCTGATCGCCAAGACGAACGTCGCATCGAACACGGCCTACCGCGGCTTTGGCGGACCGCAGGGCATGCTGGTCATGGAGGAGATCGTCGACCGGATAGCGCGACGGACGGGGCTCGCCCCCGAGGTGGTCCGGGATCGCAACCTCTACAGGGGAAGCGGCGAGACAAACAAGACCCACTTCTTCCAGGACATCGGTGACAACCGCCTGCGCGACGTCTGGAACCTTGTCCAGAAGCAGGCCGGCTTCGCCGAGCGCAGGGCCGCGGTCGACGCTTGGAACGCCTCGCACACCCGGATCAAGCGGGGGCTCGCGGTCACGCCACTCAAATTCGGGATCTCCTTCACGCTCACCCACTACAACCAAGCGGGCGCCCTTGTACTCATGTACATGGACGGCACCGCCCAGGTGAACCACGGCGGCACCGAGATGGGGCAGGGCCTCCACACGAAGATTCTGGGTGTGGCGATGCGCGAGCTGGGGCTGCCGGCCAAGCGGATCCGCATGATGCAGACGGCGACGGACAAGGTGCCCAACACCTCTGCCACCGCGGCGTCCTCCGGTGCCGATCTGAACGGCGCGGCGGTGCGCAACGCCTGCATGATTTTGATGGAGCGGCTGCGGCCCGTGGCCGCGGAGGTTCTTTCGAAACGCAGCGGAACAACGGTTGACCCGAATGACGTCTCCTTTGACGAGGGCCGGGTGACGGCCAAGGGCACCGACGCCCTGGCGGACATGGCCGACGTGTGCTTCCGGGCGCACGAGAAACGCGTCAGTATGTCGGCGTCGGGATTCTACGCGACCCCCGGGATCTACTGGGACTGGTCCACAGCCTCGGGGCGTCCCTTCCAGTATTTTGCGTGCGGCGCGGCCGTCGCCGAGGTGGAGATCGATGGCTACAA
>DASRSJ010000236.1:0-6326 GCA_035656555.1 Opitutaceae bacterium
TTACGTCGCCATGGACAAGATGACCGGCCGCCCCCGCGGTTTCGCGTTCGTCACCATGGGCACGGCCGATGAGGCCAAGGTTGCGGCCGAGAAGGTCAATGGCGTCGAGCTCGGCGGCCGTCAGCTGACGGTCAATGAGGCTCGTCCGAAAGAGGACCGCCCGGGTGGCGGCTTCGGCGGCGGCGGCGGCGGCGGTGGTCGCGGCTTCGGCGGCGGCGGCGGCGGCGGCGGTCGTGGCTTCGGCGGCGGTGGCGGCGGCGGTCGCAGCGACCGCGGCGAGCGCCGTTACTAAGCCTAGCGCTTAAGAACATTTGCGAAGGATGGAGTGCCCAAAAGGCCTCCATCCTTTTTTTTGTGAATGAATTCGAAGGTAATCGAAAAACACCTGGCGGCCCTTGGCCGATGTGACCGCTGCCCGCGGATGCTCAAGCCCGTCGTGGTCGGCAGGCCGGTGGCGAGCGAGATCATGCTGATCGGCCAAGCACCCGGCGACAAGGAGCCCATCATGGGCCGTCCGTTCGCGTGGACTGCGGGAAAGACGCTCTTCAAGTGGTTCGCGGCTTCCCCGGGATGGACCGAGGACCAGGTCAGAGACCGCATCTATTTCGCGGCCGTGTGCCGCTGCTTCCCGGGAAAGCTTCCGATGGGCGGGGACCGTGTCCCTGCGCCGGACGAGATCGAGAATTGCAACTATTGGATGGAGAAGGAGTTCAAGCTGCTTCGACCGAAACTCGTCCTGCCGGTCGGCAAGCTCGCCATCAGCCGTTTCCTTGAATCGGCTCCCCTCCAGGAAACGATCGGCAAGGCCTTCAAGGTGAAGCTCGCCGGTATGGAGGCCGACTGCATCCCGCTGCCCCATCCCTCGGGCGCTTCGCCCTGGCACCGGATGGAGCCGGGAATCACGCTTCTAAGGAAAGCGCTGGATCTCATCGCGTCGCACCCCTCCATTGCCGGTCGTTTCTTGACGAAGCCGGGCGCATTGGCAGGGTAATCGGAGATGCTATCCCTTCGAATTCTAGCCGTGGCCTGCGCGCTGATCGGAGCACCGATCGCCCTCCACGCCCAGCGCGAGAAGCTGCCCCCTGACGACTACGACTTCGTCATGAAGACGTGGCCGGCGGCCAAGATCTCCAATACCGGCATCCGCTACATCGTCGAGACCGCGGGGTTCGGCTCAAAGATCGAATCCGGCGACCTGGTGACGGTCAACTACACCGGGAAGTTCCTGAACGGGAAGATCTTCGACCAGCACCACGACCTTACGAAGCCCTTCCAGTTCCGCGTGAACCGCGGCATGGTCATCGAGGGTTGGGACCAGATACTCCAGCTCATGAAGCCCGGAGCCAAGTGGCTCGTCATCGTTCCTCCCGAGCTGGCGTATGGCCGCAAGGGCAGTCCCCCGCGCATCCCGGGCGATGCCACCCTCGTGTTCGAGATGGAGATTGTCGGGGTTAAGCGCGACTAACGCCGCGCTCAGTGCGCCTGCTGCACCGTCTTCGTGTACGAGAAGGCTGCCTTGTAGTCCGTGACAGCCTGGGCGTGGGCGCTGTCCGCGGTCATTCCCTTGGCGACTAGGTCGGCAGCGCGCTTGTCTATCCAGCGCACCATGAAGTCCTTTTCAGTATCCGTGGCCAGATTCTTGCTCTCCTTGGGCGCAACCGGATTCTTTTTCTTCGAAAATATGTGGCATCCCGAATTGGCAAGCAGGGCGGCGGCAAGGGCTAACGGAACTAGGCGTTTCATGGGCAGTGGACTTGAAGATGGCATTGCCGGGGTGGGACAGCGAGTGAATCTTTTTGGTTTCGTGTTTTCTCGGTAAGTCATTTACCTGCGTCTTAATGAGCGACGAGCCGCAACCGCTTCGCCTGAAGCCGCGCCCTCCCTCCGGGGGCGAGGCGCCGGCTGCGCCCGTGCCACCACCCCCTGCGGCGGCACCCGCCGCCGAGCAGGGTGACGGCACGGCGCGCCTCAGGCTGAAGCCGCGCCTGAGCCTCACCGAGGAGCCCGTGAAACAGCAGGCGGCCCCGGCGCCTGAGCCCTTCATCGCGCCCCCACCCCCTCCCGACCTTGCACCCGCCCCGGAGCCTCCGCGAGCGGAAGCCCCGGCACCCGAAGGCCTGCCCGTGTTCAAGCTGAGGCCGAAGAACGCGGCCCCGCCGCCCGCCCCCCCGCCGGCTTTCGCGCCGCCGCCGGCTTTCGAGGCGCCACCGGAACCCTACAACACCCCGCCGCCGCCCCCCGCCTTTGCGCCGGCGCCCGAGCCGTCGAGCGGGCTGCCCCTGCCTCCGCCTCCGATTCCCATGCCCGGAAAGGCGCCGATCGGTCTCGCACCCCCGCCTCCGCCCGGTGGCGCGCCCGAGGCCCCGCCCGCCCCCGGTTCCGTGCCGCGCCTTTCCATGGCTGCGCCCGTGGCCGCCCCGCCTCCGCCGACGGGTAAGCCCGCCCTGAACATCAAGGTATCTGCGGATGCCCCCGGTAAGCCCGGCGGCAAGCCGATCGTGAAGCCGGGATCGGTGAAGCCCGGAAAGCCCGGGAAGGGCCCGAAGCCGGGTTCCGTCCTGGGAAAGCGATCCGCGCTCGGCCCGGTCGCGAAGGCGGGCATCGGCGTCCTCGCCCTCGCCGTCGTCGTCGGAGGTTTCTTCACCTACAGGATCTTTTTCCAGAGCGCGCCGCCCCCGATCGTCATCAAGGTCCCTTCGCCCGCAAAGACGGCGAAGCAGATCGCCGACGCGTCGGCCAAGCTCCTGGCCGACGGCCAGGCCGCCATCGCGAACCGGCGCAAGGCCGAGCAGGCCAAGGTCGACGCGGCGCTCGCCGGCGAGGACGTGGCCGCACCCACACCGGCTCCCTCCAACACCGTCGAATCGGTGATGGTGCAGACGAACATCACGTCTGACGTGAAGGTGAACGCCGAGCGCCTCGAGGCCGCCCCGGCGGCAAGCGCCGCTTTTCGGACCTTTGTCGCGAACGCGTCCATAGGCGGCGTTTTCCAGGGTCACCCGTCGCGCGCCCTCATCAACGGCAGCATCGTGAAGGAGGGCCAGACGGTCGAGGGCGCCCTCGGCATCCAGTTCGAGCGCATCGACGCCGTTAAGAAGGCGATCTTCTTCAAGGACACGACCGGGGCCGAGGTCTCGAAGGACTACTAAGGTCGTCGCGCCATGGAGCAGTTCATCTACAGGATCGTTCCGACCCGTCCCGAGATGATCCTCTCCGGACCGACCGAGGAGGAGAGGGCGGCGATCACGGCGCACTTTGAGCACCTCGAGGGGCTCGCCTCGAAGGGTATCGTCCTCCTCGCCGGGCGCACCATGGGCACGGCGGAGAAGACCTACGGCATCGTGATTCTCGCCGCTGAGAATGCGGAGGCGGCGAAGGAGCTCATGATGAAAGACCCTGCGGTCGCGCGCGGCGTGATGCACCACGAGCTTCATTCCTACCGCGTCGCGGTCCTCTCTAAGAACTGGATCGGAGAATCATGAGCACAAACAAACCCAAACAGAAGGTCTCGGGGATCGGCGGCTTCTTCTTCCGCGCGAAGGACCCCGCGGCGTCCGCCAAGTGGTACCACGAGCACCTGGGCGTGGATCCCGTGCCGACCGTGGAGGGAGCGAAGTGCTGGCGGCAGGAGGAGGGCGACACCGCCTTCTCGCCGTTCCCGGCCGACACGGATTATTTCGGGAGGCCCGAGCAGGCGTGGATGATCAACTTCCGGGTCACGGACCTGGACGCGATGGTCGAGCAGCTCAAGGCCGCGGGAATCGCGGTTGAGGCGAACCCCGACCACACGTACGGCCGCTTTGCCAAGCTGCAGGACCCGGACGGAAACCCGATCGAGCTCTGGCAGCCGACCTGACGGGACCTACCACGTCTCGATCGGACCCTTGGGGACCGGAATCGAGTCGCGGGCGAACACCTCGGCCTCGCCCGTGATGAAGGACGGCGTCATCGGCGCCGGCTGGAATTTCGGGAGCAGCTCGCCTGAGCTGTCGCAGAAAGCGGCTCGCCAGGCGAGGTACTCGGCGACGGCCGCCTCGAAGTCGGCCCTCGACTCGATCGTGAGTATCCTGACCTTGAAGGGCCGTGCGGGCCCGAACCGCTTCGCATACCACGGCGCCACCTTTCGGAAAAACCGCGCCCCGCGCGCCTCGCCGTAGAACTCGCAGTACCGTTCGAAATGGCGGCGCAGCACCTGGATCCTCTCCTCGATCCCGGGTTCGGGCAGGAGCTCTCCGGTCCGCAGGTAGTGCTCGGTCCTCCTGAATATCCAGGGATCATAGAAGGCCCCGCGCCCGATGCTGATGCCGGCGCATCCGGTCTCGGCCATCATGTGCCGCGCGGCCTCCGGCGTCGTGATGTCGCCGTTGCCGACCACCGGGATGGAGCGGACCGCGTCCACGACGGAGCGGATCCCGGCGAGGTTCACGACGCCCGAGAAGCCCTGGGCGCGCGTGCGTCCGTGGACAAACACCGCCGAGACGCCCGCCTCCTCGAGCGAGCGCGCGAGGTCGGGAGCCGTGATGTTGTCGTTGTCCCAGCCCAGGCGCATCTTCGCCGTCACGGGGATCCTGATCGCCTCGACCATTCCGCGAACGAGGTCCGCGGTCTTCGCGAGCTCGGTCATCATCGCCGAGCCGCCGCCGATCTTCGTCACCTTCTTCACCGGGCAGCCCATGTTGATGTCGACCGCCTGGGCGCCCATGTCCTCGCAGATCTTCGCCGCGTCCCGCATCTCGCTCGCCACGCTCCCGAAGAGCTGGATGGAGAGCGGCGTGTCCTCCGGGCAGCTCTCGACGAGCTTCAGGGCCACCGGGTTTTTCTCGATCAGCGAGCGTGCGTTCACGAGGTCGGTGGTCGCCCAGCCGAGCCCGCCGATCTCGCGCACCGTCATCCTCATCGGCAGGTTCGTGTAGCCGGCCAAGGGCGACAGGCAGAGATTGGAGGACGTCTCTATGTTCTCGATGCGCATTTCCTGCGGCGAAGGATGCGCCGGGCGCCGGTTGCCGCAACCGACAAGTGCCGGGAGCTACCTGGCCGCGATGGCGGCCTTCATTCGCGAAAGGCCCTCCTTCAGGGTCGAGAGCGGGCAGCCGAAGTTGATGCGCACGTAGGCCCCGGGCGCGGCGCCGAAGGGAACGCCGTCGCTTAGGCCGACGCCGTGATCCTCGAAATGCTTCGTGGGCTGGCTCAGCCCGAGGTCCGCCACGTTCAGCCAGGACAGGTAAGTGGCCTGGACCGGAGCCTCCGATTTGACGCCTGGAAGCTCCCTGGCGACGAAGTCGGCGAGGTAGTCGCGGTTACCGCGCAGGTAGGCGAGGAGCTCCCTCCTCCAGGGGCCACCGTCGCGGTACGCCGCCTCGCAGGCGACGTAGCCGAGCACGGTCACCTCGGCCATGATGCCGAGCGCCGCCTTGGTGAGGCGCGAGCGCAGTGTGGGGTCGGGGATGATCGCAAACGAAGTGCCGAGGCCGGGGACGTTGTACGCCTTGCTCGGCGCCATGAAGGTGACGGTGCGCGAGGAGGCGTCGGGCGCCACCACGCCGAAGGGCTCGTGGACCGCGCCGGGCTCAAGCAGCAGGTCGCAGTGGATGTCGTCCGTCAGCAGGATGATTGCGCGCCTCGTGCAGAAATCGGCGATCCGCGCCAGCTCGGCCCGCGTCCAGACGCGGCCGACGGGATTATGCGGGTGGCAGAATATGAGGACCTTGGTCCTTGGCGTCACGGCCGCCTCGAGGGCGTCCCAGTCGATGTCCCAGCGCCGCTGCGCCGTGTTGAGCACGAGGGGGACGGTCTTCGCGACGCGCTCCTGGAGCTTGGGGCTCGTCGTGAAGGGCGGGTAGATGGGCGAGAGGCTGAGGATCTCGTCGCCGTCGTCCGCGAAGGCGCGGCACGCGACATTGATGCCGCTCACGAGGCCAGGCATCCACACGAGCCACGACGGGTCGATCTTCCAGGAGTAGAGCCTCTCCATCGCCTCGACGATCGCGTCCGTCGTCGACTTGACCGGGCGGGCGTAGCCGAAGACCGGTTGCTGCAGGCGCGCCCGGATCGCCTCGGTGATCACCGGGGCCACCTCGAAGTCCATGTCCGCGACCCACATCGGCAGGATGTCCTTGCCGGCGTACTTCTGCCACTTCTGCGAGTCGGTGCCCCTGCGGTCGGGAGGCGTGTCGAAGTTGAAGCTCATGGGGAGGGCCAGAAAACCACAGGGGCCGGGCCATTCCGAATGTTTTTTGCCGCGATCCGTGTCATCCCTTCTCGAAGAGGGGGAGGATCTTCATGCCCGGCACGGTCACGAGGCCCTTGTCCGTTATGCGGATGTCGGG
>DASRSJ010000237.1:0-7734 GCA_035656555.1 Opitutaceae bacterium
AAGGTCGTTCGGGCCGTGGCAGATCCCCAATGAATGTACCGTTTGACGCGAGGCCGATAGTCCTGGCGATTTTTGTCCTGACTTACCTGGGACTCGCGATTGGCCGCATCCCCGGCCTCAGGCTCAACCGGACGGGCATAGCGCTCCTGGGCGCCATCGGGATGATGATCTTCTCGCGCGTGCCAGCCGCCCAGACCGCGGCAAGCATCAACTGGCCGACAATACTCCTCCTCTTCGGCTTCTTTGTTCTCTCCGCCCAGCTGCGCCTCTCGGGTTTCTACGACCGGATCGCAGCCGGCATCTCCGCCCGACTTGGATCACCGAACAGCTTCCTCGCTTTCCTCATCGTCGTGACAGCGGCGCTGTCGGCCTTCCTCAACAACGACATTGTGGTTTGCGTTCTGACTCCCGTCGTGGCGACGGCACTCGTCCGCCAGAGGATCGATCCCGTCCCGTACCTGGTCGCCCTTGCGGCGGCGAGCAACATAGGCGCGGCGGCCACCCTGATCGGCAATGCCCAGAACATGATGGTGGGCTCGGTCGCGAACCTCGGCTTCCTCAGCTACATGGCCTGGGCCGTCGTGCCGGTTCTTGTGGGGCTCGCCGGCACTTACGCCGTGGCGCTGATGGCGCGCAGCGACAAACCCCCGATCCTCCTTCCGGAGGACGTCCTGCCCGAGCCGATCCCGGTTCCCTTCAACAGGTACCACTGCATCAAGGGCCTCGTTATCCTGGGAGCCGTTATCGCCTTCTTTTTCACCTCCATTCCGCGTGAGATAACCGTCCTAGTCGCGGCGGGTATCCACCTGCTGAGCACAAAGTTCAAAACCGACCAGATTCTGGCGCTCGTCGAGTGGCCGATCCTTCTCCTCTTCATGTCGCTCTTCGTCGTCAGCGGCTCGTTCCAGGCAACCGGCTACGCGGCCCACGTGGTCCAATGGATGGGGCAGGTGGGCTTCGACCCGGCGAAGCCGGTAAACGAGGCGCTTCTTACGACGGGCTTGACCATTCTGATCAACAATGCGCCGGCCGTCATGCTCCTGATCAAGATAGTGCCCATGACCCACGCCGCGAATGCCTACGTGCTGGCGGTTGCGAATAGCTTCGCCGGCAACGCAATCGTCACGGCGAGCATCGCCAACATCATCGTGGTCCAGGAGGCCCGCCAGCAGGGCATCGCGATCTCGTTCGTGCACTTTGCCAAGCTCGGCATCCCGATAATGCTCATATCGATCGGGGGCCTAATCGCCTGGGCTGCCCTCGTCGCAGGCTGATCTCAATAGGCTCCACATTTTCGGGAACCGCGCCACGCGGTCGGCCACAATGGGAGTATGAGCACACTCACGCTGACCAAGGAAGAGACCGACAAGCTGGACAAATTGATTCACGACATCGGCGTTGCGATGATCGTCACGAAATCCCCGGACGGCTCACTGCACAGCCGCCCAATGGCGTGCCCGAAGCATTCTTTTGACGGCAACCTTTATTTCTTCACGGCCGAGGAGTCCCTGAAGGCACACGAGGTGGAGTTCGACAGCCAGGTGAACATCGCGCTGGCTGAGCCAAAGACCGAGCGCTATGTCTCGATGTCCGGGCGGGCGAGCGTCGTGAAGGACGCAGTTCGGGCGAGGGAGATGTGGAATCCCCTGATGAAGGGCTGGTTCCCCGATGGCCCGGACGACCGCTCGCTCGCGCTCCTGAAGGTTGAGATCGAGCACGCCGAGTATTGGGACGCGAAGTCTAGCCGGATGCTCGTCCTCTTCTCGCTCGCGAAAGCGTCACTGGGTGGCAAGGCGCCCACGCACCTCGGCGACCACAAGAATCTCGGGTAGGAGCCGGGATCAGGGCGCCTGAGGTACTCTCTCAAGAGACGCCGGGCTGCACCGGCGCTGCCTGAGGTGCTCCATTATTACCTTGTAGGTGTATTCATCGAGCTTTCTGGTCCTGGAGAGAACCCATATGAGCTTCCCATTTCCATTGGAAACGACAGCCCAGCCATAGTTGGGATCCAGGTCCAGGACCCTGTAGCGTGACTCGAACGGCCAGATGAGCCGCACCTTCCAGTCCGCATTCGTCGTGGTGTTGATGATGCGGGCCGTCCCGTTCCACTGCTCCTCGGGCGCATCCAGCGAGTCCTTCCTGAATGTGAAGACTGTCTTTAGCTTTGTCTTCGATATGGCCGTGTAGGTGTCGGACGTGCCGACCTTTCCCTTCTCGATGAAATTTGGGGTGTGGGAGATGACCCACCACCGGCCCATGAACCTCGAAAGGTCCACGAAGGCCGTCGTCCTGAGATCCGGCTCCACGTCCTGGGCGGCGGCTGAGGCGCCAAGGACGGCGAGCATGAGGGAGAACAGGAGCGGGAGGCGGCGTGGGATCATGGTTTCGTCGGTCGGCGATTGGCTACCCTTCAGACCGGTCCATCGGGGCATGGTTCGCCCCTTTACCTTGTGCGCCGCTCTAGACAGGCCAAGGTTGAAGGCAGCCCCCATGACAACGACAAGAGTCCTTCCCGTGGCGGCGCTCCTGGTTCTTCTCCTTCAGGCCTGCGCCTCTCGTCAGGGGCAGGGGACTAGCGCCGTTGAGATGCTTGAACCCATACGCGACCCCCAGCCAAAGACCGACAAGAAGGGAGAGGCCACGATGAGTGACGTCTTGGTGAACCCGATCGGGCCGGAGTCGAAGGGAGAACTCGCGCGGCCCGTCTATCCGCCCGCCGCGCTCGCCGGCCATGCCGGGCGATATGTCGTGAACGCGACGATCCTCATCGACACGAACGGCGTGGTGACCGAGGTGAGGCCGACCTGGCAGAGGATGAACATCCCCGGGCCATACTCCGATCTGTTCTTCGCGGCGGCCAAGGCCGCTATAAGCACCTGGAGGTTCGAGCCCGCCAGGAACGTATATTGGAGGAAAAACGGGGACGCCGACCCGCTCTACCTCTATGCCGAGGCCATCGAGGCGCGGACCGACGTGCGCTTCACGTTTGATTCGAACGGAAAGGTGCATTGAATCGCCCCGCCGGCGCTCCCCAGCTGCAACCCCGCCCGAACATGCTCATCCGCTCCTTCGTCGCCTCGTTTCTGCTCCTCGCTGCGCCCGCATTCCTCCAAGCAGAGGAAACGCCCCCGGTGCCCTTGGCGGTCGTTGGCCTCGAGCACGACCACGCGCGGCTCCTGTTCCCGATGCTCAAGGGCCGCGGGGACCTAAAGCTGGTCGGCATAGTCGAGTCGGACCCGGAGATTATCGGCTACTACGAGGAGCACTTCCACCTTTGCCCTTCGCTTTTCTTCCCGACGTTCGGGGCCCTCGTGGCCAAGGAGAAGGTGCGCGCCGTTGCTGCCTTCACCTCGACGGCCGGCCACAGGGCGGTGATCGAGGAATGCGCGCCGCTCGGGATCGACGTCATGATGGAGAAGCCCATGGCCACGAACCTCGACGACGCCCGCGCGATCGCCGCGGCCGCGGCGAAGGGAGGCATCGAGGTCGTCGTGAACTTCGAGACCACCTGGTATCCCAGCAACGCCCTGGCCTTTGACTTGGTCAACCAGAGGCGCCTCATTGGCAGTCCGAGGAAGATATTGGTCCAGGACGGCAACCCTGGGCCGTCCGCCATCAAAGCCACGCCATATTTCCTGAAATGGCTGACGGACCCTGCTCTCGGCGGTGGGGCAAACATGGACTTCGGATGCTATGGAGCGGACTTGGTTACTTGGATCATGAAAGGGGAGAGGCCGAAGACCGTCACGGCGGTCATGCAGAATTTTCAGCCCGCCACATACTCTCGTGTGGAGGATGAATCGACCATTGTCCTTGGGTATCCGACAACCCAGGCCGTTATCCAAGCTTCCTGGAATTGGCCGTACGGGCGCAAGGACATGGAGATATACGGGGAATCGGGCTCTGTGATGGTCCCCAACCGGGAATTTGTCCGCGTCAAGGCGGGTGACGAGCCCGCGAGGCAGCAGAACGCACTGGCCATCACAGGGCCTTGCGCCGAGCAGTTGAGCTATCTCTCCGCTGTCGTGCGCGGTGAGATCAAACCCACCGGCATGTCGTCGATCGCCCTCAACATGATCGTGACGGAGATCTTGGACGCAGCCCGGGAGTCCGCGAGGACCGGGCGAACCGTTCCCCTCCCTCCGAGGCCGGCATGGTAAAGGCTGACCTTTCGGACGCAAAAAAGCCTGCATCCCTCGCGGAATGCAGGCTTTGAAGAGCTAGAGAATCAAATCAGGGAAGCGTGTAGCGCAGGTCCAGGAACACCATCGTGGCGTCGGCCTTTGTGAGGCCGCCCGCCGCGACGTACCAGGGCTTGCGGTCGACGTATGAGAGCTGGCCGATGACGGCCAGCGCGCCGTAGGCCGGGTTCTTCCAGAAGGTGTACGTGTTGGCGATCGTGTACTCGTCGATCGTCTTGTTGTTGCTGTTCGAGGAGCCGGGATAGCCGTAACCGACATAGGTTCCGTTCGAGAGCTTGCTGTAGCGCTGGCCGAAACCGGCGGTGCTCCAGTAGGCCGAGATCGTGTCCTGCGGGGCGACTGCCCACTCCGCGCCGACGATGGCCGAGGTGGCCTTGACCAGGCCGATGCCATAGGCACCGCTCGCATCTGGAGCCTTGACGATGAAGTCGGGGCCGAGGCCGTTGATATAGCGGCCCCCACCGTAGCTGTAGAAGCCGGTGCCGACGAGCGTGAAGCCCTTGACGAGCTCGAGGTTCAGCGCAGCGGAGATGCCGCCGCCTTCGGCGGTTGCATCTGAGTTGAGAGTCGAAGAGTAAGTGTTGATCTTGTACGAGCGGGCGAGGCCGGCGACCTCGAAGTGCCAGGGCAGGCCCGTGATCGCCTTCGTGTCGTAGGCGCCCTTGATGACGACATCGGGGAAGGCGTTCGGCTGGGTCGTCGCGGTGCCCTGGTCAACCTCGGTGGCCGTGAAGGCCGACGGGAGGACAACGGCGCTGCCGACATACTGGTCGGGATTCTCAACCGAGAGGCCGAGCGTAAACTCGTCCGTCGCGTGGTAGACAACACGAACCTGCGGCTGGCGCGCCCACGTGAGGCCCGCCTGGTAGTTCGTGTCCATGTCGTTCGTGTAGAAGATGTCTCCCGGAATGGGCGAGATGCCCTTGCGGTTCGGGGTCAGCATGCTCCAGTCCTGACCGGCCAGGAACTCCCAAGGGCCGTTGCGGAAGTCGGCAAAGTAGACGCGCACGCGCAGCGTGTCCGAGTTGCTGGACACGCCGAGGTTTGTCGGGGCGTTGCCGAGGAAGTCCGTCTCGACGTAGCCGAGGACCTTCGTGTCGTTGACGGCCGACTCGACCTTGAGGCCGAGGCGGGAGTTCTGCGCGCTGAACTTGGTCTCGGAGAGCTGGCCGACCGACTGGTTCGAGTAAGGGATGCTGTTGAAGCCCGTTCCGATCGCGCTGCCCGTCGCCTCGTTGCGGTAGACACCGGTAAAGTCGAGGAAGCCGAAGGGCGTGAAGTTGGCGTTGCCAATCTTGAAGAAGAGAGGGCTCTGGCCGCTCGGGGCCGCGACCTGGACCGACGACGGCATGGCCGAGGTCGTCACGGTGGTCGTGGTCGTGGCGGGCGCGGAGGCCTGTGCAGCCACCTCAGCCTGCAGGCTATCGACGTCCTGGCGGGAAAGGAGGCCCTTCTTGACGAGAAGATCGATGAGCGCCTTTGAGTTGTCCTGGTCGGCCATGGCGGTGCCGGCCGAGAGGAGCAGCGCGGTCAGCGCGGCGATGCATATACGAGACGATTTGTGAAGCATGGTATGGGTCTGTGGGTGGTTGTTAGCGGCGCCATACTATGGACCCATTGTTACAGTCGTGTGGCGCAGGCGTGACGAAGGGGTCAAGAACCCCGGGCGGGCATTTGGGATGCCCGGCATCAAAAACCGCCCGAGGAGGAATCCTCCGTGGGCCGGCTATCGGATGGCACCCGTCTGGAAATCCAGGACAGCTTCCTGGATGCGCGTGTCGTACTCGGCGTTCGCGAGCGCGATGGCCGCGTACGTTTGGTTTAGCTGCGCGTCGCTAAACTCGACGATCGACGAGCTTCCCGCTTTGTAGCGGGCCTGGGCGAGGTCGAGCGCCTCAGAAGCATGCGAGAGAAGCTGCCGGGTGGTGGCGAGCCGCTTATAGGCCGTGACCGCGGAAGCCAGCGCCACGCGGACGTCACGAACCGCGTTGTCCTGCGCCTCTTTCAGGGCCTGGGCCGATATCCGCGCCGAAATCTCCGCCTCACGTTGGCGGGCCACCATGGCCCCTCCCTCGAATATGGGTATGGTCAGCTGGACTCCGGCGGCGGCGTACTTGTCCGGTAGGTGGGAGTCTGCGGCGAAGGCATTTCCTGCGACTCCGACTGCGGTAAGGGTGGGGTAATTGGAGTCCCGGGCGGCGGCGGCCACGCGTTGGGCAGCCTCCACCTTGAATTGGAGGTTCAGGAGGTCGGGCCGCCGTGCCAGGGCCTGCTCGATCAGCACCGACAATGGCCCTGGGGCAACAGCCGGTCCGCGCTCGTCGACCAGAGACACGTCGTCGGCACCGGAGCGACCCAAGGCTGAGCCGAGGGCGGCCATCGCCCCTTCTGAGTCACCCTCCGCCTTCTGGACCAGGAGCTCCGCCTGAGTGAACGCAACTTGCGAGAAACTCACATCCAGCCCGGATTTGAGCTGGTGCTTCGCCAGCGCTCCCACCTGCTCCACGAGCACCTGCCGGGTTGAGAGTGTCTGCCTGGCGACCTCCAGAACAGCACGGGCTTGGAGAGCCGCGTAGTAGCTAGCCTCCACGTTAAGCAGGATCTGCTCCCGGGAGGCCTCGGCCCCCTGGGCCGCAGCCTGGAGCTCGGCCCGGGCCCCTCCGGCCAAATTTCTGGTGTGACCGAAATCCGTGATCATCTGGGTGACCGCGATCCCGTCCCCGACACGGTCGTATACCGACGGATTGTTGATGCCTCCCGCGAGAATCCGGGTGTTGTCCCAAGCCGTGTCGACGGCGTCGACGTAGCCGTTTGCCAGGGGATAGTACGCCGCTTGGCTCACCTTCAGCGCCTCCTTGGCAAGGAGAGCCCTCAGCTGGGCCGCCGCGTAGGCGGGGTGATTGCGCAACGCCTCGTCTTTCGCCTGCTCCATTGTGAGCGTGGGGGGCGGCGCGTCCGCAGCGCCAAGCACGGCAGTCATGCCTAGGAACAGGGCAGTTAGTCGGATGGTTTTCATGTCCTTCGGCGGTACCAGACGAAAAACGCGGCCGGCACGATGAATACAGTCAGCACCACGGAAACCACCATTCCGCCTATGATGGAGCGGGCCAGGGGCGCGTAGGACTCGCTGCCGGCACCCAGCGCCAGGGCCATCGGAATCATTCCGATCACCGTTGCCAGGGAGGTCATGAGTACCGGGCGCAGGCGCACCCTTACGGCATAGCGGACCGCGTCATAGAGCGGCATCCCGTCCGCGAGGAGCCGGTGCGTGAACTCCACGATCAGGATGCTGTTCGAGACCACGACTCCGACCATCATCACGATGCCCATTAGCGACATGATGTTCAGGGTGGTTCCGGTCGTGGTGAGGATGATGAGAACGCCGCTGATGCCCGGGGGCACCGCGAGCAGGATTATGACGGGATCGACGAACGATTTGAACTGGGCGACGAGGATCAGGTAAACGAGGACGACGGCCAACAGCAGCCCAATGCCAAACGAGCGGAAGGATGAGTTCATGGCGCCGACGATG
>DASRSJ010000238.1:0-8317 GCA_035656555.1 Opitutaceae bacterium
GCGCGCAGCTGGTCCTTGAAGATGCCCGGGTGGTCGAGGCAGAAGCGGATGGCCCTGTAGCCCATGAAGGGATTGTCCTCCTTCGGGAAGAGGCCCGGCGCCGCCGGCATCGGCTTGTCGCCTCCGAGGTCCAGGGTGCGGATGATGACGGTGTTGGGCGCCAGGCCCTCGACCACCGCCTTGTAAGCGACGAACTGCTCCTGCTCGGTCGGGATGCGGGCCGCGTTGAGGAAGAGGTACTCGGTGCGGAAGAGGCCCACGCCCTCGGCAAGGAACTCCTTCACCTGGCGGACCTCCTCGACCTTCTCAATGTTGGCCATGAGGACGACCTCCTGGCCGTCCTTCGTCACGGACTTCTGCTTGTTGGCCTCGAGCAGGCGACCCTCGAATGTCTTCTTCTCGGACTGGATCTTGCCGTACCGAAAGAGCGTCTGCTCCGACGGGTTGAGGATCACGATGCCCTCGTAGCCGTCGACAAGGGCCCAGTCGCCGGTCTTCACCCGCTTCGTCAGGTCGCGGACGCCGACCACGGCGGGAACCTGCATCGAGCGGGCGACGATGACCGCGTGGCTGGTCTTGCTTCCGGAGTCGGTGACGATTGCCAGGCCCGAGCCCCGGTCGATGCTGGCGGAGTCGGACGGGGAAAGGTCATTCGCGACCACGATGCGGCGCTCGACCAGGCGGCTCAGACTGTTCTCGGCCTGGCCCAGGAGGTTCTGGAGGACGCGCTGGGCGACGTCCTTGATGTCGCCGGCGCGCTCCCGCAAGTACTCGTCGTCGATCTCGGCAAAGGCCTGGATGTACTTCTTTGAGACCGTGTCGAAGCACGTCTCGATGTTGCGGCCCGTGTCCTCGAACTCGCGGATCGTCTCGGAGATGAGCGCCTGGTCCTCGAGGACCAGGAGGTGCGCGTCAAAGATCAAGGCCTCGTTCTTGCCGAGGTTCTTCTCGACCTCGTCCTGGATCTTGGCGATCTGCTGGCGGGTCACAAGGAGGGCCTTGTCGAAGCGTGCGATCTCCTCGATCCGCTTCTCCGGGTCCACCTGGTAGGTCGGTATCTCTACCTCGCTCTGGAGGTACACGAAGATCTGCCCATAGGCGATGCCCTGCGAGGCGGAGATGCCTTGCACGATCGTTTCTTCCTTTGGGTTGAGCTCTGTGGCCATGGCGAAGTCGGCCAGCGGACGGGGTTTCCGCAGGACCTGCGTGATCACGTCCCCCCGGCGTGATCCGGTCAATGCGATTTACCGCGCAATTGCGCGCAGTGCCCAAGACCCTGCCGGGTCAGGCGATACGAGACTCCACAAAGAACGCGGAGGGGCCCCACGTCTCCCGGACGGCGGCCTCGACCTGGGAGGCCGAAAGGTCCTCGTTGACCAGCGCATAGCAGGCGCTGCCGCTGCCGCTCATTCGTGCAGATATCCCGAAGCGGTTCCTGAGGTAGTCGATAAGGACGGGAATCGCGGGATACTTCGTGAATGCGGGCTTCTCCATGGAGTTGAAGAGCAGCTCCTCGGTGGAGAGGCCGGGGGTGTCGATCCAGCCGGAGAGCCGGGCCTCGGCCCGGCCGGGGGTGACGTAGCCCCGGGGGGCGTCGGCCACCAGGCGGGCATACGACCAGGGGGTCGGGATGGGAAACTGGGGCTTGAAGATCATGACCCTCATGCCGCGGATGCGGCTGTAGGCCTCCTTGGCCAGCGGCTCCGTGCGCTCGCCGCGCCCGCGCATGACGACGGGGATCGGCGAGAGGAAGAGGACGCAGTCTGAACCCACGCTCGCGGCGACCCGGGCAAGGGCGGCGCCGTCCAAGGGCTCGCCCGTCAGGCTGTTCAAGGCCTTGAGGGCGGCTGTCGCATCGCTGCTCGCCCCGCCGAGGCCGGAACCGGCGGGAATCTTCTTTCGGATGACGAAGTGCGCTCCCCCGCCCCAGCCGCTCGCGGCGGCGAAGGCCTGGGCCGCCTTGATCACCAGGTTGGCCTCGCCCGCGGGAACGTCCGGGTGCTCGCACTCGAGCGTGAAGCCGGTCTCCCGGAGGCTCACCTCGACCACGTCGCCCCAGAGCAGGGGCGCGGCCAGCGACACCAGGTCATGGAAGCTGTCCGTCCTGCGCCCGGTGATGGCCAGGAACAGGTTGATCTTTGCGGGTGCGGGAACGTTGAGCGCGCTCAATTGTCACTCATCCTCCCAGAAAGGCGGCCGCATGCCATGATTTTCCGTTCGCACTTGGTCGCGGCCGCCCTAAGGTCACCTCTCCCGAGTCCGAAGAACCAAAGAACATGTCCCGCACTGCAGTCATTCTCCTCGCAGCGGGCGCCGGAAGGCGCATGGCGGGCGCTGTCCCGGACAAGGTCCTGGCAACCCTCGGCGGCAAGCCCGTCATAGCACACTCCGCGGCGGCCTTCGCGGCCAGCGGCGTCGCCGACTTTTACGTGGTCGTCTACCGCGACCGCTCCCAGATGACGGCGCTCGCGGCCTATGCCCCCACCCCGGCGGTTCTCGTCAGGGGCGGCAGGGAGAGGCAGGACTCGGTGATGGCGGCCCTGGCGGCGCTCCCCGACGACATCCGGTACGTCTTCATCCACGACTGTGCGCGGCCCCTTATCCAGCCCGAGCAGCTGGTCGCCCTCCACAAGATCGTGAAGCGCGAGGACGCCGTCGTCCTCGCGCACCGCGTGACCGACTCCATCAAGAAGCACCGGCCGAGCGGCAGGCTCAAGACGGTGGACCGCTCCAAGCTCTGGGCCATGGAGACGCCACAGGTCTTCGAGCGGGATTTGATCACGGACGCCTACGCCAAGGTGAAGGCCCGCAAGCTCGTCGTCACGGACGACGCGGCGGCGGTCGAGCTCCTGAAGCACCCGGTCGCGCTCCTCGAGAACACCCTTCCGAACCCGAAGCTCACCTCGCCAATGGACCTCGGCTACCTCGAATTCCTGTTGGCTCCCGCCGGCTGACGCATTAGTCACCTGTCCATGTCCTTCAGAATCGGCCATGGATACGACATCCACCGCACTGTTGCGGGGCGAGCCCTCGTCCTCGGCGGCGTCAAGTTCGAGGCCGACTTCGGCCTGGACGGCCACAGCGACGCCGACTGCGTGACACACGCGATCTGCGACGCCTTCCTCGGGGCCGCCGGGCTTCCCGATATCGGCAACTTCTTTCCCGACACCGACACGCGCTGGCTGGGCGTCGACTCCCAAGTGCTCCTGAAGCGCGTGATCCAGGTGCTTCGCGAGAACGGCTGGGTGCCGGTGAACCTCGACGCCACCGTGATCGCCGAAAGGCCGCGCATCGCCTCCCGGATCATCGACATAAAGGCCGCCCTCGCCCAATCCACGGGGCTTCCCTCGAGCGCCATCGGCATCAAGGCGACGACGAACGAGGGCTCGGACGACATCGGCAAGGGACTCGCGATCGCGGCCCACGCCGTGGCGCTCATCGAGCGCGCATGAGACCCCTGATTGGCGCGGCCGCCGCGCTCCTTCTCGCGGCGCTGACGCTGGGCGGCTGCTCGAAGGCCTCGAATGTCCGGACGGGCGACGCCACCCAGGTGCTCCACAGGAGCATCGGCCCGGACATCGAGGACCTGGACCCGCACATGGCGACCCTGACCGCCAACTACTCGGTCCTCTCGGCACTCTTCGAGGGCCTGGTCGCCGAGGACCCTGTGGACCTGCACCCGGTGCCTGGCGTTGCCGAGCGCTGGGACATCTCGCCCGACGGCCTCACCTACACTTTCTACCTGCGCGCCGACGCCAAGTGGTCCAACGGCGAGCCCGTCACCGCCCAGGACTTCGTCGACTCGTGGCACCGCATCCTGACGCCCTCCCTCGGGGCGACCTACGCCAGCCAACTCTACATCCTCCAGGGGGCGGAGGCCTTCAACAAGGCGCAGGCCCCGTTCTCCGAGGTCGGCGTCAAGGCCGCCGACCCGAGGACGCTCATGGTGCGCCTGGAGCATCCCGCCCCGTGGTTCCTTTCCGTCCTTAGCGGGCCGGACTGGTTTCCCGTGCCGATCGCCCTCGTGAAGAAATACGGCGGCGTGGCGGACCGCGGCAACCCGTGGGCCGGTCCCGGCCACTGGGAGGGCAATGGTCCCTTCAACCTCGTGTCGTGGCACCACAACCAGGAGATCATCGTAGCCCGCTCGCAGACCTACTGGGACGAGGCCAAGGTGAGGCTAAAGGAGATCCACTTCCATTCCTTCGACTCGATCGACGCGGAGGAGCGGGCATTCCGCGCGGAGCAGGTCCACCTGACCGAGACCCTGCCGCCGGACAAGGTCGACAGCTACCGCAGGGACTCGCCGGAACTCCTGCGCATGGATCCCCTCCTCGGGACCTACTTCCTTCGCATCAACGTGAGGAAACCCGGGCTCAACGACGCGAGGATCCGCCTCGCCCTGTCGCTTGCGATCGACCGCCAGGCGATCGTTGATAAAATCCTGCGGGGCGGCCAGAAGGCGGCGCTCACCTTCACGCCCTCGGACTTTGCGGGCTACGAGCCCGGGGGCGCCCTCCAGCCCGGCGCCGAGAAGGCCCGCCAGCTTCTCTCCGACGCGGGTTACGCGGGCGGAGCGGGTCTGCCGCCGTTCGAGCTCCTGTACAACACCTCCGAAAACCACAAGGTGATCGCAGAGTCGCTCCAGGAGATGTGGAGGCGCGAACTCGGGATCCGCGTGACGCTGGTCAACGAGGACGTGAAGAGCACGGAGGCCGCCCGCACGGCGGGGACTTTCGACATGCTCAAGTCCTCGCTGATTGCCGACTACGCGGACCCGGCAGCGTTCCTCGACACCTGGCGCGGCGACAGCAGCGACAACTTCACCGGCTGGAAAAATGCCGACTACGACAGCCTGCTCTTCACCGCGGCGCGGACCACGGATCCGCAGGCGCGCTACGCACTGATGGCCCGGGCCGAGGCGATCCTGATGGGAGACTCCCCCGTGATCCCGCTCTATCACTATACCCACGTGTTCCTGGCGCGCCCGTCGGTCCACGGCTGGTACCCCACGCTGCTGGACCACCACCCCTACAAGGGTGTGTGGCTGCAGGAGTAATGCGCCGGGTTGGACTTGGGTCTCTAGATCAAGATAAGCCCGCGCACCAACGCCGAAACGTGACTAGTCTCTCGCAATTCTTGTGATAGCGTTGCCATTCACTCAGCCTTACCACATTCCGTCTCGAAAGTAATACTAGCGAAGCATCCAAGTTGATTTTGATATATGAAAAAGCTCATTGCCCTTGTGGCTGCAGCGGCCGGCGTCTGGCTCCTCTACATGGGCTACCAGCGCCAGGAGTCGCTTGCAGGCAAGGCGGACAAGACGGTCACGACCATTGGAAACAAGATCGACGGCGGAACCCGCATATCGACCGAAGCGCAGTACTATGCCGCGGGCGCGGTGCTGACGATCGGCGGCGTAGTAGGCCTGGGCATCATCCGGCGCTAGCCCGCCTGGACCAGGCGGCCAGGGCCGAGCCGGTCGCGGACTTTTCAGAGGCCTCAATGCCCTTCCTCGGGCCCGAGTAGACCAACTCCCCGCCCTCGCGACCGCCGCCGGGCCCAAGGTCGATGATCCAGTCCGCCAGGTTGATGACGTCGAGGTTGTGCTCGATGACGAGGATCGTGTTGCCGGCGTCACGCAGCCTGAAGAGGAGGTCCATCAGCTTCTGGATGTCGACCCAGTGCAGCCCCGTAGTAGGCTCATCCAGGATATAGAGCGTCGGGCCCTGCTGGCGCTTGCTGAGCTCGAGCGAGAGCTTGAGCCTCTGCGCCTCGCCTCCGGAGAGCGTGACGGCGGACTGTCCCAGCGCCAGGTAGCCGAGGCCCACGTCGTCCAGCGTCTGCAGCTTGTCGAGGACCCTCGGGATATTGCGGAAGAGGACGATCGCTTCGCGAACCGTCATGTCCAGGACGTCGGCGATCGACTTGCCGTGGAAAAGGATTTCCAGCGTCTCGCGGTTGTAACGTCGTCCCCCGCAGCTCGTGCAGGGCGCGTATGCGTCGGCCATGAACTGCATGTCCAGCTTGATGACGCCGTCGCCCTGGCAGCGCTCGCACCGCCCTCCCCTCACGTTGAATGAGAAGCGGCTCGCCTTGTAGCCGCGCACTCGCGCCAGCGGGACCTGCGCGAACAAGTCGCGCAGGAGATCGAGGAGGCCGACAAATGTCGCGGGGTTCGAGCGCGGGCTTCTCCCGATCGGGTCCTGGTCCACCTGCACCAGCTTGTCGAAGAAATCGAGGTTCTCGATCGCGCGGTGCTTGCCCGGCATCGCCTTCGCGCCGTTGAGCTTCCTAGCGGCGGCCGCAGCAAGGACGTCATTCACAAGCGTGCTCTTGCCCGAGCCCGAGACGCCCGTGACGCACGTGAGGAGGCCGACCGGGAACTTGGCGTCGATGCCGTGAAGGTTGTGCTCCCGGGCTTCGCGGACCGTGAGCCACGCGCCGTCTGAGAGCTTCGTCGCCGCGTCCTTGTGGACGGACATCTTGCGGGCGAGGTACGGCCCCGTCTGGGACACTCTGGCCGGCTGGGCCGCGCATTCCGAGGGCGTTCCCTGGAAGAGGAGCGAGCCGCCCTCGTGGCCGGCCCCAGGCCCAAGCTCAATGATCTCGTCGGCCGCGCGCATCGTCTCCTCGTCGTGCTCCACGACAAGGACCGTGTTGCCGCGGTCACGCAGGCCGCGCAGCTGTTCAAGAAGGCGTTCGTTGTCCTTCGGATGCAGCCCGATGCTGGGCTCATCGAGGACGTAGATGACGCCGATAAGCCCCATGCCGAGCTGCGTCGCCAGGCGGACGCGCTGCGCCTCCCCTCCTGAAAGTGTCGCGTAGTCGCGGTCGAGGCCAAGGTATCCGAGGCCGGTGTCCAGGAGGAACTGGAGGCGCTGGTCGATGCCGACCACCACCTCGCGCAGCGCCTCCGTGGCGCCCATCGCCTTCACGAGCTCGCCCGCAAAATGGTGGGCCGAGCCGATGTCCATCGCCATGAATCCCGGGAACCCCATTGCGCCGACGCGGACGGCGGCGCTTCGCTTGTTGAGACGCGAGCCGCCGCATTCCGGACAGGGACCTGCAACCATGTAGGTCGACAGGCGCGCTTGGAAACCCTCGCTCTCCGTGTCCCTGAAGCTCTGCTCGACATCCGCCAGAATGCCCTCGAAGGGCATGGCCTTCGCCTCCCTCATGCGGCGAAGCTTAAAGGCAAAGAGTCGCTCCCCGGTGCCGTTAAGGAGCGCGTCCTTCGTCTTCTCGGGCAGGTCCTTCCACGGCTTCTCCGGATCAAAGGGCAGCTGCTCGGCCAGCTGCTTGAGTATCGCATTATGCTTGATGATCAGGTTCTTGCCGCCGATCCGCCAGGGCTTGATGGCTCCCCCTTTAACGGACTTCGTCGGGTCCGGGATGATGAGCTCCGGCACGGGCCGCAGCTTCCGCCCTAGTCCACCGCACTCCGGGCAGGCGCCGTCCGGGTGATTGAAGGAGAAGTGCCGCGGCGTCAGTTTCTCGAAGACGTCGCCGCAGATATCGCAGGCGAGATGCTGGCTGAGCCCGAGCTCCCTCCACGGATCCGCGGAGGTCTTCTGCGCGAGGATGAAGGCACGGTCGCCTCCCTCCCTGAAGGCGAGCTCGAGCGAGTCGGCGATCCGGCTGCGGTGATCGGGCAGCGCGACCAGGCGGTCGACGACCACGTCGACCGGCACCTCGCGCGTTCCGCCGGGCACAAGATTCGCCTCGTCGAGCTCGCGGATCTCGCCGTCCAGGCGGATGCGCTGGAAGCCGCGCTGGCGGAGTCTCGGCAGCTCGTCGCGCAGCACACTCGGCTTCGCGCGAAGGACCGGCGCAAGGATCATGATCCTCTCGCCCGGGCAGTGCTGGAGGACGCGCTGGACGTTGTCGTCCAGCGAGCGGCGAACGACGCGTCCGCCGTCCTTGGGACAGATCTGCTCGCCCGCGAGGGCCCAGAGGAGCCTCGAGTAGTCGGAGACCTCTGTGACGGTTGCGATCGTCGTCCGGGGCGAGACGCCGCCCGTCCTCTGCTCAATCGCCAGGACCGGCGAGAGCCCGTGGATGAAGTCGACGTCGGGACGCTTCAGCTGGTCCAGCACCTGGCGCGCCTGCGTCGAGAGGCTCTCCATGTACTTGCGGTAGCCCTCGGCATAGACCGTGTCGAACGCCAGCGACGACTTCCCCGAGCCGCTCGGGCCCGTGACGACCACCAGTTTCCCGCGCGGGATCCTGATGTCCAAGTTCTTTAGGTTGTGCTCGCGAGCGCCTTTTACGTGTATGTGTGAAGCAGCCTCCATGTCAGCAAACCCCAAACGTA
>DASRSJ010000239.1:0-43247 GCA_035656555.1 Opitutaceae bacterium
TGGATCTGGAACGAAAGGGTGTTGGCGGCCAGGTTGAAGCCCTCCTTCTGCGGGAAGATGGTGCCGGGCGCCTTCTTGAACTGGATCGCGATCTCGGAGACGCGCCGCGGCAGGCGCTTGCCCGAGCGAAGGTAGAACGGGACTCCCTGCCAGCGCCAGTTGTTGATCGAGAGGCGTATCGCGGCGAAGGTTTCCGTCGCCGAGTCCTTGGGGATCCCCTGCTCCTCGAGGTAGCCGGGCACCTGCTTGCCGCCGATCATGCCCGCGGCGTACTGGGCCCTCGCCATGTCGGCGTCGGGCCCGAGGCTGATGGGCTCGATGGCCTTGAGCACCTTGACCTTCTCGTTGCGCAGGGCCTCCGCGTCGAACGAGCCCGGAGGCTCCATCGCGGTCAGGGCGAGGAGCTGGGTCGTGTGGTTCTGGATCATGTCCCTCAGGCACCCGCTCTCGTCATAGTAGCCGGCGCGGGTGCCGACGCCCAGGTCCTCGGCGACCGTGATCTGCACGCTGTCGATGAAGTTGCGGTTCCAGATCGGCTCGAAGATGGAGTTCGCGAAGCGCTGGACCAGGAGGTCCTGCACGGTCTCCTTGCCGAGGTAGTGATCAATCCGATACACCTGGTTCTCCTCGAAGACCGAGCGCAGCTCGGCGTTCAGGGCCTTGGCGGACTCGAGGTCCTTGCCGAACGGCTTCTCGATGATGACCTTTGAGTGGTGGGGCTTGCCGAGGTAGCGGCCGCCGAGGCCCGAGGCGCCCAGGTTCTCGATGATCGGGAAGAACACGGAGGGGGGAGTCGAGATGTAGAACATCGACTGCACCTCGCTGCCGACGCCTTTCTCGATGTCGGCGATGTGCTTGGCCAGCTTGTCGAAGTCCGCCTTCTTGTCGTACTCGCCGGCGACGTACGTCGTGTTGGCCGCGACCTTGTCCCAGACCTTGGTGTCCATCTCGCGGCGCGAGAAGTCCTTCACGGCCTTGGCCGCGATCTTCCTGAACTCGTCGTCGGACATCTCCTTTCGGCCGTAGCCGATCAGGTGAAAGTCGGCGGGCAGCAGGTTGTCGACGCTCAGGTTGTAGATGGCGGGGATCAGCTTCCTCGCCGTCAGGTCGCCCGAGGCGCCGAAGATGACGACGACGGTCGGGGGTGCTCCCCGATGCTTGCTCAGTCCCTGCAGAAATGGGTGACGTTCCGGTTCGGCCATGAGGTAGGGATTTTTTGCCAACTGCGGGGCTATGCAAGGGAAATGGGAGTTCGGCGCGCAACCGTGACGTTTCTCGTTGCCGCAACGTCTTAGCGGGGACAGTATGATCGTTACCTAGTATGGCCACCCCGTCCGTCGCGAGCGCTTTGAGACGCTCACTGCTGATCAAGATCATTTCCAAGCCGCAGCCGAGCAAGGAGGACGTGCAGTCCGTGATCGAGCTGACGGCCTCCAAGGTGGTCGAGGCACTCCAGGCGCAGTCGATGACCCTCTATCTCCTCGAGGGCCCCGACATCGCCTTCAAGCAGGTCTACTACTCCCCTTCCCTATGGGCCGACGACCCTAAGAAGGAGCCCAAGTTCAAGGAGATGGAGACGAAGCTCCTGCAGCTGAAGATCCCGACCGGCACGGGCGTGGTCGGCAAGGTGATCCAGACGGGCGAGTCGGTCTTCTACAAGAATACCGAGAGCCAGGCGCCGATGATGTCCTCGATGGCGAAGACGACGGGCTTCGAGGTGCGCTCGATGCTGACGGTGCCGCTTAAGACCTCGATCACGCTCGGCGCCATCCAGACCCTCAACAAGGAGTTCTCGGCCGGCACGAACGGCGAGTTCACGGACGCCGACCTCAAGCTCCTGACCGAGGTGGCCGAGTACTCCTCCGCGCTCATCCACAGGATGATCGACCCGAAGTTCCAGCTCGGGCCCGACGACACGGCGAAGTTCGTATCGAAGCTGACCGACCTTCCGCTCGTCACGAAGATCGAGGACCTCGACATCGACGAGAAGCTGGTGGAGATCACCGGCGACGCGATCATCAGGAGGGAGGGCGTCTTCCCCTACAAGAGCCTCGGGCCGGGGTCGGTGTGCGTGGCGATGATGAACCCGCTCGACTACGCCAAGCGCGAGGCCTTCTCGCAGGCGACCGAGCAGAGCATCGACGAGGTGCATGTCGTCTCGGCCACGCTCTTCGAGAACCTGGTTAAGAAGTTCTTCAAGGACTCCAAGCCGGCGGGCTCCGACGACGTCGACATCGGCTCGGTCACCAAGGTGATCAGCGACGCCTACGAGGCGGATCCGGACAGCGGCGAGTTCAAGGCGGTGGCCGACCTCGAGAGCGAGGACTCCGCCCCGATCATCCAGCTCGCAAACCGCATCATCGAGGACGCGTACATCTCCGGGGCGTCCGACATCCACATCGAGCCCATGGAGAAGGACCTCCTGATCCGGTACCGGATCGACGGTCTTTGCCAGGAGAAGCTCAGGCTGCCCAAGCAGGTCGCGACGGGACTGACCACGCGCCTGAAGATCATGTGCAACCTGGACATCTCGGAGAGGCGCCTGCCCCAGGACGGGCGCATCATCTTCAAGAAATTCACGAAGAAGAACATCGACATCGACCTTCGCGTGGCGACCGGGCCGATGAACTACGGCGAGAAGGTGGTCATGCGTATCCTGGACAAGCAGAAGTCGACGCTGCCGCTGCCAGCACTCGGCTTCTCCGAGGAGAACCTGGCTCGCTACCGCGAATGCATCCGCCAGCCCTACGGGATGATCCTGCACTGCGGGCCCACGGGCTCGGGCAAGTCCATGACCCTCTACTCGGCGCTCGCTGAGGTGAACACGCCGGACATGAACATCCAGACAGCGGAGGACCCGATCGAGTACACGCTGCCGGGCCTCAACCAGATGCAGATGAACCGCCAGATCGGGCTCACCTTCGCCCGTGCGCTTCGCTGCTACCTTCGTATGGATCCCGACGTGATCCTCGTCGGAGAGATCCGAGACGAGGAGACGGCGGGCATCGCCTCCGAGGCCGCGCTGACGGGCCACTTGCTCGTGTCCACCCTTCACACGAACGACGCGCCTTCGACCGTGACGCGCCTCGCGGAGATGGGGATCGAGCCCTTCAACATCTCCGCCTCGCTCGTGGCCGTGTGCGCCCAGCGCCTCCTTCGCCGCGTCTGCAAGAACTGCAAGGTCGCCTACGAGCCCGAGGGCCGCGAGAAGGCGATCATGGAGAAGGCGATCGGCTGGAGCGGCCAGATCTTCAAGCCGAACCCCCAGGGGTGCCCGGTCTGCAGCGGCAACGGCTACAAGGGACGCGTCGGCATCCACGAGCTGATGGTCAACAACGAGGAGCTGACCGAGGCCATCAACAAGGAGGTCGAGGTCGCCCAATTGAAGCGCATCGCGATGAAGACCGGCATGAAGACGCTTCACCAGGACTCGATGCTCAAGGTCAAGATGGGCCTGACGACGGTCGAGGAGTCGCTGGCCAACGTGCCGCCTGACCTGATCCTGTAGGCCCGCCAAGAGATGTCGGCCGCCCTCCCCTACAAGATCGCGGTGCTCGTCTTCCTTGAGAATGCCGCCGGGGAGCACCTGCTCCTCCTGCGAGCCAAGCCCCCGAATAAGGGCGTCTGGAGCCCGATCGGCGGCAAGCTCGAGATGGCGACCGGGGAATCCCCCTTCGAGTGCGCGGTCCGGGAGACCAGGGAGGAGACCGGCCATGAGGTGCAGACCAAGGACCTGCACCTCTTCTCCGTGATCGCCGAGAAGGCCTACGAGGGCGAGACCCACTGGCTCATGTTCCTCTTCCACTGCAAGAAGCCCCTCGGCGGCCTTCCCTCGGACATGTCCGAGGGGAAATTCGGGTTCTTCACGAGGGAGGCCATCCGGGCCCTTCCCATACCGGAGACCGACAAGAGCGCCCTTTGGCCGACCTACGACCAGCACCGGGATCATTTCGTCGCGCTTAAGGCCGACTGCGAGCCCGGCAAGCCGGTCCGAGTCGAAGTCGAGGAAATCACTCCGGCGCCCTGAAAGCATGGCGATGCACCTAAGAGTCGCTTTCCGCCGGCTTGCAAGGTCGCCGGGCTTTACCGCAGTCGCGGTCCTCATGATCGCACTCGGGATCGGCCTGAGCACGTCGGCGTTTAGCATCACGAATTGCCTTCTGCTGGCGCCCCCGCCCTTCCCCCACCCGGAGCAACTCGTGCGGGTATTCCGCTCGTCCACCCGGTCGAAGATCGCGTGGCTCTCGCCGGCAAACTTCCTCTACGTGCGCAACACTGCCACGTCCTTCTCGAGCGTCACGACCTTCGTCCCTCATCCGCGCAACGTCACGGAGAAGGGCCACGCGCCCGACCCGGAGCCAGGCCTCTTCGTCACCTCCAACTTCCTGACGACTCTGGGCATCGAGCCAATCCTTGGGCGCGGCTTCACGCCGGACGAGGAGCTGCCCGGAAAGCCGACCGTCCTTCTCCTCACCCGATCCTATTGGCAGCGGCGGTTTGGAGGCGACCCCGCCGTCATCGGCCGCACGCTTCGCCTGGGTTTCGACGAGGCGACCGTGATCGGCATCCTGCCGGACTTCGCGGGGCCGAGCCCGTGGTACAATGCGGCGTGGGTGACACAGGAGACAATCTGGGACAACCCGACCCGCGACGCATTCTGGTTTGAGCTCGTCGCCCGGATGAAGCCCGGAGTCAGCCGTGCGCGGGCGCAGGCAGAGCTTTCAATGCTGGCCGCGCGGATCGATCATGACTTCCCGAAGGAGAACCAGAATGACGGGATGGTGCTGATGGGCCTGGCCGGCTCCGACATCGCCGCCGGCCAGCGCCGGGTCTACTGGCTCTCGAGCGGCCTCTCGACCCTCGTTCTCCTGATTGCGTGCGCCAACCTGGCGAGCCTCCAGATCGCACGCTCGCTCGGGCGCGCCAGCGAGTTCGCCATCCGCACCTCGCTAGGCGCCCGTCGCATGGACCTCATGCTCCCGCTCCTCCTTGAAAGCTCGCTGCTGACGGCGGCCGGCGCGGCGTGCGGACTCATCCTCGGTTCCTGGACAAACCGGGTCGTCAGCCATCTTTTCTGGCAGGACGTGCCGATCCCTCTCGACGGCCGGGTCCTGGTTTTCGCCCTGGCAGTCTCCGTCCTGACCGGGCTAATCGTCGGGCTGGCGCCCGCGTGGCTGGCGTCACGCTACTCCATAGAAAAGGCCCTGCGCACCAATTCCCGCGCAAGCACGGGCGTCGCCCAGCACCGCCTCAAGCACGGGCTCGTCATTGCCCAGCTGGCTTCCGCGCTCGTCCTGATCAGCGCCGCCCTGTCCCTGGGAGTCGCGGTGCGCGACACAATTGGACGCAACTTGGGCTGGCAGCCCAACGGGCTTTTCGGGGCCTTCGTCAACATCAACATGGATTCCTACAATGACAGCAGAAAGAAGGTGCAATTCCTTAGCGCGCTTCGCGATGGCGCCGCAAAGGTCCCAGGTGTCGAAGGCGCGACGCTCGCGACCCAGGAGCCCTTCTACGGTTATTTCCAGGAGTCCCAGGTCGAATTGGAGGGGCACGCCCAGGAGGCGCCCGGCGCGGAACTGGCGGTCCAGTCGACCGCGGTGGATCCCGGATATTTCCATTTGCTCGGCATATCCCTGCGCTCAGGCGAGCTCTTTTCGTCGGGCACAAAAATGGATGATCCGGGGGTGGTCGTCATCAACGAGACCGCTGCACGGTATTTCTGGCCCGGAGAGGACCCCGTCGGAAAGCGCCTCAGGCTTTCCGATGACGGCAGCTGGAGCCGCGTCATCGGCGTTGTCGGGGACGTCAAGATGGCTGACGGTTTTGACCGACCCTATTCGTACTTCCAAGTTTACCGCGACATAGCGCAGGCGCCGAACATCCACGACAGCCTGATCGTGAAGAGCAGCCTGCCTCCTGCGGCCTTGGTGGCGCCCCTGCGTAAGGTCCTGGCCGACATCGACCCGGACCTGATGCTCCAGGCGATGGGTGCAGTCGGAGAGAACCGCGAACTGCGCTTCTCCCAGGCGAAGCTGACTATCGTCACCTTGGGGTCCTTCGCCTTCGTCGGCCTGCTTATCGCGCTTCTCGGGCTCTACGGGGTAATCACCCAGCTGACCCTTCAACGCTACCGCGAGATCGGAATACGGATCGCGCTCGGAGCGACCTACGCGGCCATCATGCAGCTCATATTTAGCCAAGGTCTACGCCTTCTGATCTGGGGCACCGTGCTGGGGCTCATGGGCGCCGCCCTAGTCACCCAAGTCTACCACAAAACGATGCCCGAGCTCCGGCTTCCCGGGTCCGGGTTCGAAGCCTGTATTACCGTCATCCTTTGCCTTGCCGGCCTCCTTGCCTGCTATCTGCCTGCGCGACGGGCCAGCAGGATCGACCCCGTGGTCGCACTCAGGACCGAATAAGCCCGTTTTTACCAAGTAATCGGGGTATTTTGAGCTTCGCACCCGGGTCCTTCGGGCAACGCGGTTTCCCTCTGTGCCAATCCGAAAAGGAAACTTGATTTCCCGCGTATCCAGCCGGAAACTGACCCTTTCCACGAACCGTGAGCAAGAAAACCAGCGACACCGCCTCCCAAAGCGACACAGCAACCGTCAAATCCGGGCACGCGGGCGCGCCCGTGAACTCGAGCCTCTCGACTGACCAGAAGGTCGGGCTCTACCGCCTGATGGTGAGGATCCGCAGGTTCGAGGAGCGAAGCCTGCGCGCCTACCAGGCGAAGAAGATAGGCGGCTTCCTGCACCTTTACATAGGCCAGGAGGCGGTCGCCGTCGGCTGCTGCTCCCTGATGGGCAAGAATGACCATGTGATCACGGCCTACCGCGACCATGGGCACGCGATAGCGGTCGGCATGGAGCTGAACCCGCTGATGGCGGAGCTCTACGGCAAGATTACCGGCTGCTCCAAGGGCAAGGGCGGCTCGATGCACTTCTTCGACCCGTCGCGCAACTACTGGGGCGGTCACGGCATTGTCGGCGGCCAGGTGCCGCTCGGCACCGGCCTTGCGTACGGCCTAAAGTACAAGGGCCTGAAGGGCGCCTGCATGACCTTTATGGGCGACGGCGCCGTGAACCAGGGCGCCGTCCACGAGGCCTACAACCTCGCGGCCCTCTGGAGCCTGCCCGTCATCTTCGTCATCGAGAACAACGGGTACTCCATGGGGACCAGCCAGGCCCGCTCCTCCGCCGGCGAGCTCGCGAAGCGCGCCGAGGGCTACGGCATGGCGTGGGGCACCTGCGACGGCCACGACCTCTACGAGGTGCGCTCCGTGATGGCCAAGTTCCTCGAGGAGGCCCGCAACAACTGCAAGCCGGCGGTCGTCGAGATCCGCACGTACCGCTACCGCGGCCACTCCGTCGCCGACCCGGACAACACCTACCGCGCAAAGGCCGAGATCGAGGACTACAGGAAGACGAAAGACCCGATTGAGGTCTTCCAGAACATCCTCCTCGGCGAGAAGGTCCTGGACGCTGCCCTGATCGAGAAGATCGACACCGAGGCCCGAGCCGAGTCCGACCTCTCAGCAGACTTCGCCGAGGCCAGCCCCTTCCCGACCGCCGCGGACCTCCAGAAGGACGTCTACTGGGAGGCCGACAACCCCTCGCAGCGCAAGTCAGAGGGTCGTCTCTTTTTTAACTGAGCCATGCCTGTTATCCAATACCGCGAAGCCATCCGTCTTGCCCTCGCCGAGGAGCTCACGAGGGACCCGAACGTCGTCGTCCTGGGCGAGGAAGTGGCCCAGTTCCACGGCGCCTACAAGGTGACCGAGGGACTGCTCGAGAAGTTTGGCCCGAAGCGCATCGTCGACACGCCGATCAGCGAGGCCGGCTTCATCGGCATGGGCATCGGCTCGTCCATGCTGGGCATCCGCCCCGTGATGGAGCTCATGTTCTGGTCCTTCTACTCGGTCGCCTTCGACCAGATCCTGAACAACGCGGCCAACGTGCGCTACATGTCGGGCGGGCAGATCCACTGCCCGATCGTCATCCGCGGCCCGGCCAATGGCGGGACGAACGTCGGCGCCACCCACTCCCACACGCCCGAGAACGTGCTCGCGAACCATCCCGGCGTGAAGGTGGTCGTCCCCTCGACCCCCTATGACGCGAAGGGCCTGCTCAAGTCGGCGATCCGCGACAACGACCCGGTGTTCTTCCTCGAGAACACAGTCCTCTACGGCGACAAGGGCGAAGTCCCGAGCGATGACTACGTGATCCCGCTCGGCAAGGCCGACGTGAAGCGTGAGGGCAAGGACCTGACGATCGTGACCTACGGCCGCCCGGTGATCCAATCCCTGGCCGCCGCCAACATCCTCCAGCAGGAGCACAACATCTCCGTTGAGATCGTTGACCTGCGCTCCATCCGACCGCTCGACATGGACACCGTCCTCGCCTCGGTGAGGAAGACCCACCGCGTGCTGATCGTCGAGGAGCAGAAGCCCTTCTGCGGCGTCGGCGCCCAGATCTCCCACATGATCCAGAGCGAGGCCTTCGACGAGCTCGACGGCCCGATAGAGCGCCTCTGCACGATCGACGCGCCCGCGATCTACAGCCCGCCGGTCGAGACCGAGCAGCTGCCGAACCCCCAGCGCATCCTCAAGGCCGTGGTCGAGATGCTCGACTAAGCCCTAGGACCCTCCCCTCCATGGCCAATATCATCGAGATGCCGAAGCTGAGCGACACCATGACGGTGGGAACGCTCATCAAGTGGCTGAAGAAGGAGGGCGACGTCGTGAAGTCCGGCGACATGCTCGCCGAGGTCGAGACCGACAAGGCCACGATGGAGCTGGAGAGCTTCTTCGACGGCACGCTCCTCGCGCTCTTCGTTAAGGCCGGCTCGCAGGTCCCGCTCGGTGCGGCCCTCTGTGCGATCGGCAAGCCGGGCGAGAAGGTGGACGCCCCTGCGGCAGGCGCTGCGCCCGCCGCGGCCCCCGCACCCGCGGCAGCGGCTCCCCAGGCAGCCCCGGTACCCGCTCCCGCGCCGGCACCGGTCGCGGCACAACCCGCCCCTGCTCCGGCTCCCGCCCCCGCCGCGAAGCCCGTGGCCGCCCCTGGCGCCCGCATCAAGATTTCCCCCCTCGCCCGCAAGCTCGCGGCCGAGAAAGGCATTAGCATCGAAGATCTGGCCGGAAGCGGTCCCGGCGGGCGCATCATCCGCGCCGACGTCCTCGCGGCGCCCGCGGGCGGCAGCGCCAAGAAAGCCTCGGCCCCCACGGGCAGCGGCGTCCCGAACTTTGCCAAGGGTCCCCTGCAGGAGGACAAGCTGGTCCCGGTCTCCAATGTGCGCGGCATCATCGCCAAGCGCCTGCTCGAATCCAAGACGCAGATCCCCCACTTCTACCTGGATATCGAGGTCGACGCGGGTCCCTTGATGGACTTGCGGGCGCAGCTGAACACCTCGCTCGAGAAGGAGGGCGTCAAGCTGTCGGTGAACGACTTCATCCTGAAGGCCTCGGCTGAGGCGCTGCGCCGCGTGCCGGCCGTCAACTGCTCCTGGGAGGGCGCCAACATCCGCCAGCATCCCGCGGCCCACGTCTCCTTCGCGGTCGCGATCGAGGACGGCCTCATCACTCCCGTCATCCGCGACGCGCACGCGAAGTCGCTCTTCGCAATCAGCGTCGAGGCCAAGTCCCTCGGCAAGCGCGCCCGCGACAAGAAGCTGGCCCCCGCGGAGTTCACGGGCGGAACCTTCTGCGTCTCCAATCTCGGCATGATGGGAATCGAGCGCTTCTGCGCCATCATCAACCCGCCGAACGCCGCCATCCTCGCGGTCGGAGCCACGGTCAAGAAGCCCGTAGTGAAGGACGGCCAGATCGTGATCGGCCAGCGCATGACGCTCACCCTGTCGACCGACCACCGCGTGGTGGACGGCGCCGTGGGCGCCGCCTACCTGGCGGCCCTCAAGGACGTCCTTGAGAAGCCGGCGGTCCTCCTGCTTTAGCCGGCGGTTTCCCAGCGCTTGACGGAGACCGGATCCCGGCCTTCGTCGAAGTCGATGTAGTCGAAGAAGGTCTCGATCCCCCGGCCCTCGAGGGACGACTCGGCGACGCGCTCCTTCAGCCTCTGGACGTTGCCGGCCGGGTCGTGCCAGCCGCGCTTCATCATGAAGCAGTTCCAGACGTAGCAGTCGTCGTCGGAGCGGCGGGGCGCCTTGGCCTCGATGAAGGCCAACACCTCCTCGTCGCCGGCGCCCTCAAGGACCTTCGCCTTGATGGCCTCATGCGACACGCCGAGGAACCGGCAGCAGCGCGTGTCAAAGACGCCGATCGAGGAGTCGCCCATGTTCTCGACGTACTCGGGCGGAAGCTTGCCCGCGGCATGGAGGCGCACCTTGTCGAGCATGCGTCCGAGGTAAACGAGACGTCCGAGTTTGTCGTAGGGGCTGCGCAGTCCGGGTATGTTGGGCATGAGTGGTGTCAGGCGCGGGTCCTCAGGCCTCGGCGCGGGAGCGGGCGTCGGCCTCGATCAGCGCCTTCAGCCGGGCCAGCTCCGCCTTCACCTTGGCCTTCACGCCGGGAAGCTCGGAGGCCGCGGCGACCTTGTCGGAAGCGAAGAGGTAGAACTTCATCTTGGGCTCGGTGCCGCTGCCGCGGGCGGCGAAGCGGTAGCCGTTTGAGAGCGAGACAACATAGAGGTCCTGCTTGGGGATCTCCTCGCCGTCGGCGTCCAGGATCGTCTCGCGGCCGAAGTCCTGGAAGGCGCTGACCTTCACGTCCCCGAACGCAGCCGGCTTGGACGAGCGGTAGGTGTCCAGGATGCGCTTGATCTTCGCGCTGCCGCTCGCGCCCTCGTAGTAGATGTTGATCGTGTCCTCGAGGTAGAAGCCGTACTTCAGGTACAGGGTGTCGAGGTACTCCGGAACCGTCATCCCCTGGTTGGCTACCCAGGCGCAGAGCTCTGCGAACATGAGGCAGGCCGCGTTCCCGTCCTTGTCCCTTACGTAGTCGTTCGGGAGATAGCCGTAACTCTCCTCCGTGCCGAAGACGTAGAACGTGCTGTGCTTCTGAAGCAGCGCGGCCCGCTCGATGAAGGGCGTCCTGTCGTAGTCCCATCCCGGCCCCATGGCGGCCTTAAGCTTCTCCTCATATACGCCCATCTTGGCGGCGATCCACTTGAAGCCCGTCAGGGTCTCGATGACCTTGACGCCGTGGCCGTGGCCGATCGCGTCCTGCAGCCGCGTCGTGACGAAGGTCTTGATGATGCAGGCGTTCTTCGTGCCCTCCTTCGGGATCCAGCCGAGCTCCTTGTATTTGTTGAGGCGGTACTCGGCTATCAGGGAGCCGATCTGGTTTCCCGTGAGGAGCTCCATCTTGCCCGAGCGGCCACGGACCGCGACGCCCATGCGGTCGCAGTCCGGGTCGGTGGCCATGACGACGTCGCAGGCGCGTTCGTCGGCCGTGGCGACCGCCATGGAGAGCGCCTCGGCGTTCTCCGGGTTCGGGGACTTCACGGTCGGGAAGCGCGGGTCGAACGCCATCTGCTCCTTCACCGGGAAGACCTGGCAGCCCGCGTGGATCAGAAGCGGGACCGCGTGCACGACGCCGGTCCCGTGGATGTTCGTGAAGACGACCTTCAGGTTGGCCTTGGTCAGCATCGCCTGGTCGACGACGGCGGTTGAGGCGACGTCCAGGTAGGCGTTGTCGATCTCCGGCCCGAGGGTCGTGACGCGCGAGAGGTCCTTCACCAGGAACCCGGACACGTCCGCCAGCGGCACGGCGTTCACCTTGGCCACGATCCCCTTGTCGTGCGGCGGGATCACCTGCGCGCCGTCGACAAAGTAGGCCTTGAACCCATTGTCGCTCGGCGGGTTGTGGCTGGCCGTGATGACGGCCCCGGCGTGGGCCTTCAGGTGGCGAACGGCGAAGCTGAGCTGGGGCGTGGGCCTCGGCCCGTCAAATATCCATGCGTCGCCGCCCTTCATCGTCCAGATGGACGCGGCAAGCTCGCAGAAGTGCCTCGAGTAGAATCGCACGTCGTGGGCGATCACGAGGCGCGGCTTGGTGGCGTCACCCTTGGCTTTGAGGTACTCGCTCGTGTACTGGAAGAGGCCGATGACCGCGCGCGACAGCGTGAAGTCGTTCAGCATGTTGCTGCCGACGGAAGCATGCTCGTGGAGCTTGTCCGGCCCGAGGGTGCCCACTTCCGCCTTTGGGAAGACCATACCGATCGTGCGGCCGCGGATGCCGCCCGTGCCGAACTCAAGCTCGCGGTAGAACCGGTCGTTGAGCTCGCTCCACTGGGCTCCGGCAACCAATTCGCCGATGCTCTCCCCGACCCATGAAGGGAGACTGGCGGCCAGGTAAGCCTCGATATTCGCGGCCGCCGAGGCCATCAGCTGTCCCGAGGCCACGGCCACCTTGATGCTTTCGGATTGGGTCATGTGAAGTTTCTTCAGAGGCAGAGTCCGCTCACGACCGCCGGCTTCGGCGAAAGGCGCGACCAGCTCTGCGCGAAAGTGTCCTCGTCATAGCCGAACAGCGGGGAGACCTCGATGGGGAATGGGGGAAGGCCCGTACCGTCCGAGGGCACCTGGGTGCCGTCCAGGCCGATCCAGCGCGCGAACTGGCGCATCTGGTCGTCGCGGCAGGTCGCCGGCGAGTCCACTCCCTCGGCGTTCTTGACCGGGGAGAAGTCGTCGGCCCTTGAAGTCTCGATGACGACCGGGCTTTTGGCCGACGGAAGGGCATCGAAGACGAAGAGCTCGAACTTCACGCCGTTGGCCTTCGCGGGCTTCACCTCGCGGCCGTCGAGGTCGACCGTCGCGATCTTTTTGTCGGCCCTGTGGAACGGCAGGCCGCCGTCGCCGCGCGCCATCCTGCGAATGAATTCCCGGTCGATGGCATGGATGGCGATGCTGCCCGCCTCATAGCGCAGCGCGCCGGTCGAGGGATCCTTCTCCCTCTGCAGTTCCATGGGGAGATCTGAGTATTCGATGACGACAAGCCTTCCCTTCTGGACGCAGAAGTGCCCGAGCTTCTCCTCCGGGTAGGCCTTCGGGACCATCTTGCTCGACATCTCGGAGTGGCCGTTAAGGTGCCACCCGATGAAGGCCGGGTCGATGCAGCGCACGAGGGGGTTGTCGACCTGGAAGTAGCTCAGCGTATCGATGCCCTCGGACGCCATGAGGTCGAGGGAGCCGCTGCGCTCAAGCGCGCGGAGAGAGCCGCCGTGGCCGTCCGGCGACATCGCTATCGAACCTTGGGTCTCGAGGAGTATCTTGCCCGAGAAATCGACGGCGGGCATGCGGCCCTGCCTGAAAAAGTGCACACGGGCCGGGTCGAGTCCGAAGTGGCGTCCTTCCTTGAAGAAGGCCTCGGTCGCCGCGTGGTTCTGGTGGCTCGTCATGATGAACCAGTGAAGCGGCTTCCCGTACCGGCGGCCGGCCGCGAGGATCTTCTCGGCGAACACCTGAAAGAGCGGCTTGCTGAGGATCGGTGTAACCGGAAAGGTCCCCTTCGGCCCATCATAGCCCAGGCGCGTGCCCTGCCCGCCGGCCACTGTGAAGGCCGCGACGCGACCGGCCGTGAGCGCGGCCTCACCCGACGCCTTCGCCGATTTCCAGGCATCGGCAGACCCGCCCCTTCCCGGCAGGCGCTCAAAGGGTGATGGGGCCAGCCCCTCGAGGTCTATGGAATGCGCCCCTTCCTTGGCCACCAGCGTGCGGACCAGGCGGTCGACTTCGCCCAGATCGATCTCGGCCGCCTCGGCGAGAAGGCCCGAGCGCGCCTCGGGGGATATCCTCTCCGCAAAGGCGAACACCTGGCCTTGGCCGGCGGCGCGGAACTTCTCCATCAGGGCGTTGGGATCGGGTGTCATGGGTGGCTCTTCAGTCCTCGAAACGGAAAATGTCCTCGTTCGGCTTGGAATATAACAGCTTTTTCCGGATCACCTTCTCAACGAAGGCCGGATCGTTGCGAAGCCGGTCCAGCACCCTTTCCTGGTTCTTGAGCCGTTCCTGGGCGTCGGAAAGGCGGTGCTGGTTGAGCGCCTGGACCTGCTTGAGCCTCGTGTACTCCGCCCGGGCGTCGACAAAGAGGTACCCGCCGGTGACGCCGAGGCCCGCGATGAGAAGCAGGTAGAGGCTCAGGATGACTTGGCGCGGATTCACGGATCTTTGACTTGGGATAAACAGCGCGCCTCCAGACGTTCGCAAATCCTTTTTACTGGGGTCTTTCCCTCGCAGGTTTTGGCGTGCGTTTTGGGCGTGGTGCGGGCTTACTGCGAGGGCGCATGTATCAGAGCTACTACGGATTCAAGGAGATGCCGTTCAACATCACTCCCGATCCGAAATTCCTCTATCTGAGCCCCACCCACCAGGAAGCCCTCCAGCATCTCAAGTTCGGGGTGAATGAAAGGAAGGGCTTCATCGTCCTCATCGGTGAGGTCGGATGCGGCAAGACGACACTATGCCGGAGGTTCCTGAACGAGCTCGATCCGGCCCGCTTTGACACGGCCCTGATCCTGAACCCCCGCGTCACCGAGACCCAGATGCTCAAGGCCATCCTAAGCGAGCTCGGCGAGGCGAAGCTCGCGAGGAGCCAGGTCGACCTCGTGTCGCAGATGAACACGGTCCTCCTGGACCGGATCAACAAGGGCCGCGACATCGTCCTTATCATCGACGAGGCCCAGAATCTCTCCTTCGAGGTGCTTGAGCAGATCCGCCTTCTCTCGAACCTTGAGACCGACAAGCAGAAGCTACTCCAGATCGTCCTCATGGGACAACCGGAGCTAAAGGAGGTCCTGGCGAGGGAAGAACTGCGCCAGCTGCGCCAGAGGATCCTCGTTCACTACGAGCTCCATCCCCTTTCGCTCTCCGACATGACCCACTACATCCAGCACCGCCTGACGCTCGCCGGCAGTACGGGCCGGCCGTCGTTCACCTCCTGGGCGCTGAGGGCCATACACAAGGCCAGCCGTGGGATCCCGAGGATCGTGAACAATCTGTGCGACAAGTCGCTCCTCTCCGCGTTCATCCGGGAGTCCGACGAGGTCAACTTCTGGGACGCGCGCCGCGCAGTCCGCGACATGGACAACCTCACAAACTGATCTCCAAACAATGAGCCTCATCAACGATGCCCTGAAGAAGGCTGCAAAGCAGCGGGCACAGGAGCAGGCCGATGTCGTGCCGCCCATGCCCGGCGGCGGTGGCCGCAGCTATTCCCAAGGACGTCCGAAGAGCACGCAGACGATGATCCTCGTCGGCGCGGGCGCCGTCGCCCTCATCGTAGTCTCGGTGGCGATCACCGGGATGATGCTGACCCGCACGCCCGAGACGAAGCCCTCCACGGCGGCGGCCACACCCGTGACCGCCGCCCCGTCCGCGGCCGCTCAGGTTGTCGTGACGAAGGTGCAGACGGCCTCAATCTCCCTGCCAGAGTCCGCACCCCCACCCCGCGTAACCGCGGCTCCCGTGCAGCCCAAGCCGAGGCCCGCCCCCGTCGCGCTGGTTCATTCCGAGCCGCCGGCCGCCGTCCCAACCCCGACGCCTATGGCCATCGCCGTTGTCCCAACGCCGGCGCCCGCGCCCGCCGCGGCCACCCAGCCCTCGCAGTCCCAGACCGATGCCATCCAGGCCACGGTCGATGCCTTCCTGATATCCGGTGTCCGTGCCGCAGGAAGCGAGAGCAAGGCCCTCATCAACGGGCACGTGTACCGCGTGAACGACCAGATCGACCGCACGCTGGGGCTTAAGCTGGTCAAGGTGGAGCAGGACAGGCTCACCTTCGTCGACCGCACCGGCGCGACGTTCGTTAAGACCTTCTGAGGTCCCTCAGAAGGCGGTCGCGGGCGGAGTGACGACCTGCAGCAGCGTCCTGAAGGTGATCTGGATGTCCATGCCCATGGACCAATGGGAGATGTAGTAGACGTCCCAGTAGACCCGCCGCTGGACCATCTCCTCCTCAAGGACCGCGCCGCGGAAGCCGAGGCTCTGGGAAAGTCCGGTGATGCCGGGTTTTACGAGATTGCGGGTGCGGTATCCACGCGTCTGCTGTCGAAACTCCTCGTCCAGGATCGGCATGTAGGGACGTGGGCCGACGATGCTCATCTCCCCGACGAGCACGTTCCAGAACTGCGGGAACTCGTCGAGGCTTCGCTTTCTCATGAAGTGGCCGAACGGAAAAATCCTGTCGTCGGCCGAGGCAGTCTGAACCGACTCGGCGGCCGCGTCCACCGAGGTCGAGTACATGGAGCGGAACTTGAGCATCCTGAAGTTCTGGCCCTGCTTGCCCCTGCGCTCGCGGGTATGAAAGAGCGGACCCGGGGCCTCGAAGGCCTGCATCGCCTTGACCCACGTGCACAGGAGCGGAAGGGCGATGACGACGACCGGCAACGAGACCGCAATGTCGAAAGTGCGCTTTGCGATCCGGTTTAGCGGGTCCTCCAGGGGCTCCTCCTGAAGCGTATAGAAGTGCCGTCCCTCCTCGGTCACGGGGACAAGCGGCTGCGAGTAGCGCTCCTCAAGGTTGCTGTGGATCAGGAGGCGGCAGCCATGGTCACGGCAGCTGTCCATCACGATTCCGGCTTCCTCGTCGTTGGCGGGCAACTCGAGCATCACGACCTGCCCGACCAGGCGCTCAACGAGGACGCCCGGCAACTCAGCCAGAGTCCCCAGCCACGGGACCTGCGGGCCGGCCATGTCGACGGGGGCAACCGGAGAGATGAGGCCCACGGGATAAATGCCAAGCGGCTCCTTGTTGGCGATCCACTCTCTGACTTTCTCCATTGAGCCAGGCTTGCCGATGAAGACCGTGGGAAGACGGTGGCCCTTCTGGAAGACGAAGCGGGCGACGATGCCCGGCAGCCACGCGTTCAGGAGCGAGAGGCCAACCCAGCAAAGGATGAGCAGGCTGCCGAGGAAAAGTCGGCTGATATAGTGATCCTGGGTCGCGAACATCATCGCAAAGGTGAGCATCGCCATGCTGCCCACCTGGCGGGTGGCGAGGCGCGTGGAGCGCCCGAGGTCGGGCAGGTGGAAGCGGGCTGCGAGGCTCCGGGAGACCGCGCGCACCGAGAGAAGCATGCCGCCGACGACGCACAGAAAATACGGCGTGAAGTTCTCATCCGGGTTCATGTGGATGTACGGCACATGGAACCGCAGGTTGATGAGCGCCCACGCCCAGAACACCACGGCGACGAAGACAGTCATCAGGGCCGCATGGATGTTCGCTAGGCCGCGCGCCCGTGCGTCGATCATCTGCGCTTCCTCTTCTTGGCCAGCCAGGCCTCCATCTTCGCGAGGGGCATCGTGTTGACGACGTTCTCTCGCGTGAGCCAGCCCTTGCGCGCCGCGTTGATGCCCGCCGCCACGTACCTGAGCCCCTCGGTGTCGTGGGCGTCCGGGTTCACCGAGCACTCCAGCCCGCGCTCGGCGGCGCGCCGCCAAAGCCTCCAGTCCATGTCGAGGCGGTAGGGGCTGGCGTTAAGCTCAATCACGACGCCATTCGCGATGGCCGCGTCAATTACCTTGGCGGAGTCCACCTTGTAGGACTCGCGCTCGAGGAGGATTCGTCCGGTAAGGTGCCCGAGCATCGTCGAGCGAGGATTCTCGATCGCCCTGACAATGCGCGCCGTCATGACGTCCTCGTCCTGGCTGAAGGCGCTGTGCACCGACACGACCACGTAATCGAGCTGCGCGAGGACGCCGTCGTCAAAATCGAGGCGCCCGTCGGGCAGGATGTCGCACTCCGTTCCGGTGAACACGCGTGTCTTGAATTTTCCCGACTTATTGAGCGCGTGGATCTCGGCCACCTGCTTTAACAGACGCTTCTCGTCCAAGCCCTTGGCCTGCACGCTGGACTTCGAATGGTCGGCGATGCCGAGGTATTCCCATCCGAGGGCCTGCGCCGCGCCCGCCATTTCGGACAGGGTGCTGCGGCCGTCCGACTCCGTCGTGTGGTTATGGAAAGCCCCCCGCAGGTCGAGCGCCTCGATGAGCTTCGGAATCTCGCCCTTCTCCGCGGCTTCGATTTCACCAAGGCCCTCCCGCAGTTCGGGCGGGATGAATGCGAGTCCCAGGGCCTTGAACAGCCCGGTCTCGTCGGAGGCGGACACGCTCTTCTTCTGGGCTGCCTTGTCGCGCGCCGTCCCCTCGCCCTCCGCCGGAACGAGTCCCCACTCGCTCAGGCTCAGGCCCCGGTCCAGGGCCCGCTGACGCATCAAGACATTGTGATCCTTCGAGCCGGTGAAATGATGGAGCGCAAAGGCGAACTGGTCGGCGGGGATGATCCTGAGGTCAGCCTGCATCCCACTCTCGAGCCTCACGCTGGCCTTGGTGTCACCCTTGGCCGTGACTTCCTTGACCCCGGCCATGCCGGTGAACCATTCGACAACGGGCGCGACATCCGTGGCGGCCACGATGAAGTCCAGGTCGCCCACCGTCTCGAGCCCGCGGCGCAGGCTTCCCGCAGCCTCGGCGCGCCCGACCTGTGAAAGGGAGCGCAGTCCCTCGAGGATCGGCATCGCGACGTCGTTCGCCTTCCACCAGACGTGCCGGCGTGAATATGCCTCCCGGTTCTTGATGCCCGCCAGGATCTTCTCCTGTGTCTTCTCTCCAAAGCCCGCAAGGCCGGCCACCCGGCCCTCCCTGCATGCCTTATCAAGCTCCGCGACTGACTTTATCCCGAGTTCACGCTCGAGGGCCGCGATCTTCTTGGGTCCGAGCCCGGGGATCCTGAGCATCTCGACAAGGCCCGGCGGTATCGAGGCCTTGAGCTTGTCGAGGAATTCCAGCCGGCCCGTCGCGTGAAGCTCCATGATCTTTGCGGCCAGGGCCTCCCCGATTCCCTTTACGGACTGAAGCTCTCCCTCCGCAACCAGCTTCTCAAAGTCGGCCTTTTCAAGAGCCTCGATGGCCCTGGCGCCTCCCGAATAGGCCCGGATCTTGAACGGGTTCTCCCCTTTCAGCTCCATGAGCGTTCCGATCTCGGCGAGCACATCGGCGATCTCGTTCTTGGTCATTGCTCCATTCCAGACGGGCACGGCCCCGAATTCAACGTCGGAACGCCAATCCTTTGCGATGTTGCGTAACTGCCCATTGGGATGTTCCCTGAAACCCGACTTCCCAATGCCATTCGCCTACCCTAGGACGGTTCACTTTTCGGACACGGATGCCGCGGGCGTCGTCTTCTTCGCGAACTACCTGGCCATCTGTCATGAGGCCTACGAGGAATCGCTGCCGCCCGCGGGAATCGAGCTAAAGTCGTTCTTCGCGGACAACGGGGTGGTGGTCCCGATCGCAAAGAGCGAAGCCGAGTACCTTCGGCCGCTCGCGTGCGGCGACAAGCTCAGTGTCAGCGTGCTTCCAAAGGCCCTCTCGGATAATTCATACGAGATCCGGTATGAGATTACGCGTCTCGGGTCGCCCGCGAAGTGCGCGGCGCGCATCAGGACGGAGCATGTCTGCATCGACTCCGCCACCCGAGCCCGGACGGTGCTTCCTAGGAAGCTGGCGGACTGGGTTGCCGCGGGCTGACAAGCGCCAGGCGCAGGAGCGCGGGCCGGTCGATCTTGCCGAGCGCGTTGCGCGGCCAGGGAGAAACGGGTGCGTACCACTTGGGCCGCTTGAACGATGCCAGCCCGGAGAGTGCGGCCTCCACGAGGTCCGGGCGAATGAGTTTCATTCCTGAAGGGAAACAGGCAACGACCGCCTGGCCCCAGTCCGCGTCCGGTAGTCCCACCACGGCCACGTCCTCAAATTGCCCGCTCGAGCGCAACGCATCCTCGACCTCGGCAGGAGCGACCTTCTCGCCGCCAGTCGTGATGACGTCGTCGCGACGACCCTCGATATGCAGACTGCCACGGGCATCGACGTGTCCGTGATCCTGCGCCGCCCATGTAGCCGAGTTGTCCCAATCCGGGTAATATCCCCGGCACACAGACGGGCCCTTCACGACGACACCTCCCTCCCCGGTCGTGACAGTCGCGTGCGGCAGGCTCCGACCGCAGCCCCTCATCCCGTCGAGGAACTCCGCCGGCGTCACGGCTGCAACCATGGCCGCCGTCTCCGTGGCGCCGTAGCCAGGTGAAAGCGGGATAGAAAGGGCGGCCGCCGCCTCGATCAAAGTTTCCCACGAGGGGCCGCCGCCGATCGAGACCACCCTGAAGCGTCGAAGCCACGCGAGAGCCGGACCCGAGGAGATGAGCCGCTGCAGCTGGGTGGGAACCAGTGAAAGGCAGCCGTCCTCAGGCACCTCAACAGGCAGCCTTCCCGACTCCAGGTCTTTCCAGGCGAGGAGCTGGAACGAGCCACCCGAGACAGCGCTTCGCATCCAGGACATGAATCCTCCAACATGGTGCAGGGGCAGGACACAGACGGAGTTCACGTGGTCCAACCCGAAATGCTCGCGGAATCCGGCGACGGCCGACGAGACCGTGAGTGAGTCATGACGAGCAAACCTGATTTTGCCGCTTGAGCCTCCAGTCGGGATCATGAGCCAGCCCCGTTCCCCTGAAGCTGCTCCCGTTGCGACTCTCCGCGCCTCGTCCCGTTCACGCTCTGTCCACATGGGATTGCCGAGGAAAAAATCTGCGTCACCCGCCACGCAGGATGCGACCGAAGCCATGAAATCCCTCGGCTCCCCATCAATGACGAGAGGCCCGGGCATTCCCCCATGGGCGCCGAATCCGCGGAGCGCCTGCGCTAGGTCACCGCGTTCCACAATGCCTCCATGTCGGTGGCGTTAATGTCCTGGGACCGGAAGAATGGCGTTGCAAACGGACCATCGAATCTCGCGTCGCTGAACAGGGGCCACACACCAAATCCCAGCGCCGAGGGCTTGCCGGGCCATGAGAAGGCGAGCCTCAGCGCGGCTTGGGACCCCATCGCCGTTTCCAGCGATGACGAGAAAACAACCCGGGCGCCGGCAACGGCAAGCTGCGCCAGGGTTGAGCGCGCATCCCCAAGGAGCGAAGGCTTTATGACGAAGTAGCCGGGCCAGCCGCTATCAAGCCACTCGGTTACGTCACCCTCCTCCACAATAGATTCATCAAGGGCAATCGGCACGGGAAAATCACCCGCTAGTCCCAGCAGCGTGTCCCTCGCCCCCCTTGTGTCCGCGGCCACGGGTTGCTCGACAAACTCAATGGGACGGTCCGCAGCATGGGCAAGCCACTGCGCGGCGGTCTTTCGGTCCCAGGCCCCGTTCGCGTCCAGCCTCAGCTTTGATCCCCCCGGCAAAGCGCCGATCAGGTCGTCCAGCATGGCCCGCTCGTCATCCGCGGCGCCGACTCCCACCTTCCACTTGAAGGTCCTGAAACCCGTGTCGGCCTTTAGCGGCGCGATGTCGAACGCGGCACGGCCCGCGGGAAGCAGTGCGGCAACGGCAAGGCTCGCATGGACGGGCTCGTCGGCCGGCCCCCCCAAGGCAGTCGCAATTGCATTGCGAAGCGAGGCCTGCTTCCGGGGCACCCGTGACAGAACATTCTCATCCACCTTGGAACCGAGAGAGATGCACGTGACCTCGGACAACTCTACAGAGTCCGGGCCAAAAAAAGGGACCGGGGCCGCCTCCCCCATGCCGATCGTCCCGTCGGGCCTCTCGATCCTCACGTAGATTCCCTCGCGGGTACCCCAGGCCCCGAGAGAGGTACGCACTGGATGCCTGAACGCCAGCGAGTACCTGCGGAATTCAAAGCGGAAATCCATTTTGTTTGCCCTTTGAGTGAACGGCACTACTTGGTTCACGGCAACTCATGAGCAAGGTTGCCAAGAAATCCACGTCGTCGGTCGACTCCCAATTCTACCTTTCTGCGGACGAATTTTTCCGCGCAAGCGTCCCGACAGCGCTCACCTTTGACGACGTCACGCTGGCGACGCTCTACTCCGAGATCATCCCAAAGGAGGCCGAGACCTCGACCTCGATCTCCGATTCGCTGAGCCTGCAGATCCCTATCATCTCGTCCGACATGGACACGGTGACGGAAACCCGCATGGCGATAGGCATGGCGCTGAACGGAGGCATGGGCCTGATCCACTACAACATGCCCCCGAAGGACCAGGTGAACGAGGTCGCCCGCGTGAAGCGGCACATCCACGGCATGATCCAGGACCCGATCACGGTGTCCCCCCTCCACTCGATCGGCGACGTGCTCGCGATGATCGACGCGAAGCGCTACAGCTTCTCCACGTTCCCGGTCGTCGACGACGAGGGCAGGCTCTGCGGGCTTCTCTCGGGCAACGTCGTGAAGGAGCGCTACCGCGGCAAGAAGGTTGCCGACGTCATGACGCCGCGCTCCAGCCTGAAGACCGAGAACGAGACGGACGTGTCCAAGGACCCGATCAAGGCCGCCGACAAGTTTTTCAGCGCGAACGTCGGCATCAATAAGATGCTCGTGGTCGACAGGGCCGGCCGGCTCCACGGGCTGGTCACCGCCTCCGACGTCGAGCGCATCACCGGCGAGATCAAGTCCCGCAGGAAGCCCGCGCGGGATTCCCAGTTCAGGCTCGTCGTGGGGGCGGCCCTTTCGCCCAAGCGGCTTTCCAGCGGCGCCCTCGACCGCGACGCGATCCTCAGCCACGTCGCCGAGCTCGTGGACGTCCATGTCGACGCGATAGCCGTCTCGACCGCCCACGGCCACACGAAGGGCGTCGGCGAGGTCGTGAAACTGGTCCGCAAGGCCTTCCCCTCCCTCACTCTCATCGCGGGCAACGTCACGAGCGGAGCCGGCGTCGAGTTCCTGGCTGAATGCGGCGCGGACGCAATCAAGGTCGGCCAGGGGCCCGGTTCCATCTGCACCACGCGGATCGTGGCCGGCGTCGGCATTCCCCAGCTGACGGCCCTCTACGTTGCATCGAAGGCCGCGAAGAAGCGCGGCGTTCGCATCCTCTCTGACGGCGGAATCACCAAGTCGGGCGACATCGTGAAGGCGCTGACACTTTCCGACGCGGTGATCTGCGGCGGCGTGCTTGCGGGCTGCCGCGAGGCACCTGGCGAGATCATGGAGATCGGCGGCAAGGTTTATAAGCAGTACCGCGGCATGGGATCGCTCGCTGCGATGAAGGCCGGCAGCGCCGCCCGTTACGGGCGCGAGCGCGACGACACCCGGAAGGTGGCTGCCGAAGGCATCGAGGCCCTCAAGGAGGTCAGTGGATCCATCGACGAGGTGCTCACGAATCTTATAAGCGGCGTGCAGAGCGGCATGGGCTACCTGGGCGCCCCGACCCTCGCCGCGCTGCGCCAGAAGGCACGCTTCGCCCGGGTCAGCCCGGCTGGACAGAAAGAGGCGGCGCCCCACGACGTCGTCGAGGTTTCCACGCGCGCAAACTAGCGCCTTGCGGGGCTAAGGGCAGTTGAGGCTTGCCCTCGGCTCCCGGCCCCTCATTTCAATCCCCTGCAACAGGGGTCCAGCACTTCGGTTGCCGAAAGCCACATGGCACTCCTACCCTTCTCCAGCCAGCTCATAGCTGACGTCGGCATTTCCCTCGGTGACGAGGGAAAGGGACGTCTGGTACCCGAGATAGTTGAGGAGCTCCGGGGGAGCACCTCCAAGGTCACCGTCGTCATGAAGGTGAACGGCGGCGCAAACGCCGGGCATACCGCGGCGGGCGTAAAGCTAAACCTCCTGCCTTCCGGCGTCGTCGAGAGCGAGATTCCCCACCTGGCGATCGGCAGCGGAGTCGTCGCGGATCCCCGAAAATTTCTCTGGGAGGCCGCCCCATTGGAGCGCAAGGGTTACGCGGTCCTTGACAGGCTGCTGATCGACGAGCGCACGATGACTTCGGACCTGACACACCGCCTGCTCGACTTGGCCGAGGAGGACTACCGCGTGAAGGTGCTCAACGAGGAGTCGCGCGGCTCAACGGGCAGGGGCATCTCCGCGGCCTACAGCGAGGAAACTGGGCACTGGCAGATGTATTTCTCGGATTTTCTCGCAGGCCCGAACTTCTTCGCCCGAAAGCTCGCCCAGAGGGCCGACCGCGCGTGCCGCACGATCCAGCACGTCTACCGCGTGGATGCCGCGACATGGGACTCCTTCTTCGACAGGCTGACCGCGGCGGAGCAGAGGGCCAACGCCGACACCATCGAGGCCGGAATCTTTGACAAGGAGGAGTTCGATTTCTCGCAGTTCCGCGGAACAAAGCCCTTCGAGCTCAACATCGAGAGGCTGACCGAGGTCTACTGGAAGGCGGGCGTCGCGCTCAGGAAGAACATTGGAGAGGTGCGTGAGCTGATCCTGAGGGAAGTCAGAAACGGGCACACCGTGATCGGCGAGTTCGGCCAGGCCTACTGGCTCGACAAGCGCCACGGCTTCTCGGCCACCTCCTCCCACACGTTCACGCCCGAGTTCTTCGAGAGCGCCAACATCCCGGTCCAGGCGATCCACACGTTTGGCGTGGCCAAGGCCTACGACACCAAGGTGGGCACCCACACGTTCCTGACGGAGATGGAGGATGACGCGCCGCTCACCGTTAAGCTGAAGAAGCTCGAGTTCGGCACCAGCACGGGGCGCCAGCGCATGGTGGGCTGGTACGACGCCGTGGAGAAGGGCGACGCGCTGCGCTACGGTGGTTTCCAGGACCTGATGATCAACAAGCTCGATGCGCTCACATGGTCGGGAGCGTGGAAGGGCGACCTGAAGATCTGCACCGCCTACGAGACCTCCGACGGCAAGAAGGTCCACCACGTCCCGAGAAACGAAGCCGTCCGCAAATCCCTGAGGCCGGTGTACGAGACCTATCCCGGCTGGGCCGAGGACGTGTCGAACATCAGGCGCTTCGCGGACCTTCCCGAAAGCGCACGGCGCTACGTCGCCGGCATGGTGCGCGGCGTCCTCGACGTGGCGTACGAGGGCGTGCCGCGCCCGAGCGCGCTTCCGAACATGCGCTACCTTGGCGTCGGCCCCGACCCTTCCCAGATCATCAAGGACATCCCCGCGAGTGCGGAGCTGATCAAGATTCTCTGACAGCGAGAGATTAGAAGTCCTGAAGCCGTCCCTCGCCCGGGCCACGCTGGGGCTCGAGGCGCGAGAGCACCTCGCCAAGGAGGTAAATGGATCCGGTGACGACGATGATGTCGCCCTCCTCGCCTGCCGTGCACTTGCCCGGCTCCGGGAACAGTTCCTCAACGCTGGACCTCACCACCCTGCCCTTGTAGCCCTTCGGCACGAGCGCCTCCAGTTCCTCGTGCGATGTCGCACGAGCCTGCTTGGGAACGGCAAGGTTGATCTCGCGGCAGTGGCGGCTGACCACCTCAAGCAGAGGGCCCGCCCTCAGGGATCCGAGTGCTCCGACAATCGCGACCGGCGAGCGCCCTGTCTCGGCCCGCAGGCTAGTTAGATTTGCGTCGAGCACGGATGCCCCCTCGGGGTTGTGCGAAGAATCGAGGATGACCAGGCGGCCGCCGAGGCTCGTGCGCTGCCAGCGCCCGGGCCAGTCGACCGTGGCAAGGCCGGAGCGGATCGAAGCCTCGGTGACTCCGAGAAAGGCAGGCAGCAGGCGGGCCGCGAGGGTCGCCGTGGCCGCGTTCCATCGCTGGTAGTCGCCCTCCAGCCCCGTCGTTGGGTAGCCGTCCACGGAATCGCCAAACTCCTCACGGACGGAGAGCAAACGTGACCCAAGCCTTTGGGCGATCCCGCGGATCACGTCCTCCGCTTCCCGGGGCATCCTGCCCATTACAACCGGCCTTCCCGCCTTTATGATGCCGCCCTTCTCGCCCGCGATTGCAGACAGCGTGTCGCCAAGCATCTCGCAGTGGTCCATGCCGATCGAGGTGATCACGCTCACCTCCGGTTCAACAATGTTGGTGGCGTCGAGGCGTCCACCCAGGCCGACCTCTATGACACTGGCCTCGCACCCGCTCCGCGCAAACTGGAGGAACGCCATCGCGCTCATGAACTCAAAGAAGGTCGGGCGGTCGCCGGCTTCGCCCTCCTCGCCGATGCGGTCAGCGATGGGCTGGAGCTCGCGGACATAGCCGGTGATCTCGTCCTCCGTCAGGATATTCCTGTCGACCTGCACCCGCTCGCCAAGGCGCACGAGGTGGGGCGACGTATAAAGTCCTGTCCTACGGCCGGAAGCCCTGAGAATGGCCTCGAGCATGGCGGACACGGATCCCTTGCCATTCGTCCCGGCGACATGGATGCAGGGCACCTTGAGCTCCGGGTTGCCGATGTGCGCGCTCAGGATCCTCATCCTGTCTACGCCGAACTTAACCCCGCCCGCCTTGAGGCCGAAAAGGTAATCCTGAACGGCCGGATAGCCGGCCAACGCAGCGTCCGGCGCCATCGCGGGGAAAGGTATCAGGCGCCGGCGGCGGCAGGCTCTTTTCTGAGGAAAAGCGCCGAGAGGATGTCCCGCAGGCGCTCACGCATTTCCGTGCGGGAAACGATCTGGTCCACGAGCCCGTGCTTCAGGAGGAATTCCGCCGTCTGGAAGCCCGCGGGCAAGGTCTGCTTGGTCGTGTCCTTGATGACGCGCGCGCCTGCGAATCCGATCATTGCGCCGGGCTCGGCGATGATCACATCGCCAAGGGTGGCGAAACTCGCCGTCACGCCGCCCGTTGTCGGGTTGGTGAGGATCGAAATGTAGGGCAGCCTGGCCTCCGCCAGCTTGCCGAGCGCGGAGCTCGTCTTGGCCATCTGCATCAGGGAATAGATGCCCTCCTGCATGCGCGCACCGCCCGAGGCGCTCACGATGATGCAGGGAATCTTCTTCTTCAGCGCGGTCTCGATCGCCCTGGTGATCTTCTCTCCTGCCGCAGCGCCCATTGCGCCACCGCAGAATCGAAAATCCATGACGGCAATGGACACCGGGATACCGTGGATCTCGCCGGTGCCGCAGATCACGGCCTCGGGCAGTCCGCTGTCCCTCTGGTAGCGCTTGATGCGCTCGGCATAAGGCTGCGTATCGACAAACTTGAGGGTGTCGTGGGAGCGAACCTCGGCATTCGTCTCTTTAAACGACTCCTCATCAAAGAGCTTTGCTATCCTCTGGCGTGCCCCGATCGGAAAATGGTGTCCGCTCTTCGGGACGACCATTTGGTTGTCCTCGATTTCTTTGTTAAAAAAGATCTCTCCGGTTACCGGGTCTTTTGTGTAAAGGCCCTCGGGGATCCCCTTCTTTTTTGTCCTGCGAACCGAGTACGTCGGCTTATCGAAATGCATGAAGGATACGGAATAAGGAGGGTGCTGCCGGCCGTTGGGTGTGGCAACCGAATTCTCGGCTCAGCGGTAGCTGACCTTGGTAAGGAAAAGTCCCTGCGGCGGAGCAGTTTGCACACGCTCCGTCCTTTGGTTTGAGCCCAGAATGGACCTGAGGTCTGCCTCGGTCAGCCGTCCCTCGCCAACCGAGACCAAGGCGCCTACCAAACTTCTCACCATCCTGTAGAGAAACCCGTCCGCCTCCGCGATGACGCGGACATTCTTTCCCCGAACCCGCACGTCGAGCCGGCGCAAGTTCCTCGTCGTGTCACCGGCCTCGCCGGGCTCCGCTCCATTGTAGGCGGAGAAGGACTTGAAGTCATGACGCCCCACGAGAACCGCCGCCGCCGACTTCATCGCAGCCAGATCCAGCGGCTTCAGGACCGACCAGCAGTAGGGCCGGGTGAAGGGGTCGGCGTCCCCAAGATATATGTTGTATGTATATACCTTCCGTTTGGCGCTGAATCGCGCGTGGAAGCTGCGGCCTACCGGGCGCACCGAGACGATCTGGATTGATTTCGGCAGCTTGAACCTGAGGGCTGCCGCCAGCTTTTCCGCCCCATGCTTCCACTCCGCGTCAAAATGAAACACCTGTCCCGCCGCATGGACCCCGGCATCTGTCCGGCCGCTGCCATGGATGCGTGTCGGCATCTTGAGGATAGCCTCGAGCCGGGCCTCGAGCGTGTCCTGCACCGAGTCCTTTGTCTGCTGGCTCTGCCAGCCGGAAAAATCCGTGCCGTCGTAGGCGCAAACGCATTTCCACCTGCTCATGGCTCGATCTCGCCGGTTCCCTCGCCCGGGAACTGCAGGTCAAGGTAGTCCTGGAGGATGATGGTCGCAGACCTGGAATCGATGAGGCCGGATTTGCGCACAGCCCTGCGCTTTGAAGGCGCGATCGTCGACTCCGCCTCGTAGCTCGTCAGGCGCTCGTCAATCAAGTGGACCGGCAGCCCGAATTCGCGGCGGATCTTGGCCCCGAACTCCTCCACCTCCTTGGCCTTCGGGCCGGAGGTGCCGTCCATGTTGAGCGGATGCCCCAAAACAACGTCGGTGATGCGTCGCTCCCTCAGAACAGCTGCCAGCTCGCCCCAGTGCTTGGACACATCCTGGCTCGTGATCGCAGGAAGCGGTGTTGCGACCCCGATCTCGTCGCCGTAGGCAAGCCCGATCCTTCGGGTGCCGTGGTCGATACCGAGGATACGCATGGGAGCATCCATCACAACGCGAGCTCGGGATGCGCCTTCGAATACAATGCGGCGAACGACGCGAAAGCTGCCTTAAGCTGCGACGCCACAGTGCCGGGGCCTACCTTGTAGGCGTTGTCGTCGATGTGGCCGACCGGGACTATGTCCTTGGTCGTGGAGAGGAGGAAGCACTCCTGCATGGAGGCAAAATCCGAAGGGCGAACCGTTTCCTCGGAAACCCGGAGCGCGGCGGAGCGCGCGACCTCCTTGATAACCAGGCTCCTTGTGATCCCCTCTAGTATCCCAGCTGAGAGCGGCGGAGTAACAACAACGCCGTCGCGGACAAACGCGATATTCGACACGGAAGCCTCTGTCACCTCGCCGGCGAGGTTCAGTATGACGGCGTCGTCAGCTCCGCGGGCTCGCACCTCGCGCAGGCAGAGGAGGTTGTTGAGGTAGTTCCCCGTCTTCCATGTCGGGTCGAGGCTCTGAGCGGGGTTTCTCCTGAGCTCGCGGACCACGGAAAGCCGGAGACCCGAAGCCTCGACTGCCGGTGTCATGACCGGGCACGGCTGCACCAGAAGCACATAGTCACAGGCGTCGGCCAGCGCTATATCGAGGCCTATCGCCCCCGCGCCGCGCGTCACTTGGAACCTTATATAAAGATCCCCGGAGCCAGGCACTCGAGTACGATAAGCGGCAACGGTCTTCCTGATCTCGGAAAGTATCCCTTCGGGCGTGAACTCCAGCTTCAAGTGCAGCGCCCTGGCAGAGTTGCGCATCCGCGCCCAGTGTTCGTCCCACGCGAAGATCACCCCGCCGTAGGTGCGCCAAACCTCATATATCGCGTCGCCGTAGAGGAAGCCGCGGTTTAGCGGCTGCACGGAGGGCTCCGTCGCGGGGTGGAGGCGGCCGTTGGAATTAGCCTGGATATAGTGGGTCGGCATCGCGGGCGAAAAAAAGGCCCCCGCCATCAAAGCGGGGGCCAAAGGATTCTGGCAAGGCTGGGCTCGCGTCAGCTGCGCGCCTTAACAAGTCCCTGCGCCTTCTTGATGTTCTGCACGCTCGGCAGGGAGATTCCGAGGGTCTTCGCTATCTGGGAGCCGGTTTTGCCCGCCTCGACGAGCTTCTTCACGGCCGTCCTCGTATCATCGGTGATGATTGCGCGCTTCCTGCGCTTGGCACCCGACGCCTTGCCGACCTTGCCGCGGGCAGCCTTGCGAGAGGAGCCGCCGGAGGCCGCGCCCTTAAGGGCCCTGACAAACTCCTGGAGGGACGAGAAGCCGTACTTGCCATGGAGCGTTGAGAGCTCCTTCTGGAGGCGCTTAGCGATAGAGCGCTCAAGGGCGACGATCTTGGCTTTGGTGACCTCGAGTTCTTTGATCTGTTTTGAAACCATATGAAGTCTACAGTCCACCTCGAAGCGCGTTATAGCAAGGGTCATACACGCAATATTCAGATCATTATATCCGGCAATATACGTTAGAAGAACCGGCATTTACTCGAGACGGGATTGGAGCGATATTGGCTCCAACAATGCTCGGCACCGAATCAAAGGAAGGCTCCACGTTCTCGACGGGGACCCGGTTATTCATTAACATACTGGCACTTGCAAATGCCGTGGCGTTCACATGCGTGCTCTGGCAGTGGCGCGGACTGATTGGCCCTTCAGGCATATTACCGGCCGGGGAGTTCTTCTCTGCTGTTTACCAGCAGATCGGCGCCCGGGGATTCATAGAGGTTCCCTCGCTTTGCTGGGTCTTTGGAGGCAACTCCTTCATAGTCGTCCTGTGCATAGCGGGGCTCGCAGCGTCATTCCTGCTGTACCTTCGAATTGCCCCCGCCATCTGCCTCGTCGTCCTCTGGGCCTGCTACCTCTCGCTCATATCGGCCGGACAGATATTCTTTGATCTCCAGTGGGACGGGCTCCTGCTGGAGTGCTCGGTGCTTGCTCTGTTCATGGTCCCCTGGACCTTCGGCCGTGCAAACGCCCCTTACGAGCCTCCGCGCATGGCGCGGTACCTCATCTGGTGGCTTTTGTTCCGCCTGATGTTCCTCTCGGGTGCAGTGAAGATCGCAAGCGGGGATCCCGTCTGGAGGAACCTCACGGCCCTCGCGTTCCACTACCAGACGCAGCCCCTGCCCTCCCCTCTCGCCTGGTACGCAAACGGCCTGCCGATGTGGTTCCAGCGGTTCAGCTGCCTTGCCATGTTCGTGACGGAGCTCTTGATCCCGTTCCTTTTGCCCTTCGGAAGGCGTCTTCGCCACGGCGCAGCGCTGGCGCTCATCGTGCTCCAGGTGGTCATTGCGCTTACCGGCAACTACGGGTTTTTCAACCTCCTCACGACGGGAATCTGCCTCACATGTCTCGATGACGACTGGTGGCGCGGCATCCGATGGGGAACCACACCGGCAAAGGCCCAGGATGGACCGAGGGCATCGCGGGTGAAGCCGACCTTGATGCGTTGGTTCACGGCGATGGCCGTTGGCCTGACATTTTTCCAGACCGTGGCCGCACTCTACCCTGCGGCCGCGTCGTCACCGATCGTGCTCTATATCGAGGAAACGATCGGGCCGTTCAGGACTTTCAATAACTACAGGCTGTTCGCCGTGATGACCCTCGAGCGACCCGAACTCGACATCCAAGGTAGCGACGACGGACGAGATTGGCGCGACTACCAGCTCCCTTATAAACCGGGCGAACTCGCGCATCGGCCGTTATGGGTCGCGCCGTACCAGCCCCAGCTCGACTGGATGCTCTGGTTTGCCGCGCTCGGACGTCCGGAGGACAACCTCTGGGTGGGAAAGGTGTGCGAGAAACTCCTTAGCGGGGACAAGGATGTGCTCGGACTCTTCTCGAAGAATCCCTTCCCTGAGCATCCCCCCAAGTACATGAGGGTCGTCCGCTACAAGTATGAGTTCACCACCCCGGCGGAGCGCGCACGAACGGGAAATTGGTGGCGCAGCTCACCGATTGATTTCTATATCTCGCCTGTGGGACTCACCGCTGACCAAAAATGAAAACCCCTGCACATGACCAGTTCATGGTCCTCCTCAGGGAGTCAGCTGCCGATGGCACCCTGGTTAAGCTCACCCTCGGAAAACCCGCGGGCAACGATGAGACCCTGGTAAACCTGTTCGTCAGGCCCGTCGTCCTGAAGGCCGGGCCGAGACTCGCCTTCGTCTGGAGGCACAAGACGAGGGACATCACGAAGAACCACGAGGTCGACGAGGCCGTAGGACTGATCGGCGCTCTGATCGGCAAGGATTTCCTCGATGCGCACCTCTTCACAACGACGCGAAGCGCCCAGCTAGAGACCGGTCGCGGCGAACCTCGACTCAAGACCAAGGCCATTGAGACGGCGCCGGCGCCCGAGACAGGAAATGACCGAGAAAAATCCCGCCCCATCGCCGCCACGACCCCTTGGCTGCGCTCGCTCGGCGTAACGGACGACAAGGGGCGGCCACTCGCCCCGATGACGGACAAGTTCCGCCAGATTGAGAAATTTGCAGAGATCTTGCAGCACCTTCTGGGCGAGTCCCGCCTGTCGGAAAAGGAATCGGTCGAGGTCTATGACATGGGCTGCGGCAAGGGCTACCTCACGTTTGCCGCTGCGGAACTTCTGGGTGCAAAGGCGAAGGTCTGCGGCATCGAGGCAAGGGCCGAGCTGGTCGACCTCTGCAACGGCGTGGCGGCGAAGAACGGCCTTTCGGGGCGCCTGTCGTTCCGTGAAGGGTCGATCTCGGATGCGCAGATCCTGTCGTGCGACGTGCTGATGGCGCTCCACGCCTGCGACACGGCGACAGACGACGCCGTGGCGAAGGGAATCTCCGCCGGGGCGCAGTTGATCGTTGTCGCCCCTTGCTGCCAGAAGGAGCTCAGGCCCCAGTTGCTCGCGCCCGCGGTGCTGGCCGGCGCGCTCAGGCACGGCATCTTCCAGGAGCGCCAGGCGGAGTTCGTGACGGATGCCCTGAGGGCGCAGCTTCTCGAATGGGCCGGATACCGCACACGTGTCTTCGAATTTATCTCAACCGACCATACCGCGAAGAACACGATGATCACCGCCGTGAAGTCCGGCCTGCCAGGAGACACGGCGGGAGGCGATGCCATCCGCAAGTTTGCCTCATTCTACGGGATCAGGCACCAGGCGCTCGCCGCCCACCTCGGCTTCAGCCTCGCATGAACTGGACCGAGCTCGACTGGCCGTCTCTGGACAAGCACCGCGAGCGGTTCCTCGAGGGAAAGCCGAGTGACGGCCCTTACTGGGAGTCCGAGGTGGACCTCGCGAGCTACAACCTGACATTCGGCGAGCGCATAGGCTGGAAATGGGACGCCGTCCTCGACGAGCTCAAGATGCGGGGCTGGAAGCCGCCAGGGGGTATTGTCATGGACTGGGGCTGCGGCAGCGGCATAGCGGGCCGTCGCGTCATCGAGCGCTTCGGGGCTGGCACGTTCTCCACCCTTCAGCTCTGGGACCACTCCTCCGTGGCCGCTGAATTTGCGCGTGACCTGGCATCCAAGGCATTTCCCGAGTTCGAGGTCGCCGTTGCGGCGCCCGGCTTCCTTGAAGCTGGGTCGCCCATCGGGCTCCTCCTTCTAAGCCATGTCCTTAACGAGCTTCCCCAGGAGGCGCTCGACCAGATCAGTTCGCTCATTGCCCGCTCTAACGCGGTAGTCTGGGTGGAGCCGGGCTCGCGCGACACGAGCCGCAAGCTCGGCAAGATACGGGACCAGCTTGTAGAGGACTTCAGGGTGGTTGCCCCCTGCACCCATGCAAATGCCTGCCCGATCCTCAAGGAGGGGCGGGAACGCGACTGGTGTCATCACTTCGGCTTCGCCCCGGGCGGGATCTTCGCAGATGCCAACTGGGCCAAGTTTGGCCAGAGAGCGGGCATCGATCTTCGCAGTCTGCCCTACTCGTTCATTGCCTTGGACAGGAATGGGCCTGGCTCGCCCGCCGGGCTCTCGCGTGTCATCGGCCGGCCGGAGACCTTCAAGCCGTACGTGCGCATCCTCAACTGCGACGCCGAAGGGGCGGCCGACCTTGAGGTCATGCGCAGGAACGCCCCGGGCCTCTACAAGGAACTCTCGAAGACGAAGCTGCCCCTTGTATACAGGTGGGAGCGCGAGGGCGACCGGGTGGTCGGCGGCGAGGCCTTCAGGCCGGGCAAACCGGGCGGAGATGGGTCGGCACCTGATCCCGCAACCGAAGTTGGTCCCTAGGCCGGGAGCAGAACGCATGGCCAACGACGAGCGCACGAGGATCATCCACCGCGGGACGCCCGAATCGGCTGCAATGGTGGCCAACGTCAGACGGGCAACAGAGATCACTGCGAGGCTCAACCGATTGACGTTCGACGATGCCGCCCAGGTAAGGGTGCTGTTTAGCGAGCTCACCGGCAGGAAGGTCGACGACAGTTTTTCACTGATCCCGCCGTTCTTCACGGTCGGCGGGGCCGAGATACGCGTCGGACGCGGCGTCTTCATCAACCAGAACTGCACCTTCTACGACCTGGGCGGCCTCGACATCGGTGACAACGTGATGATCGGCCCAAACGTGAGCCTCCTCACCGCAAGCCATCCCTTGGAGCCCTCGCAGAGGCGCACCGCAACGATCGGCAGGCCCATCGCAATAGGCAAAGGCGCCTGGATCGCCGCCGGGGCCACCATCATCGGCGGCGTCACGATCGGAGAGAACTCGGTTGTCGCGGCCGGCTCGGTGGTGACGAAAGACGTTCCGCCCAACACGCTTGTAGGCGGGAATCCCGCGAAGGTGATACGCGCCATTGGCGGCTGAAAGGTGCCCCGAAATTGAGCCATTTATCACCTTACCCATCGGCTTGACTAGGCCCGCGCAATTTCATCTGATTATCCCTTTCCCAAATCACACCACCATGGGCCAACAGCTAAACAAGATCATCAAACGCAAACGTCGGGCCGCATACCTGAAGCGCAGGAAAGCGGCGGCTGCTGCGTCCAAGAAGAAGTAGGTCGCCGCGGGCCAGCGCTTTGCGGCCCTAAGCACCCCCAAGGTATGATCAAGGTCAGCCTCATCTCGCTTGGCTGTGCCAAGAACCTCGTGGACAGCGAGATAATGATCGGACACCTGCATCAGGCAGGTATGAAGGTCATCCCCGACGCCGAGAAGGCCGACGTGGTCATCGTCAACACGTGCTCGTTCATCGACTCGTCCAAGGAGGAGTCGATCGGACACATCCTGGAAGTCCACGAGAACCGCGGCATGCGCAAGCGCCGCCGCGAGCAGAAGCTGATCGTCGCCGGCTGCATGTCCCAGCGCTTCTCGAAGGACCTGCCCGGTTCCATGCCCGAGGTCGACGCCTTCATCGGACTGGACCAGATCACGAAAGTTGCCCCGATCATCGAGGAGATCTTCGCCAAGGAGCGCGGAGAGAAGTCCATTCCCGCGAGCTTCGTCACGCCTCGCTCGACGTACATTCCCGATTACGACACGCCGAGGTTCAGGCTGACGCCCGCCCACTTCGCCTACGTCAAGATTGCCGAGGGCTGCAATCACCCCTGCACGTTCTGCATCATTCCGCAGATCCGCGGCAGGCACCGCAGCCGCACGGTTGCGAGCGTGACAGCCGAGGTTCGCCAGCTGGTCTCGGAGGGGGTCAAGGAGATCAACCTGATCTCCCAGGACACGACCTTCTTCGGGATGGATACCTGGGAGGAGCGCCCGAACCCGCGGACGCCCGTCGACTCGACGCGAGGCACCGCACTCAGCACGCTCCTGAGGGAGCTCAACGCCATCGAGGGAGACTTCTGGATCCGGATCCTCTACACGCATCCCGCGCACTGGAGCGACGAGCTCATCAAGGCCATCGCCGACTGCCCGAAGGTCGCGCGCTACGTCGACATGCCGCTGCAGCACATCAGCGACCGCATGCTGAAGACGATGCAGCGGGAGACGAGCGGCGACTATATCCGTGACCTGGTCCGCAGGATCCGCGCGGGCATACCCGGGATCGCGATCCGCACCACCTTCATTGTCGGGTTCCCCGGCGAGACCGACGCCGACGTTGACGAGCTCTGCGAGTTCATCCGTGAGACCAAGTTTGAGAGGCTCGGCGTATTCCGCTATTCCCAGGAGGAAGGAACCCGCGCCGGCAAGATGGAGGGCCAGATCTCGTCCAAGGAGAAGGAGAGCCGCTGGCACCGCGTCATGGCGCTCCAAAAGGAAATTTCTGCGGAAGTCAGCGCGACCAATGTTGGCAAGACCGTGAAGGTCCTCGTGGATGAGGCCGGCATCGCCCGTGGCGAGGCCGACGCCCCGGACATCGACGGACGCGTCTACGTTCCGCGCGAGCTCAAGGTGGGCAGCTTTGCGACCGTCAAGATCAACGGTCACCACGACTACGACCTTCTTGCGCTTCCCTCGGGCCAGAGTCCCGCGGAGTACAAAGTCGCCAAGCAGGCCCAATAGGCCTCAGGCCTTCGCGGACTGCGCGTACTTCCCGATGATCCCGTCGAAGGATCCATTGGTGAAGAATATGACGACCCTGGCCTTGTCTGCCGCCGGAAGCGTGTCCGCCTCAAGCGCCTTGTGAAGATCCGCGTTCGAATCGAACTGCCTTGCGTTGATTCCCTGCGCCTCGAGGTTCTCCGCCACGGCCTCCGAGTCGAATCGCTCCTCGTCGCGCAGCGACGACGAGCGGCTGACTGGTCCCAGGTAAACATCGTCGGCATGGGAGAGCGCCCGCTCGAATCCCGCCTGGAGGGTGCGCACGCGCGCCGTGTTGCTTCTCGGCTCAAACACCGCTGTCACGAGGGACCCCGGGAACCGCGCCTTGAACGAGCGGATGGTCTCCAGGATGGCGGTCGGGTGGTGGCCGAAGTCCTCGATGACAGTAAGCTTTGGTCTCGAGACAAGGACCTCCTGGCGGCGCCTCACCCCACGGAAGCGCTCCAGCGGCGCGAGCGACAGCGCTGTAGGGTTGTCCTCGCTAATTGAGAGCGCCGCGGCCGTCGCCGCCATCGCCGCGTTCCTGGCGTTGTAGAGTCCCGAGAGCGCCCAGGAGATACTCCCCCACCGGGTTCCGCGCCAGGTGAGACTGAAAGTCGAGCCGGACGGCGTGTCCTTGAAGTCGGCTATCCTCGTGTCATTGCCCTCGTCGAGTCCGACCCGCACGACGCGTGTCCAGGGCATGTTGCCGAGCGCGCGCAGGTTGCTGTCGTCGCCGTTCACCACCGCAAACCCGTTTCGGGGGATGATCCTGGAGAAATGGGTGAACGTCCTCTGGACGTCCGCCAGATCCCTGAAGATGTCGGCATGGTCGAACTCCAGGTTGTTGAAGACGCCGATGTGCGGCGCGTAGTGGATGAACTTGCTGCGCTTGTCGAAGAAGGCGCTGTCGTACTCGTCACCCTCGATCACGAAGGGGTCGGAGGCCTTGCCTAGGTGATTGCCGGTTGGCGGGTCCAGGGGAACTCCCCCGATCAGGAAACCCGGGTCGCGTCCCGATTCCCTGAGGAGATATGCAGTCATCGCGGTCGTGGTCGTCTTGCCGTGGGTCCCGGAGATGACGATGTTTCGCCTGGAGGAGAGCACTTGGTCGTGAAGCAGCGCCGGGAGAGAGGTGAACGGGATCGCCTTGGTATCGAGGAGCCACTCGACCTCAGGATTGCCGCGGCTCATAGCGTTGCCGATCACGACGATGTCGGGCTTGTGTGCTTCCAGGCGCTTCGGATCGTAGCCTTCGTGGACAGTGATCCCCGCGTCCGCGAGGACCGTGCTCATAGGGGGATAGACGTTGGTGTCGGCACCAGAAACCTCGTTGCCCGCGGCCCTTGCCAGGAGCGCCGCGTTTCCCATGGCCGTGCCGCAGACACCCATGAAGTAGATTTTTGACGCCTTCTTGTCGCCGGTCATTTCGGCCGACATTGTGGGAAATCTAGGTGGACGGAAAGCGGCAACTGGAAGAACTCCGCCTCATTCACTGGATTGTCAGGTTGACGTCCGAGTAGAGGAAGAACCTCTGAACCTCGTAGGACGAGGCGGCGGCCGGGCCCCGGCGGACCACAATGAGGCGGCCCGCGAGGACACCGGAGGTGAATCCCGCGACGGAGGCGCTGGATGCGGTCCCCGAGTTTGGGGCCGCCGCTATCGCGTTAACCGCGGGACCGATATCAACCCACGCCGTGTCGGTGGCGCTGTTGTTAGCCAAGGTCAGGGTATACTTTGGCTGCACGATCCTCTCGACGATGAGCCGGGAGGCGTTGGTTCGCCCGTTTGCCGAAGCCGTGTTCCAGAGAAGGTATTGGCCAGCCGGCAGGAGGGATGCCCACAGGGAGGGCGCCTGCGAGTCGACGGCGTCCCAGCTCTGGTCCCAGATCGAGTTGAAGGTCTGGGTAGCATTGGCTGAGGGAAATCCGAGCGAGCGGTAAGGCGGCGCCATCACGGACATGAGGAGGTAGCGCTGCTGGCCGGCCTCCCCGGTCGGTCCAACGACAAGGCACCGCTGGGCACCGTAGGGATTGAACGCAATGGCAGTGTACTGGCTCTCTGTGAGCGCGGAATAGACGGCGCCCGCCGAATAGGAGGTCACTCCCCTCTTCTGGGCCAGCTTTGTCACCCATCCGTAGGGATCCACGCTTATGGTGGCTCCATAGACTCTCGAGGCTATCCCCGTGGCCTGATCGAACGTGGTGAACGTGCAGCCCGATGGAAGCCCGCTAGAGGCCACCGAGGATTCATTGAGATTGTTGAAATCGGTCGAGTCGTAGGTCGCCTCGAAATCCTTGCGCAGGGACCTCAGCGCCTCGGTCTCGGACCTCACCTGCGCGTCATCCAGCTTGTTGGCTAGAACCGGTGCAAGGATCCCTGCCAGGACGCCTACAATCGCGACGGCGACAAGGAGCATCAAGAGGAACTCCCCTCGCTGCGCGTCTTTGTCAGTGGATCTCATTGACGACCTCCACGACCGGAAGGATGACCGCGAGGGCCACGCCGAAAACCCACCCAAGGACAAGGACGAGCATCAGCGGTTCGATCATCCGGAGCGCAAAGCCGACCCTGTTCTTTGACTCACCTGAATAATACCGGGACAGCCTCCCGAATACCTCGGGAAGGGATCCGTCACCGCTCTTGACCGCGAGGACGACCTCAGGCGCGAAGACGCCGGCGTCTTCGAAACCGGATCCCACCGACGAATTGTTTCTCACGGCGGCTACAACACGTCCGAGCCCTCGAGCGTAGACCTCGTTGCCCGCGACGGCCGCGCACGATTCCAAGGCATCGACCACCCGGATGCCGGACTGGCTAAGGGCGCTGTAGGTGGCGCAAATCCGGGCCATCGCGAGGGCCTCGACGGCCCCGTTCACCATCGGAATCTTCAGGATCACCCGGTCAAACAACGGACGCAGGCTGCGGTGGCGCGCAGACAAGGCGGCAATGACCGAGAGCGCCAGCGACAAGACGAGGAATCCCGGGTGGTGATTCACAAAGTCGCTAAGCCCGAAAAAGAACGCCGTGACGCGGTTCGTCTTCTTGACACCGATGTCCTTAAGCATCGCCGAGAACCGCGGGAGCGTGAACACACAGAGTACCACCGAGGCCGCGAAGCCGGCGATGAAAACCACGACCGGGTAGGCGGCGCCGCGGACGGCCTCCCGCCGGATCTCCCCCATCTGGGCCACGTAATCGCGCACGTGCCGGACTCCCTCCTCGAGGCGCCCCGCGGCCTCGTGGGCCCGAATCACGCCCACCATGGATTCGCTGAAAACACCCGGGAACGCGCCCAACGCCGTGCTGAAGCTCCCCGTTTCCTCCACGATGCGCACGATCTCCGTCCAAAGGGCCCGAGGTGCACCACCCGGCGCGCATTCCGCGAGCGTTCTTAGCGCCGCGTTGATGCGCACCCCGCTTGTCAGCATGAGCTCGAGGGAATCAAGCGCCGCCAGGAGAATGGCTCCCTTGACGCGCACCCGCGCCGCGGCGGCGCGGCCTGCGTCCATCCTGCGGGCGCTGATCACATAGGCCTGGCAGCGGCTCTCAACGTGCGCGGACAGGCTCGCGAGGTCCTCAGCATCGATCGTCATCGCGGAGCGCCGGCCATCGCGGCGCACGATCCTTGTTCGAAAGCGGGGCATTGTGCCTAGCGTGCGGCGGCTTCAATCGCCACCCGTCTGCCCGTGGGGATCGCGTACGCGATCCCGTCTTTCCTCAGAAGAACTGCGGAGTAAGTGACCAGCGCGACCTCATACCCGTCGATGTCGGAGCCTGTCCGGGCGACGTGGCCGTTTAGCAGCGCAACCGCATTGGGGCCCGTCCCGATGATTCCCCCGTTCACGAATACCGACTCGGGAATTTCACGGTGTGGGCGAATTCGGATTTCCCACGGATTTCGCAGGCTGTCGGACGAAGCGTTCCGCCCCCGGTCTGACGGCAGGGCGGATATCCTTCCGTCCGAGCCAGGCCAGATCGCCTCAGGCGGGAGGACATGTGGCGTTTGATACGCCAGTGGCTCGGCGAGCGCAGTTGGGCCAGCCCCGTCCAGTCCCAACCCGACCACGAGGGCCTCCACGGCGTGCTGCGATCGGGCAGGCTCTCTCCCGCCGACTAGGGTCACTACTTCGTCGCCGGGCACACCAGGAACCGCGAAGGACTCGATGCGGGTGGCCGACCTTGAAGCCGGCACGGTTGACCAAAGGGACGGGGCCGGTTGGGAGGCTCCGGCGGCAGCGACGCATGAAAGCATGAGAAAGGGCATCCTCATTAGGTGATCGGGATGAAGTTGACCTCGATTTTCCCCGGGTTCGCGGACGATGGCCGTAGAGTGAAACGGGCGCTTTTCAACACGAAGGTGGGCGGACCATCGGGCTCCTCGGAATGCACCCTCGCGCCCCCGGCCGCGCGGATCCCCTCCTCCATCGATGAAACGCCGACGGCGATTCCCGAGCCCCTAATTCTTGAGACGATGTCCCGTAGCCTCGAGAGCGCGCACTCCTCCTCATCGCTCAGCATCTCGTTCCTTGTCCTGCCAGCGTTCTCGTCTGCGGGCGAGATGCTCATTTGGAGGTGTCCTCCACGGCTGACTTTGCCTGCTCTATCGCGCCAGCGACGGCGTCAAGGGCCGCCCTCTGGGCCGCAAGTTTCCTTGTGAGCCTTGCCGTCTCCCGTTCCTTCAGCGCGATGTCGTCCAGCAGGCCGTCCCTCTTTCGAGTGAGCTCGCGGAGTTCCTTTTCAATCGCCTGGCCGCTCTTCTCCGAGTGCAACCTCTCTTTCAACTCTGCCGCCCGGGCGACGTCATTCGTGAAGATCTGCAGGAAAGTGGGGTTGCCGTACATCTGGGCGATGTCCTCGATCGAGGACTGCATGCGAGAGAGCATCTCCTCGTAGCGCCTGTCGGCGCGGTTGGTGGCGTCCTTGTCGGGCGGCACGCTTGGCGCGGCGTCTGCGGCAATGCACTGCGTGGCCAGCAAGAACGCAGCAATGGCTAATAGGTTCTTCATTTTGAGATTTCCGCGGATGCGCCCCGTGCCACGTCGAGGACCAGCACCATGCTCGCCTGGTCAAGATCCCCGTTGACGGACTTTAGCTCGAGCTCCCTAACCCCCGCCCCGGGAAGTTTCTCGAGCGCGTCGACAATGGCCACGATCCCTGGCCAGTCATCGGACGTGGGCGAGGTCATGGCAAAGCGCTCGGAGCTCGTGGTGTAGGTACCGTGATCGCTGGTGGACTGGGATTGCCTGGTCCAACGAAGGCCGAGGTTTTTCAGTGCCGCTTCACGGGTGCCCTGCCCGCCAAGCCTCAGGTGGAACCTGGATACCTTCGCCCGGACGAAATCGACGCGTGAATCGTCGAACCCCGCCAGGGCATTTAGACGGGCAAATCCCGCCCGTTCGATCTCGCGGTCGGCTCGAAGCCTAGTGCCATTCCTCGACCTTGAGGCTGACCTTGCCAGAGCAACAACCATTAGGAGGCCGACGGAAAGGACGGCAACGACCGCGAACCGCCTCGTGTGTCTGAAGCCTTTCTTCATCGCGAGGATAGCTTGAGCGTTCCGCGGGCCGAGATCCGCCTGCTCGCGGCGTCAAACGAGAAAGTCCCGGGTGATGCGAGCGAGAAACCGTTCTGATCAAGCGAGCGCCGCAGCGCCTCCTGGTCAAACTCCCGCCCTACCAGCGTCGCTTCCAGCTCGAAGCTGTTGTCGGCGCCAACCGTGAATGCCGTCAGCGTGAGGCTGTCGGGAATGGCCGCTGCAAGTCCGCGGAGTGCGGCCGCCCTCGCTGAGGGCTCCGAGCCAGATGTCTCCGGTAGTTCTCTCTGGAGCAGCTCAATCTCCGAGCGGTTCCTTTCCAGCATATCGATCCTCTCCTGATTCAAAGAGAGATGGGCATGCGACTCCGACTCCAGCCTTTGGAATTCCACGTTGTCCGCCCTGAGCGATGCCCCCATGAAAACCGAGATGGCTGCGGCCGTGACGGCCACGATGGAGAGGGCGGGGTCCAGGTTCATCTTTGCGGGGAATCCAAGGACAAGATTCGCGGAATGGTTGGTGGGCATCCGTGCGGCGCATCCCGCGAATTCATCCAGACCGACCAGGCACTCGACGCGGCTTGAATTGCGTATCTCATCCCAGCAGGGGCAGTTGTCCTCGGGGTTACCCTCGGTCACGACCGAGACAGACACGCTCCTGCGACTGTCGCCGGATCCGGCCTGCCCGACGGCCATGAACACCAGCGCCCTCCAGTCCCGCTCGGACATCGGCTGTGGCCACACCCTCAGGCTTCGCCGCCCAAGGGTGCCTCCTGCAAAGGCCGTAAAGCCGGGCAGAAGCATGAGCAGCGAGGCGTCGCCTGAACCGCGCCCGGCGAGGAACGATTCGGCGAGCGTAAACACCGACCATGCTGCCACCAGTTCGGGCCCTGATTCGGAATCGGCGCTAAGCTGCGCCAGACCCCTGCCCAACTCGTAATGAATCAGCGTGGAATAGGAGCCGCCGGCCACGGGCACCGGCGGCTCCATGCCCCATCCCAAGTCCTCCGACACAACAACGGGGAACTCAGCCCTGATACGGGAAATTGACGAGAAGACGGCGCGGCTTGCCTTGGGACATTCCACCTCCTGGTGCCCCATGCCTTCGGGTTCATAGACGAGAGCGACGCGCCGCCCGCTTGAGCGCCCAATGCAGTCGTGGACGTACGCGGCGACGGAGGCGCCGCTGTCCTGGGGAGCCTGCTGGTACCAGCCGCCTTCTGCGCGACGCCACACCAGGCGTCCAAGGACCATGATGATCTCGGGGCGCATCGCCTAGTAGTTCCCAAGGTACACGTACACGTCGGTGACGCCGCCGACCGCTGCGGCGTACGCAACCTCGCCGCGGGACTGCGCCGCGCCGGCGGAGCCGGTGGCGTCGTCCATGAAGGCCGGAGTGTCGATGGCATTGGCGATCCGCGCCGCGTCGGGGCCGGCGACAGACTTCAGGACCGCATAGGCCACGCGGCCGCTCGGCAGGTTGTTCACGCCGTCGATCTTGAAGTTGGTGGCTCCGTTCGAATCGGCGGTGCCCGGTATCTCGGCCGTGTTCACCACTGTGCACTCCAGGCGGGAAACGCTCGAATAGGTGTAGCCCGCGGCAATGCGTGCGTCGGGCAGGTTGTAGAAAGTCCCGGTCGCCGTGCTGTACCGAGGGTCGGTGATCGCGGAGCCTCCCGCCGGCGCGAACGTCTGCGAGCCGCAAGAAGGCGTGAAATATTTCTCGAGCTTCGGGCTGGGCACCGAGAGCAGCACCTCGTCCAGTCTCAGAGAATTGTTGAAGTCCGCGACGGCCGAGCCCGAGAGGCTTGGGCTCGCGGTGGACCCCACGATCGTCGAGAGCGATGTGTAGCCCTTCGTCAGCGGAAGGGTTCCCCCGAGCTGGTTGGCGGCGTCCGCGGCGAAGCCCTTCA
>DASRSJ010000240.1:0-3396 GCA_035656555.1 Opitutaceae bacterium
CTTTCAATGTCCGACAAAATGATCCACAGGCGCGACTTCATGCGCGCATCCCTCGGGACGCTCGGGGTCCTGGCCGCCGCCCCGTCCCTCGCGAAGGCCGACGTGCTTCCCGAGGCCGGCCCCGCCTCCACTCCGGTCCGCGGCCCCGACACCATGTACACGGGCGAGCACCTGGACCAGGTGGCCTTCCCCATGGGCGGCATTGGCGCCGGGATGATATGCCTCGAGGGATCCGGAGCGCTCACAAACGTGTCGATCCGCAACGCGCCCGCGGTCTACAACGAGCCGGGGCTCTTCGCCGCCATCTCGCTCGGCGGACCTGAAAAGATCGCCCGCGTCATCGAGGGACCCGTCCCGAAGTGGAAGCTCTTCGGGCAGAAACACGCGGCAGCCGGCACGGCGCCGATGGGCCTGGGCCTGCCGCGATTCGCGAGCGCCACGTTCCGCGGGCACTTCCCTTTCGCGCGCGTCGAGCTTGAGGACGCGGCCCTGCCCATCTCGGCGAGGATCACCGGCTGGAGCCCCTTCGAGCCAGGCGATGCCGACATGGCGAGCCTGCCCGTGGCGGGATTGGAGTACACATTCACGCACAACGGCCACGAGGAGCTTGAGGCCGTGTTCTCCTTCAACGCCCACAACTTTCTCCCCGCGCACTCGGACGAGTGGGCTGGAGGCCCCGAGTCCGAGAGGAAGGCGAAGAACATCCCCGGCGGCTTCGCGATATACGGCGGCGGCTGGGCCGACGCCAAGCAGGAGGACGCGTGGTTCTCCGCGGCCGTAGACGAGCCCGGGGCGAAGGTGAACCTGGCATGGTTCCGGGGCGGCTGGTTTGACGCCGTCACGATGGCGTGGCGCGACGTCGAACAGGGCAACGCCTACGACCGGCCGTTCCCCAACGAGGGAAAGGCGCCGACGGGCGCCACGCTCTTTGTCCCCTTCAAGCTGGTCCCGGGCGAGAGTCGAACGATCCGCCTGCGCCTCGCGTGGCATTCGCCGAGGAGCAGGGTCCGCGACGTCGTTCCGCCGGCCCAGGCCCCCTACAATCCGTCCGACTACTATGAGCCGTGGTACGGCGGGAAATTCGCGGGCATAGACGAGCTCTGCGCCTTCTGGAGCTCCAACTACATGGACTTCCGGCGCCGCTCGGAGAAGTTCTCGGACTGCTTCTTCGACTCGACGCTCCCGCCGGAGGCCATCGAGGCCGTTGCCGCAAACCTGAGCATCCTGAAGTCCCCGACCATCCTGCGCCAGCGGGACGGCAGGATGTGGGGCTGGGAGGGCTGCGACGACGACCGCGCCCAGGGACCCGGGACCTGCACGCACGTCTGGAACTACGCCCAGTCCATCGCCCACCTCTTCCCTTCGCTGGAGCGGTCGCTGCGCGAGACGGAGTTCGGCCCGGGCCAGGACGCCAAGGGCCACCAGAACTTCCGCGTGGCGATCCCGATCCAGGAATCGGCGCACGAGTTCTACGCCGCCGCCGACGGCCAGCTTGGCGGGATCATGAAGGTGTACCGGGAGTGGCGTATCAGCGGCGACACGTCCTGGCTTAAGACCATTTGGCCAAAGGTGCGCGTGAGCCTGGACTACTGCATCGAGACCTGGGACCCCGCGCACAAGGGCTGGGCCGAGGAGCCGCAGCACAACACCTACGACATCGAGTTCTGGGGCCCCAGCGGCATGATCTCGAGTTTCTACGCCGGCGCGCTCAGTGCCGCCTCGGCGATGGGCAAGGCCCTCGGGGACGATGTCACGCTCTACACGGACCTGGCGGCCCGGGGCACGGCGAGGATCAACGACGAGCTCTACAACGGGGAATACTTCTTCCAGCAGGTGACGTGGAAGGGCCTCAGGGCGAAGCCCGCGGAGGACAAGAGGTCCTACGGCGGCGGGTACTCAAGCGAGGCCCAGGTGCTCCTCGAGAAGGAGGGTCCCAAGTACCAATACGGGACGGGATGCCTCTCGGACGGCGTCATGGGAGCCTGGATGGCGATGATCAGTGGCTACGGCCCCATCCTCGACCAAACCAAGGTGAGGAGCCACCTGCAGGCCGTTCACCGCCACAACTTCAAGTCGGACCTCTCCGCCCACGCGAACCCCCAGAGGCCCACCTACGCGAACGGCAAGGAGGGAGGCCTCCTCCTGTGCTCCTGGCCGCGGGCCGGTATGCCCGCGCTGCCCTTCGTCTATTCCAACGAGGTATGGACAGGCATCGAATACCAGGCGGCCACGCACATGATCATGATGGGGCTGGCCTCGGAGGGCCTTGAGATCGTGCGCGCCTGCAGGGCCCGCTACGACGGCAAGACGCGCAACCCGTTCGATGAGTATGAATGGGGCCACTGGTACGCCCGTGCAATGGCTTCCTACGCGCTTCTCCAGGCGCTTGGCGGCGCCCGCTACGACGCGGTCGACTCCGTCCTTCACCTGAACCCCGCGATCCGCGGCGACTACCGCTGCTTCCTCTCGACCGCAACCGGCTACGGCACCGTCGGCGTCACCGATGGCAAGCCCTTCGTGCGCGTGGTCTCGGGCAAGATCGACGTGAAGGACATACGCTACGCCCCGCTGCAGTCCGGCGCCTAGCCAAACAAAGGGCTTTTCCGCAGGCCCCCGACACGTTACCCCAGCCATTCCCCACCTGATGAAAGCCGCACGCCTGAACCGCCTCTTCAATCCCAGGACCGGGCGCTGCTTCGACGTGGCGATTGACCACGGATTCTTCAACGAGAGCTCCTTCCTGGCGGGCATCGAAGACATGCCGAGGGCCGTGGCCACGCTGATAGCCGCCGCGCCTGACGCGATCCAGCTGACCGTGGGCCAGGCGGCCCACCTTCAGGGGGCGCCGGTGCGCCCGAAGCCGGCACTCGTGCTGCGGACGGATGTCGCGAATGTCTACGGCCAGAAGCTGCCCAGCGTCTTGTTTTCCCGGATGATCGAGGAGCCGGTCCTTCAGGCCGTCCGGCTGGACGCGGCCTGCGTCGTCGTGAACCTCTTCAGTATCCCCGACCAGCCCGAGCTGGCGGACCAGTGCATCCAGAACATCCTTCGCCTCAAGCCTGAGTGCGACCGCCTCTCGATGCCGCTAATGGTCGAGCCCCTGGTCTTCCAGCCCAACGAGAAGGCCGGCGGCTACATGGTCAACGGCGACCCCTCGAAGATCATCCCGCTCGTGCGCCAGGCGGTCGAGCTTGGCGCAGACATTATCAAGGCCGACCCCACCGACGATCCCTCGGTCTATGGCAAGGTCGTCGCAATCGCAGGCGGAATCCCGGTCCTCGTGCGCGGGGGCGGCAAGGCCCCCGAGGTCGAGATCCTCCAGCGCACCGCCTCCCTCCTGGCCCAGGGCGCGCGCGGGATTGTCTACGGCAGGAACATCATCCAACACGCGAGCCC
>DASRSJ010000241.1:0-17840 GCA_035656555.1 Opitutaceae bacterium
GACTTATGGGAGAAGTTCGTCTGTAACTGTGCCCTCAACGCCATCTCTGCGCTCGGCCAGAAGACCTACGGGGAAATTGGCGAACATCCCGAGGCTTGGCGGGCGGTTGAAACAGTTATCAGTGAAGTACTGGAGATCGCGCACGCTTCAGATATCACGCCCAGCAATATGGGTGATGCTACTCTCGCGTCCGCCGCTGTGCGGAAACTGACGCAGCAGATTGCGGGAGCGTATTCATCCACCGCCCAAGATCTTAACCGTAAAAAACGGACGGAAATTGACTCATTAAATGGATTCATCGCGCGTCGGGGTCTGGAACTTGGAATTCCAACTCCGGTAAATCAGACGCTGTATTCACTTATTAAAGTGGCTGAAGGCAATTCGCTTTGTGGTTCAAAGGGATGAAGAGTTTATGCCGAGGATAAACGTTAGCGAAGTCATCTGGACCGAACAATTTTCTCCGAAATTCAAGTTCGGGGTGATACGCAAGAATCTATCTATCGCGAGTGGCGGGAAAAAGGATACTGGGACTTACGGCAACGGACATCCGTTCGATGTAGAGTTAGTCCGGGTTCCGCCAAACACAATCAACTGGCCCCTTCATGCGCATGCGGCGCAATGGGAGGCGTATCTCATCTTGTCCGGTAAAGGGATGTTACGGACTATTGAAGGATTGGATCCGGTTCAGCCAGGCGATTACCTCGTTCACCCTCCCGGCGAAGCGCATCAGCTGATCAATCGCGGTGAGATGGATTTGGTCTATTACGTCATTGCGGACAACCCGCAGGCGGACGTCATTTACTATCCCGATTCGGACAAATATTCGATAAAGCCGCAACGGATCACGTTCGATACCGCAGTGGACTACCTGATGGGGGAGGAATAGAGAATGTCTCACCGCAACGCTGATCGGCACGTCCAGAGCGCCGAAGCAATTCCTTACCGGCGCCTTTGGTCAGCTTGCTTCCTTGGTTTCGCCTCCATCGGCATGACGATGCAGATCATGCCAGCCTACGCTCATGAGCGCCTGGGTGCGAATGCAGTCACTGCCGGCTTGGCAGTAACTATCGGATCCCTGGGCACAATGTTCTCCCGCCCGATCTCGGGACGGTTGGCCGATGAAAGCGGAGGACGTCGCGTGGCGATGGCCGGAGCTATCCTTGCTCTGATTGGAGGCGTCGGCCACGTGTTGGCCACAAATCTGCCCGTCCTGGTCCTTGCCCGGCTCTTTCTCGGCGCGGGAGAAGGCGCGCTATTCACCGGGTCCGTCGGCTGGATACTGGCACACAAAGAACAATCACAGCGGGGTGAAGTCGCCGGGCATTTTGGCCTGTCGATGTGGACTGGGTTGGCGGGTGGGCCAATGCTAGGAACCGCAATTCTAACTTTCAGCTCCTATCGCAGCGTCTGGATTGCCGCGAGCGTCATTCCGTTGGCCGCCTGGATGTTGGTTGCATCGACAAGGCCTGAAGTCCGGATCTCGTCCGGTGTCATGAATATACGTCGGGCTCTGTTTCCCAAGGCAGCATGGGTGCCCGCCGCTTCAGGCATTTCTTCCAGTATTGGGTATGGCATCATTGTAGCGTTCCTCGTGCCACGCTTCGCAGCTCTCGACTTTGCAGGCAAAAATTTTGCTCTTAGCGTGTTTGGCGTCGCGTTTATAATCACTCGCTTTCTAGGCAGCGGATATGCACATCGTTTTGGCGCGAGGCGCGTGCTTCTTTCAGCTTTCCTGATCGAGTCCCTCGGATTTGCCGGCTTATATCTCACGCATGTGCAGTGGCTCGCCTTCACCTCGGCTGCGTTAACCGGTGCAGGGCTTTCCCTGCTGATTCCGAGCGTGACGAGCGTTGTTACGGAAGCCGCGAATCCGCGTGAACGTACAGCGGCTTTGGGTGCAGTTACGTCCGCGTGGGACTTGGGGGTTGCGATCGGAGGCCCACTAGGGGGATTTGTTGCAGGCCCTTCAATCGCCGAGCCATTTGCCCTCGGCGCTTTGGCGGCGCTAATTGCGATAGTGCCGCTGGCGTTTATTTCCGAACGTTAGCATTCGCGCCTCCCTATGCGGTTAGTCCGGAGTTTGCCTGAAAAATTCACGTTTTCATCCGATTTGAATCCGAAATGAAGCTAAAGTAATGTCAGTCCATTCGCTCCACTTTCATTCGTGTTAGCAGCCGCCCGGAATTGCGACTTGATACCAAGCGCTTGCAAATGAAATTATGTCGCCTGCGGCTCGCCAAACTGTAGCGAGCTAAGACGGCGATAAAGCCCGTCAACCTGGGCGGAAAGCACCTCGTGGGTGCCGAGCTCGACCACCCGGCCGCCGTCGATCACCGCGATGCTGTCCACAGTGCGAATAGTAGCCAAGCGATGGGCAATGATGAACGTGGTCCGGCCCTGCATGAGGCGCTCGAGGGCCACCTGCACCAGGCGCTCGCTCTCGCTGTCCAGCGAGCTCGTGGCCTCGTCGAGAATGAGGATAGCCGGGTTCTTCAGGATCGCGCGCGCGATCGCGATCCTCTGGCGCTGGCCGCCCGAGAGCTTGATGCCGCGGTCGCCAACGAGGGTCCCGTAGCCCTCCGGGAACGAGGAGATGAACTCATCCGCGTTGGCGAGCTTCGCTGCCTCGCGGACCTCGGCGTCGCTGGCGCCGGGCTTTCCGTAGACGATGTTCTCGGCGATGGTTCCTCCGAAGAGGAGCACGTCCTGGGGGACGATCGCCATCTGGCCGCGCAGCCAGCCAAGAGGGTACTCGCGGGCATCCTTGCCGTCGATGAGGAGCCTGCCGGACTCCGGATCGTAGAAGCGCAGGAGGATGGCGGTGATGGTCGACTTGCCGGCGCCGCTCGGGCCCACGAGCGCAATGCGCTCACCTGGCTTCGCGGTCAGCGTCACGTCGCGCAGCACGGGGACCTCGGGACGGGCCGGATAGGTAAAGTTGACGTTCTCGAAGGAGACCGATCCTGCGAGGCGATCGGGGAGTCCCTTGGCCCGGTCGCCCGTTGGTCCTGAGAGATCCTCGGACGTCTCGCGCAGCAACTCGCGAACGCGCTCGGTGGCGCCGACCGTCTTCTGCACCTGGCTGAAGAGCTCGGCTGCCTGGCCCATGGCGCCCGCGACAAACGTCGTATAGAGGACGAAGCGCGTCAGCTGCCCCTCGGAGATGGAGCCCGAGGCCATGAGCCTAGCGCCGAACCAGAGGACGATCACGATGCCGCCAAAGAGGGCGATGATGAAGAAGGCGACGAAGACGGCGCGCCACTTGGCTGCGCCGACCGCCGCGGCAAGAACGCGGTCATTGGATTTCCTGTAGCGGCCGAGCTCGAACGCCTCGTTGGAGAAGGCCTTCACGCTCGCGATCGCCTGGAGCGTCTCCTCGACTATCGTGTTGGTGCCGGCCAGTTGGTCCTGGGTCTCCCGCGAGTACCTTCTCAATTTCTTCCCAAAGAACACGGCCGCCGCGATCAGGAAGGGGAGCGTGCCGAGCATCACCGCGGTCAGCTTGCCCGAGGTCAGCGCGATCATCGTGATGCCGCCGATGAGGAAGATCGTCTGGCGGCTCATCTGCGGGAGCGCGTCGATGAGTGCGCCCTCGATCTGGGCCACGTCGGTCGAGACGCGGCTTGTAAGCTCGCCGACGCGCCTTTTCGAGAAGAACGCCATCGGCAGCGTAATCAGCCGGCTGTAACAGTCGCGTCTGAGGTCGGCCAGGGCGCTTTGCCCCACGCGGTTGAAACAGAGGGCGCTGTTGAAGGAGCAGCAGGCCTGGAGCGTGACGGAGATCGCAAGCAGCGTCGCGACGCCGTTCACGGTCAGGTAGCCGAAGCCGGGCAGGTGCGCGTGGCCCGGGTGGAGCGCCGCGTCGATCAGCGTCCCGGCAAGGAGCGGGAACGCGAGGCCGAGGGTGGCGCTGACAAGGAGGGTGGCGAGGCCCGCGAAGAACCGCTTCCGGTACGGGCGGACATACTTCGCGAGCTCAAGCGTCTGCCTGAGGGTCTCGCGGTTAAGCTTGGCCTTCGGCAGGCGGTCGAGCGCCTGCTCCTCTTCACTTGGATTCCTTCGTGACACGGAACTCTTATCCTCGAGGGGAAATTCCCAAAATACAAGTGCCCTAGGCGGACACCTGCGAAGGCGATGGGTTTGCGGCGCCCTCAGATTCCCTGCGGGTGCGAGGAGGGCAGGAGGGGACGGCTGTTGAACGTCGGGCCCGACCAGGAAAGGTGCAGGTTCGTCGGGCCGGTGCCATGGCGGTAGCGGACCGACACCGTGAAGTCCCGATTTCCGGATAGATTAACGCTGGCTTTGGTGACCGACCGGCCCAAGGCCGTCTTGTTGATCAGCTGCTGGCCGTTCACGGAGACGTCGAGAGTGCCATCGGTGTCGGCCTCGATCGTGGAGCTGCCATCGGAGGGCGCCATGACCTCGCCGGTATAGGCGATCGAGTAGTTCTCATTCGGCACCCGGACGGTGGCGTCGGGCGAGCCCGTGCCGACCTCGGTCCCCAGGTCAAAGTCGATCATCGGGGTCACGGACTTTTTGGCCAGGTCCGTGAAGGCCGGGTCCCTGAAATAGGACACGGCGAAGAAGGGCGTCTTCGCATAACTGGAGCCCAGCAGCGCCTTCGCGTCGTCCAGGGCCCACGGGTGGCCGTCAGGATAGACCACGCCGTGGAACGGCGTCACGGCCTCGTCCTTCCTCGGCTTCTCGCGGTTCTCGCCCCAGGCGAAGCGGCAGTTGTCCCGGCCGATCCCGAATTCCCACATGATGTAGCCGACCTTGCCCTTGTAGTGGCTCACGATGCCAGGGACCGTCTGGCCCTGGCGGTTCATGCACTCGGTGCAGAGGGTGTGCTCGTCGCCGAAGATGTCGTAGGTGCCGTACTCGTGCCATGAGACGAAGTCGGAGAACGGGGTGCCGGAAAACTCCTTGCCGGTGGCGGTGGCCGGAATCTTGGTCCCCGTCTCCTTAATCCAGATCGCCGCGTCCTTCTCGAGACGAATGGTTTCCTTCGACTTGTTGGGCTCGTTATAGATCTCCCAGAAGACGACGCGCTTGTCGGATACGTGTGCGTTCACGACATCCTGCACATAGGACTTAAGACCCTTCTGGTGCTGCTCGTAGTGGTTCCTCACGTCGTCGCCCGGGCAGACCAGCCACTGGCTGTTGTGGACGCCCTGGATGGGTTTCGGATAGCGGTAGTCCGCGGAGAGGAGCTCCTTCGGGGGCTGGTTCCAGCAGTCGTCAAAGAACACGAATTCGGTCCTGATGCCGTACTTGTCGGCGCGGGCCAGGAAGTCGTCGATATCGGCCAGGAACACCGTTTTCTTCTTCAGGTAGACGTAGTAGTGGAGGTAGACCCGCACGACGTTGATCCCGTAGGTCGAGGCGTAGTGCAGCTCGCGGTCGTTCACGACCGGGTCGTACTCGTCCCACTCCTGGGCCTCGTTCACGGCCGTCGTCGGCACGAACACCATGCCCTGGACCCAGCGCCAGTCGGAGGTTGAGCCCGGGGCGGGCAGGGATGCGGAAGCAGGGGAGGAGGGGGTGGCGTTCGCGGGAGGCGTCTTGGTTCCCACGCAGCCAGCCGTCGCCAAGAGGATGCAGGCCAGCGCGGCCTTGATCGGGGTTCTCATCACGCAATTGAAAAGCGATAGATGGGCGGCGCTGCAATGCCTGTTTGGCGGGGCGCCAATTTCAACGGGTCATGCCGAACCAGACAGGCGTTGTTGGGTCTATCCCGTTGGACCCCATCCGGGTCCGCAATCCTCCAACCCTTCAATCCATGAAAGAAAAATCCCCGATCTCGCGCAAAGAAATGATCAAGCTCCTCAATGAGGACCTCTCGCGCGAGTACCAGGCCATCATCGCCTACATTGTCTACAGCCAGACCATCAAAGGGGCCAAGTTCCAGCACATCGCCAAGGAGCTTGAGAAGCACGCATCCGAGGAGCTGAGCCACGCGCTCCTGATCGCGAAGCAGATCGACTATCTCAATGGCACGCCGTCGGTGACGCCGAAGCCCGTCAAGTTCTCGGACAAGGCCGAGGACGTGATACGCTTCGACCTCGAGAACGAGCGCGTGACGATCCTCAACTACAGGACCCGCATCCGCCAGGCGGACGCCATGGGCGAGTTCGCGATGGGCGAGGTCCTGCGCGGGATCATCGCGCAGGAGCAGGAGCACATGACCGACCTCGCGACCGCGCTCGGCGAGGACAACCCGAACCTCGACGACTAGGCCCTGCGGGGCTTGGCCGCGGGCGGCGTGTTGGCCTCGGTGTTCTCCTTCACCGCGGCCATCATCTCGCCCATGCTCTCCTTGATCTCCCCGACCTGGGGATGGACCTCCTTGATGAGGTCATGCTCGATCTTCGACCAGCGCTCGATGCGCTTGCCCTGCTCGGTCAGGCGGTCGAGGAGCCGGTTTTGGTTCTCGGAGATGCGGTACATCCACCAGAAGCAGGCGATCCAGCAGGCCGTCCCAATGACCGCGAGCAGGAGTGAGATCTGGTTGATGTTCATGGTCGGGCGCGAGGGTGAGATGTCACCCGCTGGCAAGAGTGGGACAGCCTTGGACCTTTAGGGTTGCTGACAAAGCGGGTTAAACCACGACTCATGGGCACCGGCCCCTGGGCCGGAAAACCCCATGAAAGTCACCCGCCTCGATGTCATCGCAAACGGCCTCACCTGCCGCTGCCCGAACTGCGGTGAGCGCACGCTCTTTGCACCGGGACACTTCTTCAAGGTGAACGAGAAGTGCCCGAACTGCGGGCTCCAGATCGAGAAAGGCGACGGCGCGTTCCTCGGGCCGTTCGTCATCAGCTACACAGTGACGGCCTTCGGCTTCATCATACCGATCATCCTCCTGCATGTGATGGGCAAGATTGGCGGCACGCCGACCCTTGTCCTCTGCTTCATCGCGGCCCTGGGGGTGCCGGTCCTCTTCTACCGCCTCTCCTGGGGCTGGTGGCTCATGCTCTACTACTACTTCCTGCCCGACAACCTGCCGGCCAACCTGGACGGGCGCCCCGAGGACGACGAGTGAGCCCCAGGGCCTGATCCATGGCGGAACAGGGGAAATGCTCCGAGGTCGCGGGGGCCTTCCTTAAGCTGGGCCTTACCTCGTTCGGCGGCGCCGTGGCGCACATTGGCTACCTTCGGCGGGAATTCGTGGAGAGGCGCGAGTGGCTTGATGACGCCGCTTTCGCGGACACGGTGGCGCTCTGCCAGCTCCTGCCTGGGCCCGCGAGCAGCCAGGTGGCCTTCGCGATCGGCATGCGCCGGGCCGGGCTCGCCGGGGCCATGACAGCGTCCCTCTGCTTCATGCTGCCCTCCGCGGTCCTCATGATCCTCTTCGCCTACGGCATCGGACTTGTCGGGGATCCCTCGGCTTCGGGCTGGCTTCACGGGCTCCGGCTCGCCGCGATCGCCGTCGTCTCGGTGGCCCTGTGGGGCATGGCGGCCAGTCTGTGCCCCGACTGGAGGCGCAGGATCATGGCTGCTGCTGCTGCCGGCGTCGTCCTTCTCGTCCAGCAGCCATGGGCGCAGCTCGGCGTGATCGTGCTCTGGTTCGGGATCGGCGCCGTGATGCGCTTCAGGATCTCGAGGGACGCGGCGAAGATTCCGGCGGGGGAGGGCGCAAGGCGCGGGCCGGCCACGGCCGCACTGGCCCTTTTTGCCGTCCTTCTCTTTGCGCTGCCCGCCCTCTCGGTCGCCACGGGCTCCAAGAGCGTGGCCCTCTTTGACAGCTTCTACCGCACGGGAGCCCTGGTCTTCGGGGGGGGCCACGTTGTCCTGCCGCTCCTGCGCTCGGAGCTCGTGCCCAGGGGCTGGATCGGCGACGGCGCCTTCCTCGCGGGCTACGGCGCCGTCCAGGCAATGCCCGGCCCGCTTTTCACGTTTGCGGGCTATCTCGGCACCGTGATTGCCGGCGGCCTCCATCCGTGGCTGGGCGGCGTCGCCGCGATCTTCGCGATCTACCTGCCGGGCTGGCTCCTCGTGGGCGGGGTTATGCCGTTCTGGCACCGCCTGCGCCCGAAGCGCTGGTTCCAGGGAGCGGTCAGGGGAGCGGGCGCGGCCGTTGTCGGCATCCTCTTTGCGGCGCTCTGCACGCCGCTCATCTCGGAGGGAATCCGCGTGCCGGCCGACGCCGTCGCCGTTTGCGCGGCCCTGGTCGCCCTCGTGCGCTTCAGGATCCCGCAGTGGGCCCTGGTGCTTGTCATGGCCGCCGTGGGCCAGTGGGTCCTGCGCTAGGCGCGGGACGAGACCTCTTCAGGCCTTCTTCTGCGACATCCGGTGGACCAGGAAATAGTACACCGCGGCCAAAGCTAGGCCCCCACCGGCGACCCAGATCGTGATCTCGCGGATTTCCCCGTGCATCAGCTTGTCGTCATTTCCGGCGACCGTCGAAATGTAGGCGAGGACGCCGCACCAGAAGGTCGAGCCGATGACGGTGAAGATCGAGTACTTCAGGAAGTTCATCCGCGTGACGCCGGCGGGGATGCCGATCAGATGGCGGATCACGGGGACGACCCTCGCGACCAGGATGCCGAAGCTGCCGAAGCGGTCGGACCAGCGCTCGGCCTTCTCGACCTTCTCGGGCGGCATGAGGAAGTAGCTTCCGTAGCGCATGACGAAGGGCCTGCCCGCCACGCGGGACACCCAGTACATGATGGTGGCGCCGATCCAGCTGCCGAGGGCGCCGGCGATCACGATGCCCGTGATCGTCATGTTCGCCTTGTGCCCCATCACCAAGAGCACGGCCGGAGGTATGATCACCTCGCTCGGGATGGGCACGACGGAGCTCTCAAGCGCCATCAAAAAGACTATGTAGCCGTAACCCCCCGACTGCAGCGAAAGCTGATACCAGTCGATGAGCCGCTGAACTAGGGCGTGCAAAGGACGCTCAGACGTCCGGCTTCGTCTTGCGAAGACCCTGGACGCGATCGCCCGCCTTCCAGTGGCCGCGCTTCTTCAGCAAGTCGATGCGCTCGAAGCGCTTCAGAACGTTGCGCTTGATGACGATACCGCTGGAACCCTGGAGACTCTTGTGCTGTGACATGGCGAAAGGGGGGACGAATGTTGAGTGTTTAAGGGGTCAGGAGTTAAGCCCCGGGCCAACCCAAGACAAGGAGAAATTCACCCTTGACCCTCTTTGGGAGAGGGGCAATTTTTGGCCTTTCCGCAACCGAACCATCACTTTTATGAGGGACGACTACATCAAACAGGCGCTCGGCAAGATCTTGGATCCCAACATCCTTATCAATGTCGTGTCGCGTCGCGTGAAGCAGCTCAAGCGCGGGAACCGCCCTCTCGTCGAGTCCCTGGAAAAGCTGTCCCCCGAGGATATCGCCCTGCGCGAGATCATTGAGGACAAGATCAGCTTCGAGGCCGGAGACAACTGACCGAAGGCGCGCCCTAGGGCGCACCCCACGGCGGTTGGGCACGGTCCTCGCAAGAGACGCCTAACATGGCCGCGAAAAAGAAAGACGAAGCCCGGGTCACCGAGGCAAGGAACTCCAAGGCCTTCCGCGACTATACGGTCGGGGACCGCTACGAGGCGGGCGTCCAGCTGAAGGGCACGGAGGTGAAGTCCATCCGCGCCGGCAAGGCCCAGATCAGCGACTCCTTCTGCCGGATCGACAAGGGCGAGGTCTGGATGCTCGGCGCCCACATCGAGCCGTATGAGTTCGGCACGGTCTCGAACCACGACTCCAAGAGACCCCGCAAGCTCTTCCTCCATGCCCGCGACATCAGGAAGATCGACGTCGCCATCAACACGGGCGGGAAGTCCCTCATCCCGATCCGCATGTATTTCAAGGAGGCGCTCGTGAAGGTCGAGGTGGCGATCTGCACCGGCAAGAAACTCTTCGACAAGCGCGACGACCTGAAGAAGAAGGTCCAGATGCGCGAAGCGAACAGGGCGATCCGGTCCAGGCGTCCATGAAGCTCCGGACCGACTCCGTCACGGTCCGCGTGCCCGCGAGCACGTCTAACTGCGGCTCCGGCTTCGACACGCTGGGTCTTGCGCTCGGCCTCTACAACACGGTCACCCTTTCCCGATCCACCGGAGCGGCGCCCAATCCCGAGCGCCCCGACGACGCCCGCGCCGCGCAGATGGTCTCCGAGGCCGTCGGGGCCCTGGCGCGGATCTCGAGCCTGGCGCCCTTCGGATTTAACTACCGCATCGAGGGCGAGGTGCCCCCGGCGCGCGGGCTTGGCTCCAGCGTCACCGTGATCGCCGGTGTGCTGGCAGGCCTGGCGGCGCTCCAGGGAACGAAGATCGAGAGGAAGAAGCTCGTCAGCCTCGTGACCGCGATCGAGGGCCATCCTGACAACGCGAGCGCGGGGATCCTGGGCGGCTTCTGCGTCTCGAGGTCCGATCCCGCGAGCGGCGACTACATCGACTCCATGCGCTTCGAGGTGCCCGACAACGTGGCCTTCGTCGTCGCGTCGCCGCCGGTCGAGCTCATGACCAAGGAGTCGCGGGGCGCGCTGCCAGGGTCGCTGCCCTTCTTCGACGCGGTCAAGAGCGTCAACGCAGCCTCCTATCTCGTCGCGGCGTTCGCCTCGCGCGACTACGCGCAACTGCGGCACGTGAGCAGTGATTTCATCCACGAGCCCTACCGACTGGCCCGCATCCCGGGCGCCAAGGACGCCATCGCGGCCGGCGTCGCCGAGGGTGCCTGGACGGGCTGGCTGAGCGGCAGCGGCTCCTCGGTCCTCTGCGTCTGCGAGCGGTCCAAGGCCGAGTCGGTGTCGGCCGCGATGGGCGAGTCCTTCGGGCGCGTCTCGATGGCGGCCGAGTGCCGCACCCTGGCCGCCGACAACCAGGGTCTGGTCGTCCAGGCCTAGGGCTGCGGCGGGAGATAAGCCGGCGGGTTGCCGTCCGGCCAGACCTCGATCACGGCCTCGGCCAGCGGCTTCCATCCGAAGGGCTTCTGAAGGCGCTTCTTTAGTCGGTCGAGATGCCTGAGCTCATGCTCCACATGGTCGAGATCGTGGCCCGAGATCATGATGAAAGCGGCATCCGGCGCCGCGACGGAGGCTCGCTTGATGAACTCCACGCCGTCGATCTCCGGCATCGAGTAGTCAGTCACGATGACGGACGCCCCAAGATTGGGCAGTTTCTCCAGCGCCTTCTCAGGCCTCGTGAACCCATGGACGTCGCAGTCAAGGTTCTCGGCGATCATGCCGGCCATCAGGTCGACGTAGGACGTCTCGTCGTCCACGATGACAACGCAGCTTCGTCCTTCCGATCTGGAGTTCCTTGCTGGCATAAGGAATTAGAGGCCCGGGGTTTTGGAGGAGGCTGCTGAGCGGTTTGCCAAAATGCAACGAGCAAGGCGCTTGCGTAAAAGGTGTCTTTTCGAAGAGAGAGGGTGCCGCCCGATGATCCATGTCGTCCTCTTCCAGCCCGAGATCCCCCAGAACACGGGCAACATCGGGCGCATGTGCGCGCTCACCAAGTCGAGGCTGCACCTGATTCATCCCCTGGGCTACAAGATCACCGACAAGAACCTGAAGCGGGCGGGCATGGACTACTGGTTCTCTCTCGATGTCCACGAGCACGCGGACTGGAAGGCCTTCAGGGCGAGCCCGGCGGCCCCGAAGCGTCTCTGGCTCCTGACCACCCGCTCGGAGACCAGTTTCTGGGACGTGAGGTACGAGGACGGTGATGGCCTGGTCTTCGGCAACGAGGGTCACGGGGCCCCGGACTGGCTCCACGACGAGCTGGATGCCTCCCGGATAACGATTCCCCACGCGAACCCCGAGCTTCGCTCCCTGAACCTCAGCACCGCCGCGGGCATCGCCGCCTACGAGGTTTTGAGGCAGGTTGGGAGCCTTCGGAAGCCCGTTTGAATTTTGGGGTAGCCTACCGGCGGTGCTACCCCAAGATGGCCGGCTCATATGAGCGAGTCCCGCCTCAAGGTCTTTTCCGGCAATTCCAACAAGGTCCTAGCTGAGGACATCTGCCGCAACATCGGGATCCCGCTGGGACAGGCCACCGTGACGAGTTTCCCCGACGGGGAGACCTTCGTCAAAATCGACGAGAACATCCGCGGCCACGACGTATTCATCATCCAGTCGACCTGCCCGCCGACGAACCAGCACCTGATGGAGCTGCTGATCATGATCGACGCCGCGCGCCGCGCGTCGGCGAATAGGATCACGGCGGTGCTGCCGTTCTACGGCTACGCCAGGCAGGACAGGAAGGACCAGCCCCGTGTACCGATCACGGCCAAGCTGGTGGCCAACCTCCTCGTTTCGGCCGGCGCCAACCGCGTCTTGACCATGGATCTCCACAGCCAGCAGATCCAGGGCTTCTTCGACATCCCGGTCGACCACCTCTACGCCTCGCCGGTCTTCTTCGAGTACCTGTCCAAGACCAAGAACGAGAACCTGGTCGTCTGCTCGCCGGATGTCGGCGGCATGAAGATGGCCGCGGCGTACGCGGACTTGATGGGCGCCAGCCTCGGCATGGTCGCCAAGAGGCGCAAGAGCGCCATGACTGTCGAGGCGATCAGCGTCGTCGGCGAGGTCGACGGCTGCGACGTGCTCCTCGTGGACGACATCACCGAGACGGCCGGCACGCTCATGGCCGCGGCCAAGATGCTGAAGGAGCGCGGCGCCAAGCGCATCCGCGCCGCCGTCAGCCACTGCATCCTCAACGAGGTGGCTTACGAGAGGATCGGAAGCGGCCTGATCGACGAGCTCATCACGACGAACACCGTTCCGATCGACACCCGGGGCCTCCCCGTGACGGTCCTCAGCGTTGCCGGCCTCCTTGGCCAGGCGATCCAGAGGATCAACACGAACGAGAGCATCACGGGCCTCTTCCGCATCAAAGGCTTCTAGCCCGCTTGCAGTCGGGGCTTTGTGGAACACGTTCTGCGGATGCGGGTCCCGGTCTTAACCTTATGAAATCCAGCCTTCTCCGTCTGGCGGCCCTTGCGGCCGTAGCGTCCTCAATCGGCTTCTCGGCAGACGCTCCCGTGCCAGCCCCTTCGGCCCCGGCCAGGATGCCGGTCCTGAATAAGGACTTCTCGCCGATCAACGACGGCAAGGCGCCCGCGATCTCGAGCTACGCCGACATCGTCGAGCCGGTCGAGAAGGAGGTCGTGTCGATCACCTCCTCCCGCACGGTCCACGAGCGCGTCGAGGCGAACCCGCTGCTCAGGCAGTTCTTCGGCGACATCCCCGACCAGGACCGCGAGTCCAAGGAGGAGGGCCTGGGTTCCGGCGTCATCGTTTCCTCCGACGGCTACATCCTCACCAACAACCACGTTGTGGCCGATGCCGACGAGCTGACGGTCATCACCTCCGACGAGAAGAAGTACACGGCCAAGGTCGTGGGCGCGGATCCGAAGACGGACATCGCCGTCGTGAAGATCGAAGCCACGGGCCTACCCGCCGCGACCTTCGCGGACAGCGACAAACTGAGGGTGGGCGACGTCGTCTTCGCGGTCGGCAACCCCTTGGGGGTCGGCGAAACGGTCACGATGGGCATCGTCTCGGCCAAGAACCGCAACGTGCAGATCCTGAGCGACGTCCAGGGCTACGAGGATTTCATCCAGACGGACGCGGCCATCAACATGGGCAACTCGGGCGGCGCGCTCGTGGATGCCAAGGGCCGCTTCGTCGGCATCAACAGCGCCATCGTTTCCCCTTCGCGCGGCAACATCGGCATCGGCTTTGCCGTCCCGGTCAACATGGCGGCCTCCATCATGAAGAGCCTGATTGAGACCGGCACCGTGACGCGCGGCTTCATGGGCGTTGGCGCCCAGCCCGTCACGCCTGAGATTGCCGAGCAGTTCAAGCTGCCGAAGGACTCCAAGGGCGTCATCGTCGATGACCTGACGGCCGAGGGACCCGCCGACAAGGCCGGCATCAAGCAGGGAGACGTCATCGTCTCCGTGAACGGCCGCCCGGTGGGCAGCCAGGACGACCTCCGCCTCACGATCTCCGAGATGCCACCCGGCACGCCGGCCATGGTAAGCATCTTCCGCGACGGCAAGCCGGTCACGATCAAGGTCATCCTCGGCCAGAAGGAGGAGAAGCCGAACGAGCTGATGGCGGGCGTCGAGGTCGGCAAGATCTCCGAGGACGTCCGACGCCACCTCAACATCGACTCCAGGATCACGGGCCTCGTGGTGACGAAGGTCGACGAGAAGCTGGATTTCGCGGCCGACCTGCCACTCGGCTCGGTCATCATGGAGATCAACCGCACGCCGGTTGAGGACCTGGCGAGCGCTCGCTCGCTCCTGCATGCCGGCCACAACCTGCTCCTCGTGTACTTCCAGGGATTCCCGAAGTACGTCGTCGTCCAGAAGTAGAGCCCTTAGCTGCCTGGCTTGCTCACGGGGAGCGAAGCCAGCGCGGCTGGGACCTGGTCCGCGGGATAGGTCGGGAAACTGAGCTCAAGGAGCGAGAGGAACGGCACGTCGAAGCGGGCTGATCCCGCGGAGCGGTCGACCAGCATCGCGACCCCGGCCGTCTTTCCGCCGGCCTGCTTCACGATCTCTAGGCACTCGTTGACCCTGCCGCCGCGGGTCACGACATCCTCGACGACCAAAACCGGCTCGCCCGGGGCGAGCGTGAAGCCGCGGCGCAGAACGAGGATGTTGTTCTCCTTCTCGCAGAAGATGTAGCGCGCCTTCGCTTGGCGGGCGACTTCCTGGCCGATCACGAGCCCGCCCATGGCCGGGGCCAGGACCGTCGAGAAATTCCATCCAGAGGCTCGTATCTTGGCCACCATGAGCTCGGCCAGGCGCTCGACGGCGTCCATCCTCTGGCAGACTTGGGCGCACTGGAAGTAATGGCCGCTGTGGAGCCCCGAGCGGAGCACGAAGTGCCCGGTCAGGAGCGCCTTGGTGCGGGTGAAGATGTCCAGAATCTCCTGCTGGGTGGGGTCCATGGCTCGCAGTCCAAACGGTTCGGGCGGGGAGTTCAACGCTTCATGGGGACGCTGAGGCGTTGAATATTCGGGACGCAGGGGTAACATGTCCTCTGAAGACCCGCGAAAACATCTTGGCTCCCCACTCACAGGTTCCGTTGGAGGACGAACTCGGCGACGTGCTTGAGAAGGCGATGAGCTGCGCCGGGCTCACGCCGGAGACGCTCTCGGGCAAGTCAGGTGTGCCCGTGGCGAGGATCCGCGACGCGGTGGATTACCGCCCGGAGCTCGGGCCTTCCGAGTGCGGGAAACTGGCCTCGGCCCTGGGGCTCAACGAGGTCGGCCTCTGCGCGCTCGCCTCCGGCAAGTACCCCATGCCGGACTCCGACGGGCTGCCGTTCACGGTCTGGCCGCTTAGGATGACCCACGGGATCGGCGTCGTGAACGCCTACATCGTGGACGCGGGCGGCGGCCGCGGTCTCCTCTTCGACACGGGTCCCGGCCCGGCGGCGCTGCACGCCAAGTGGCCGCCGGGGATCAAGGCCCTGGACGCCATCTTCCTGACCCACATCGAGGCCGAGCACGCGGGCGGCCTGCCGGAGGCCATGGGCAGGTTCGATGTATCCAAGGCGTTCATACCTGCCGGCGCCGCGACGGCCAAGGGGACGCCGATGGGGGAGGGCGAGGAGTTCGTGTCGGGCCCGCTCAAGGTAGTGGCGTACCGCACGCCCGGCCACTGCGCCATGCACAATTGCTACCACGTGACCTCGACCGCCGTTCCCACGGCGCGCTCGCTCCTCATCTCGGGCGACCTGATCTTCGCGGGCTCGGCCGGGGGGCCGTATCATTGCCAGAAGCAGCTTCGGGCACACTTGCGCCGCGTGCTGGCGGCGGTGCCCCCCGAGACGGTCGTGGCACCCGGGCACGGGCCGATGACAACGGCCGGCAACGAGCTGCGCTATAATCCCTTCGTCTCCTAGAGGGGAAACCCTAGTCGACGATGAACGCCACCACGGTGGCGTTGTCGGGGCCGCCGCGGTCGACCGCGAGGTTGACCAGGGTCTTCACGATCGTCATCGGGTCCTTGGCCTGAGCCGAGATATCGCAGATCTCCCGCTCGGTCATCATGCGCGTGACGCCGTCCGTGCAGAAAATGACGCGGTCGCCGCCGACGAGAGCCCTGTCCAGGAGATCGACCTCGGGAGGTACAGATTGCCCGATGCAGCGCGTCAGAGCGCCCCGCTGGGCCTCGCTGTAGTACACAACCTCGCCCCGTGCGCGCCGGCGGCGGGCCTCGTTCTCGACGGAGTGATCCTCGGTGAGGGGCAGGATCTCGTTGTTTCGGACCAGGAAAGCGCGTGAATCACCGACGTGGGCCAGCTTGAGGCGTGAGCCGCGGACGCAGGCCAGGGTGAGCGTCGATCCGATCCCAAGCCCGGGGCTCAGGCGCATGCCGAGCGCCGCCACGGAGTCATTCGCGGTCGTCACGATCGCCGTAAGGTCCAGTTCCTCGCTGGGCGTCGCGGCAAGGACGGCGCTCGTCACGATGTCGACGGCCTCCTGGGCCGCCTCGGCCCCGCCGGGCAGGCCGCCCACGCCATCCGCCACGCCAAAAAGCATTACGGACTCATCGAAGAGGAAGCGGTCCTCGTTCTCCTTCCGTACTTTGCCAATGTCAGTGTGATGGGCGGCGCGCAGGTTGAGCATTGGCAGTTTTGTCACGATAACCCGCGCGCCATCAGGTGAAAGGACGAAATTGCTCGTCCCTGTTTTCCTTCGTGAGCCGCGTGAATTCCCGCTGGGGGAGGCCGGCGACGAACATGCGCCCGTAGGACTTCCCGAGGATGCGGCTGTCGAGGATCGTGATGAGCCCCTTGTCGGACTTGGTTCTTATCAACCGGCCGACGCCCTGCCTGAACTTGATAAGGGCCTCAGGCAGAGTGAGTTCGTTGAAGGGGTCGCCGCCGCGGTCCTTGATGAGTTCGGCCTTGGCCTCGGCGACGGGATGGGTTGGAGGGCTGAAGGGCAGGCGGACGATCATGACCTGGGAGAGGGCATTGCCCGGGACGTCGACGCCGGTCCAGAAACTGTCGGTCCCAAAGAGGACGGCATTTCCGAGATCCCTCATCCGCTGGGCAAGCTCAGTCCTCGAGATGTCGCCGCCCTGCATCATGAAGGGCCGGCCCTTCGAGGCCAAGAGAGGGCCGACGATCGCGGCCGCCGCCTGCATGTCGCGGTAGCTTGTAAAGAGGACTAGCGATCCTCCTTTCACCCGCGTGGTGCAGTACTCGATGTAATCGGACATGGCGTCGATCGCCGAACGCGAGTCCCCGGCCGAGGGCGGCGGGATATCGGCGGCCATGTAGACCCGCATGTTGCGCTCGAAGTCGAAGGGTGATTCGGCGACGTCCATGCGCGCGGTTAGGGCGCCGATGGTGGCCGCGAACCGTCCCATCTCGCCGCCAAGGGCCAGGGTCGCGCTTGTGCAGATGACGCTCACCCCGGATCCAAAGAGGCAGCGCTCAAGTTCGGGCGCCACGTCGATCGGGGCGCTCCTCAGTGTCACGATGGTCTGCTTCCTGCCGCCTTTCTCGCCCCAGTAGACGTGGCCCGCGTCGGAGAGGTTCAGCCACCCGTCCACTCCCGCCCGGATCGCCCGGATCCTTGCCCTCTGCTCGAGCGCCTCGTCGCGCTCGCGGCCATCCTCCAGTGCATCGGCAATCTTGGAGATCGAGCGCTCAAGGGCGGTCAGGGGCTCGTTGAGAAGCGCCTCCGCGGATCCCGGGCCCCGAAGGCGCACGACCGAGCGCTCGGCCAGGAGGGACGTTCCGAGGAAGCCAAAGAACTGGTTTGAGGCGTCGAGCGTGTCGGCGATGCTCTGCTTAAACTTGGCGTCTCCGCGCTTGCTCAGGATGCCCCGCCTCGTCCTCGGGTTATAGAGGTG
>DASRSJ010000242.1:0-3031 GCA_035656555.1 Opitutaceae bacterium
GACCTCGTCGAGCAACTGGTCCCAGTACCAGGGCAATTGCAGTCCCGTATCGAGGATGTACTTGCTGAACTGATCGAGGATCATGTCCTCCATGAACTCCTTGAAGGAGTGCTTCCGGTGCTCCAAAGGCGTGTAGTAATCCATGGCCATGCCGGTGAGAAGCGCGAAGACCTTCCATGTGCGCCAGACGGACTTGTCCAGCACGTACTGCGCGTGCTCGGGGTCGTGCTTGATGAGCACCTCGACGACCGCCGCGCCCTGCTGGGAGTGCCGGGCCTCGTCCGTCTGGATCGATTGCAGCAGCGCGGAGAACTCGACGTCGCCGACCTTCAGCGCGTCCGAGGCCATCCCAAGGAACTGTAGGTTGGTGAACGCCGTCTCGAAGACGAGCGTCTCGGCGATGGCCGCGTCGACGGCCGTGCCCGCCAGGAAAAGGTCGCTGAACAACGATCTCGCGGCAATCGTGCCCCACTCGTTCGTGTGATACATCTTGTGCGCCCAGTCGAACTGCTCATCGAGTTTGACGTAGGAATGCGGGAAGAACAGCTGCAACTGGCCGTGCCGGATCTCGTCGAGCATCCCGATGGTGGCGACACTGCGCCAGGCAGCAGACGGAGCGAACCGGGCGAGCTTCGCCTCGGAGACGCCGGCGAAATATTCGGCCACCGAGGCGACGCCGTAATGCTCCTTGATGATGGCCCGCCAGCGCGGATCGGCGTTCTCGACGAACTTCGCGCGCGCGACACCGTTCTTCAATCCGTAGAGTGCCTCGTCCTTCTGGCGCTGGGTGTCGACGTACTCGCGATAGGAAACCTTGTATGGCTCGTCCCACGCTTCCCAGGCCTCTGGCGGCAAACCCGAGGCGTCGGACGCGAAGTCCGGGAACAGGACCTCGCGGGCCACGTATTCAGGCGTCCAGTCCAGGTGCCGTGCGAGGTCGAACCAGTCTTCACGCTTCAGGCTGGGCATCCGTGGTTCCTCCGTAGGGCTTGTCCTACGGAGAAACGTAAGCACCACACGCGACCCCAACTGGCCGGAAATCGCACGTTGTATCCAGATTCCGCAGCCAATCCGGAGCGCGTGCGTTTGGAGAATTCCCGCTGCCCGCCAAGGCCGGCGTGGTGACGCGTGACCAGGCGTCACACCCGGCGCAGGCCGGATGAAGCTACCGGTCGGTCGGTGCACACCTCTTGACGCAGGGACCGAACTCTTCCACCACGTCGGCCCCCTCATGCCGGCCGATCATCGGCAACAACTTCCAGAGGCAGGCCGCCGGTGTGCACGTGAGCACTTGGGCGAGCGGATGATGCCGCCCGTCACCTCTGGTCGTGATGACCATGGCCATCACCGGCCGATGCAAGAACGCGTCGTCGCCAGTCCCGTACGGCTTCGCCAATTTCCCGGGGATGATCCTCCTGGACGTAGTGCAGGCCGGGGCCAATCTTGCGTAGCTCAAGGTTGGCCATCTTGGCGCTCACGCGCTCGACCGCCGCGGCGTCAAGCAAAGCCCCCGGCTCAAAGGTCAGAAGCAGTTTGGGCACAGCGCTCTGGGCCAGCCACGTCGCGCTCTCCTCGATGATCTCGATGATCTCCGGTGGCTCACCCGCGATCGGAAGTTGGCGCGGCCACGCCAATGTCGGCTTACGGAATCTGGGTTCGAGGTACGGGGCGCGGTAGACGTTCATCTCGTCCGCGGAAAGCCGGCGCAGGATCGCGGCCGGCAGCACCTTCTCCACGAACATGTTCGCCTCGAGAATCATCTGCTCGCCCACGCCGGGCGTGCGGAAGCCTTGGAACAGCTCCACCATCGGCGGGATGAAGTCGTCCCAGCCGATCGCCTCCACAATGGGCTCCATCATGGCGAGCGCTCGAACTCGCCCGGGATGGCGGCGGGCCCAATAAATCCCCAGCGCAGATCCCCAGTCGTGAACCACGAGCGTGATGTTGCTGAGCTCAAGGGCGTCGAACCAGCCGTCGAGATACTGCGCGTGTTCTAGAAAGGTGTACTCGAGTTCGGGCTTGTCCGACTCACCCATGCCGATGAGGTCGGGGGCGAGGCAGCGCCCCTGGTCCGCCAGGACCGGGATGACGTGGCGCCACAGGTAAGACGACGTCGGATTGCCGTGCAGGAAGACGATCGGGTCGCCTTTGCCCTCGTCGAGATAGTGCAAGGCGGAACCGAGGACGGCGAGACGTGGCATAGCGCTCCTCCGCTGTTCTAGAACGGTCGTTCTAAAACGTAGGAGGTGCTGGCCGTCCGGGTCAAGGGCAGCGTGGCGGGGTCGCGTTGCGTAGGCTCGTCGAGCTGACTGCGGGAGGACTGGACCCGCCGGCCCAGGGCCCCGGGAGGAACGCTGCCAAGGCACGCGAATGTGAGCCGGGAGCAGATCCTGGATCGCGCCACCGAGGAGTTCTGGACGCGCGGGTATCGCGCGGCCTCGATGAACTCCCTGGTCCGCGCGATCGGCGCAACCAAAGCCAGCGTGTACGCCGAGTTCGGCGACAAAGACGGCCTGTTCGAAGCCGTCCTCGATCACTACGCGGGGCACATCGTCAGCGAGGCCCTACGGCCCTTGGGCGATCCGCTGACGGGCCTGGCCGGAATCGAGCGCTACTTTCTCGATCTCGTTGTCCACGCTCCGACGGGCCAGCTGCAGCGCGGCTGCCTGATGACCACCACGATGACCGAACTCGGCGAGGCCGATCGACGCTTTGCGGACCGCACTCGGGCCCATCTCGACCGGGTCGCCGAAGCGTTCTTCGGCGCACTGTGCCGGGCGCGGGATCGGGGCGAACTGGCTCGGACCGTGACCGACCTGCCGGCCGCCGCTGCCGGCCTCACCACCCTCGCGCAAGGCGTCTGGGCCTCCGCCCGGTCAGGGGCGGACCCCACCCAACTGATGGACGCTGTCGGCGCCATGATCCGATCGTTGGGCACGGCGAGATAGCCAAGCCGCGACTGCGCAGACCGTTGGAATCTCGGCGCAGGGGCCAAACAAAAGATCAGCCCCCGACCCGAACTGCAGGTCAG
>DASRSJ010000243.1:0-6478 GCA_035656555.1 Opitutaceae bacterium
CGCATTCGAGGCACTCGCGGCGGCGACGGATCGTGTTTCCCTCCTTGCTGATTCGGGAGTCGATCACCTTGTCGTCTATGGATGTGCCCTTGGGGCGGCGCAGGGGGTCTTGGTTTGGAAGGGGGTTAGTTAAGCTCGAGGAAGTTCTGGAGGATCTTCATGCCACCGTCGGTTGCGATCGACTCGGGGTGGAACTGGACGCCCCAGATGGGCAGGGTCTTGTGGCGCAGCCCCATGACCTCGCCCTCGGCGGTCTCCGCCGTGATCTCCAGATCCTTGGGGAAAGTGGAGCGCTCTACGAGGAGGGAATGGTAGCGGGTGGCGGCGAAACCCTGGGGCATCCCCTTGAACACGTCCGTGTCCCTGTGGGTGATGGGGGAGGTCTTGCCGTGCATGAGGCGCGATGCGCGCACCACGTTGCCGCCAAAGTAGTCGCCCACGGCCTGGTGGCCAAGGCACACGCCGAAGATGGGTTTCCTGCCCTTGAAGGCGTCGATCATGTCGAGCGTCACGCCGGCCTCCTTCGGGGAGCACGGGCCGGGGGAGAGCAGCACCCGGTCCGGGTTCAGGGCCAGGGCCTCCTTGACGGTGATCTCGTTGTTCCTGAATACCCTCTGCTCCACGCCCATTTGACCGAAGTACTGGACGAGGTTGTAGGTGAAGGAATCGAAGTTATCGATGACGAGGAGCACCGTCTTATAATTGACCCACGATTGACAAGGGGGTCAAGGGTGCGGGTAGGTTCATTGCCCTGAATATGGCAAGTCACTTTCAATTGCTGGCTAAGGATGCGGCGACCGGTGCCAGGCGCGGCCGCCTCTCGACCCTTCACGGAAACGTGGAGACGCCGATCTTCATGCCGGTCGGCACCCAGGGGACCGTGAAGGCCCTGACCCCAGTGCACCTGAAGGAGATCGGTGCGCAGATCATCCTCGGCAACACCTACCACCTGAACCTGAGGCCGACGAGCGAGCTGATCCGCGACATGGGCGGCCTGCACAAGTTCATGGGATGGGACGGGCCGATCCTGACGGACAGCGGCGGCTTCCAGGTCTTCAGCCTCTCGAAGCTCCGCGAGATAGGGGACCACGGCGTCTCGTTCCAGTCGCACCTGGACGGCGCAAAGCTTTTCCTGGGACCAAAGGAAGTGATGGGCATCCAGCGCAACCTCGGAAGCGACATCGCGATGGTGATCGACGAGTGCCCGCCGTGGCCGGTCGAGCGCGACGCCTGCGCCCTCGCGTGCGAGCGCAGCCTTCGGTGGGCGAAGCGCTGCAAGGAGATCGCGACAGAGAGCGGCTTCCTCGCTGAGGGCCACCACGTCTTCGCGATCGCGCAGGGCTCGACCTTCGACGACATGAGGCGCCAGGCCGCGGAGGAGCTGACGGCGCTCGACTTCTCCGGCTACGCGGTCGGCGGCGTCAGTGTCGGCGAGCCCGAGCCGGAGATGCTCAAGCAGGTCGCGGCCACGACGCCCTTCTTGCCGGAGCACAAGCCGCGCTACACGATGGGCCTGGGCACGCCTCCGCAGATCCTGAAGATGATCGCGCTCGGCGTGGACATGTTCGACTGCGTGCTGCCGAGCCGCGTGGCCAGGAACGGACTCGCGTTCACGCCGGACGGAGCGATCAACCTTCGGAACGAGCGCTTCAAGGCCGACCCGGCCCCGATCGTCGAGGGCCTCGACAACTACACGTGCCGCAATTTCTCGAGGGCCTACCTCCGGCACCTCTTCATGTCCGGCGAGATGCTGGGCGGTACACTGGTCACGATCCACAACCTCCACTTCTTCCTCGATCTCGTGGCGCAGGCGAGGGCCCACATCGAGGCCGGGGATTTCGGGACGTGGCACAGGGGCTGGGTCGCACGCTACGAGGCCGGGCAATAGGAGGAATTTCGGGCCGATCCGGCCGGAGGCTTTTTGCGGTTGGCCCCGTGCCGCGCCGCGCGCAGCGTCTGCCTTAACCCCGCAGCGCCAGTACCCACCCCCGATGATCAGCCGCCGCCTTCTCCCCGTCCTCCTCGCCACTTCCTTTCTCGCCTGCCACGCGCGGGCCCAGTCCCAGGGTATCCCCGAGAGCGCGGTTCCGGCCCTGATCCAGAGGATCCAGGGCGAGCTGGGCGGCGAACTGACCGACGACTCGAAGAACAATCCCGCGGTGCCGCACGGGGAGACGATCGAGGGCGACCTTCCGGCCTCGTCGGCCTACCCGGGCACGGAGCACACCTTCAGGGTCTATGTCCCGGCCCAGTACGATCCGACGAAGCCCGCGTGCCTCCTCTTCTGCTTCGACGGCATCCCCGAGCACGCGCACGACGTGCTCGACAACCTGATAGCGGCGCGGGAGATGCCCGTCACGATCGCGGTGGGGATATCCTCGGGCGTTGTCTGGCGGAGGAAGCCCAGCGTGGCCAACCGGTGGAACCGCTCTTACGAATTCGACAGCACGAACGCGCAGTTCGCAGGGTTCGTCCTGGACGAGCTGCTGCCGCGGGTGGAAACCATGAAGACGACCGATGGCCGGCCGATCCGCATCTCCAGGAGGGCAACGGACCGTGCCGCGACGGGGGCCAGCACCGGCGGCATCGGCAGCTTCACGCTCGCCTGGGAGCGACCCGACTCGTTCAGCCGCGTCTACAGCCGGATCGGGACCTTTGTCTCCATGCGCGGCGGCAACGACTACCCCGCGATCATCCGCAAGACTGATCCCAAACCCGTGAGGATCTTCCTGGAAGACGGTTCCACGGATGCCTGGAACCCGCTCTTCGGGAGCTGGTTCACGGCCAACGAGAACATGGAGGCGGCGCTGACGTTCTCGGGCTACGACGTCCAACACGCCTGGGGCGTCCACGGGCATGATGGCCGGCCGGGTGACGTGATATTCCCCGACGTCATGCGCTGGCTCTGGCGCGGATGGCCGGCGGAAGTGAAGGCGGGCGAATCAAAGAACGACATGCTCTCGGCGCTCAGCCGCAGCGGCGAAGGATGGAAGCGCGTCGAAGGCGACTATGCCGCGGCCTCGGCCCCTGCGGGCAATGCCCAGGGCGAGGTCTGCTTCTACGATTCCGTGAATCATTCGATTGACCGCGTCTCGGCCGATGGGAAGGTCTCGGTGTTCGTCAGCGGCGCCCCGCAGATCACAGGCGAGGCCTTCGGGCCCAATGGGACACTCTATGCCACGGTCCCCTCAAGTGGGCAGATCGTGGCTTTCGACGCTAAGGGGACGCTTCGCACGGTGGCCACGGGCCTGCGGGCCGGCCACATCCTTGTTACCTCCGCGGGCGAACTAATCGTCTCGGAGCCGGGCGAGCATTCCGACGAGCCGAGCGCGGTCTGGCGAATTGGAACGGACGGAAAGAGGACGCTCCTCGACCGGGGGCTCCTGGCGGCGTCGGGCATTGCGGTCAGCCCCGATGCCTCCTTGTTCTTCGCGGGCGGGCGATCGAGTTCGCGGGTCACGAGCTTTGTTTTCGGGCCCAGCCGCTCGCTGGACGATGGTGAGCCCAATTACTGGCTCCACGCGGACGACGTGCCCGGCGGCGCGGGATCCGGCGACTTGGCGGTCGACACGCAGGGCAGCCTGTACGCGGCCACCCGTCTGGGCGTGCAGGTCTGCGACCGCAACGGACGGGTTAGGGCCATCCTGTGGCTTCCGACGCCGAGCGGTCCCGTGGAAGGGCTCGCCTGGGGAGGCGCGGACCGCGGCACGCTCTTCGCGACCGACCGGCGCACCGTTTACAGGCGGATTCTCCGGACGTCGGGCTATCCCCAATGGGAGGCCCCGATCGTCCTTCCCAAGGCCGACGCCGGCTGAGCCGCGCGGGTGGGGGAGTGCTGCGGCCATTGCCCATCAGCGCCTAAAGCGCTCGCCAACTCGCGTGGAATCGGGCTCATTGCCCGTGTATGCGCATACTAGTCACCGGGGGTGCGGGTTTCCTCGGCTCCCATCTCTGTGAGCGGCTCCTGAACGACGGCAACGAGGTCGTCTGCATCGATAACTTCTTCACGGGCAGCAAGCAGAACATCGCCTCGTTCGCGACGAACCCGAACTTCGAGCTCGTGCGCCACGACGTGATCGACCCGTTCAAGTTCGAGGTCGACCAGATCTACAACCTGGCGTGCCCGGCGTCGCCCCCGCACTACCAGTACAACCCGATCAAGACCATCAAGACGTCGGTCATGGGCTCGATCAACTGCCTGGGCCTCGCGAAGCGGCTCAAGGCCCGCGTCTTCCAGGCCTCGACCTCCGAGGTCTACGGCGACCCGCACGTGCACCCGCAGCCGGAGAGCTACTGGGGCAACGTGAACCCGATCGGCAAGCGCTCGTGCTACGACGAGGGCAAGCGCTGCGCGGAGACCCTCTTCTTCGACTACCACCGAGAGAACAAGGTCGATATCCGGGTGGTGCGCATCTTCAACACCTACGGCCCGAGGATGCACGAGGCCGACGGCCGCGTGGTCTCGAACTTCATCGTCCAGGCCCTGAAGGGTGAGGACATCACGGTCTACGGCGACGGCACCCAGACCCGTTCCTTCTGCTACGTGGACGACCTGATCGAGGGCTTCATCAGGCTCATGGCTCAGACCGAGACGACGGGTCCGGTCAATCTCGGCAACCCCGGGGAGTTCACGATGCTCGAGCTGGCCGAGCTGACCCTCAAGCTCGTGGGCGGCAAGTCCAAGATCATCCACAAGCGCCTTCCGGCAGACGACCCGAAGCAGAGGAAGCCGGACATCACGCTGGCCAAGAAGCTGCTCAAGTGGGAGCCCAAGGTTCCGCTCGAGGATGGCCTCAAGCGGACGATTTCGTACTTCAAAAAGCGCCTGTAAAGGGGTCGCCCGGGGTCGGGCATTTTGTCGTTTGCGTCCAGGGAAAGACGGTCTATTGTCTTACCCTTAATGCTGTCGATTCTGCTCAAACCCTTTGCCGGCAGGCACTACAAGAAGTTCCTGGAGAAGGCCCGTCCCATCGTTGTGCGCATCAACGAATTGGATGAATCCTATAAGAAGCTCTCGGACGCGGAGCTGAAGGCCAAGACGACCGAGTTCCAGGAGCGCGTCAAGAAGGGCGAGACCCTCGACCAGATCCTGCCCGAGGCTTTCGCCGTCGTTAAGAACGCGGCCCGCAGGCTTTGCGGCATGAAGGCCCTCGTATGCGACCACGAGCTCACCTGGGACATGGTGCACTTTGACGTGCAGCTGATCGGCGGCATTGCGCTCCACGAGGGGCGCATCTCCGAGATGGCGACCGGCGAGGGAAAGACCCTCGTCGCCACGCTTCCTCTCTACCTCAACAGCCTGAACGGCAGGAACGCGCAGCTGGTGACGGTCAACGACTACCTGGCCCGCCGCGACTCGGAGTGGATGGGGCAGCTCTACACCTTCCTCGGCCTGACGGTGGGCTGCATCCAGCAGTCCATGTCGCCCGATCGCCGCCGTGACATGTACGGCTGCAACATCACATACGGCACGGCGAGTGAGTACGGCTTCGACTACCTGCGCGACAACGGCATGGCCACGCGCAAGGAGGACCAGGTCCAGCGCGACCACTGGTACTGCATCGTGGACGAGATCGACTCCATCCTGGTCGACGAGGCCAGGACCCCGCTGATCATCTCCGGCCCGGCCCCGATCGAGAGGGAGCAGCCCTTCACGGTCCTGAAACCCGGCGTCGACCGCCTGGTGAACGACCAGATCCGCATGTGCAACCGCCTGGTCGGCGAGGCCAAGGACCTCCTCGACAAGCCGGACAGGACGAACGAGGACCGGGACCAGGCGATCCGCAAGCTCGTGCAGGTGAAGCTCGGCAACCCGAAGAACAAGCTGCTCCTGCGTCTCATGGAGAACCCCGAGTGGCGCAAGCTCCTCGACAAGGTGGAGACGGAGCTCAACTCGGACCTGAACAAGGACGAGATGTACCACCTTAAGGAGCACCTGCTCTACGTGATCGACGAGAGGCAGCACCAGGCCGACCTGACCGAGCCCGGCAGGAAGCACCTGCGCCCGGACAACCCGGATGCGTTCATGATGCCGGACTTAGCGACAGCGTTCTCGGACCTCGAGCGCGACACGTCGATCCCGCCCGAGAAGCGCGAGGAGCTTAAGCTCGCCGCGCACCAGAGCTACGCCGTCATCTCCGAGGAGATCCACGCGATCTCGCAACTTCTGCGCGCCTACTCCCTCTACGAGCGCGACGTCGAGTACGTCGTGCAGGAGGGCAAAGTGATGATCGTCGACGAGAACACCGGCCGCGTGATGTCGGGCAGGCGCTGGTCGGACGGCCTGCACCAGGCTGTCGAGGCCAAGGAGAACGTGACCATCGAGCGCGAGACGCGGACGTACGCCACGATCACGATCCAGAACTACTTCAGGATGTACGAGAAGCTGGCCGGCATGACCGGCACGGCCGAGACGGAGGCGACGGAGTTCAACGACATCTACCGACTCTCGGTCCAGGTCATCCCGACCAACAAGCCC
>DASRSJ010000244.1:0-7650 GCA_035656555.1 Opitutaceae bacterium
GCCGTGGCCGTTGTCGTCGACACGTATGAGGGCCCGCCCGGCATGTGTGAACTCGACGACGATCCGCGTGGCGCCCGCATCCAGCGAGTTCTCGACAAGCTCCTTCACGACCGCCGCAGGCCGCTCGATCACTTCTCCCGCGGCTATCTGGTTTGCGACCTTGTCGGAGAGGATTCTGACCCTGGGCATGCCGGAGGTGTGGACGCGGTCCCGGCGGGACTAGCGAAGCGTCTTCTTCCAGCGCGCAATCTGACGGGCCACCTGGGACGGGCCCGGCATTCCGGTGCCCTTCCTAGCCTCGAGGGCCCGGTCCAGGTCGAAGACCTTGACCCAGTCGGCGCCGAAGCCGGGATGCAGCCTCTTTATCTCCCCTGTCGGGATTTCCGGGATCGGGCAGCCCTTGCGCTCGGAAAGGGCCACGACGGCCCCCACGGCATGGTGGGCATCGCGGAAGGCCACGCCCCGGAACACGAGGTAGTCAGCAAGGTCCGTAGCCAGCAGCGCCGGGTCGGCGACCGCCGCCGCGCACTTTTCCTTGTTGAATGTCATCCCGCCAAGGGCGCTAGCGAGGACGTCGGAGCAGATGAAGCACGTGTCAAAACTGTCGAATACCGGCGGCTTGTCCTCCTGGAGGTCGCGGTTGTATGTCATCGGCAGGCCCTTCACGAGCGTCAGGAGCGTGTGGAGGTTGCCCTGCAGCCTGGCCGACTTGCCCCTCAGGAGCTCGAAGGAGTCCGGGTTCTTCTTTTGGGGCATGAGGGAGCTTCCGGTGCAGAAGGCGTCGGGCAGCGAGACGAACTTGAACTCGGCGCTGGTCCAGAGGATCAGGTCCTCGGCGATCCTTGAGAAGTGGACGCCAAAGAGTGCGCAGGCGGCCGCGAACTCGATGTGGATGTCGCGGTCGGCCACGGCGTCCATCGAGTTCTGCGTGACGCGCGGGCGGCCGTTCGCGTCAACAAAGTCGAGGAAGGAGGCCGCGTACTCCCGATCGATGGGCAGTGTGGTGCCGGCGATGGCACCGGATCCAAGCGGCGAGACGTTGCCCCGTTCCGCGACGTCGAGGAAACGAACGCGGTCGCGCTCCAGCATCTCCATCCAGGCGAGGAGGTGGTGGGCTGCCGAAACGGGCTGCGCCCGCTGGAGATGGGTGTAGCCGGGTATCAGGACGGCACGGTTCGCGCCCGCGACGGCGAGGAGCGCCCGCTGCACCCCGGCGATCTTGTCGGCCAGCACCGAGCACGCGTGCCGGAAGAAAAGCCTCATGTCGGTCGCGATCTGGTCGTTTCGGCTGCGCGCCGTGTGGAGCTTGGCCGCGGCGGGCACGAGCTTCGTCAACGCATGCTCGATGTTCATGTGCACGTCCTCAAGGCTCTCGTCCCAGACAAAGCGGCCCGCCGCAATGTCCTTCAGGATCGTGTCCAGGCCGCGGTGGATCGCGTCGCGCTCCTTGGCCGTGATGAGCCCCACGTGAGCCAGCATCGCCGAGTGCGCCTTGCTTCCGGCGATGTCAAAAGGGGCGAGGCGCCTGTCAAAGGAGGCTGACTCGCTGAACTTCTGCATCAGGGCGGCCGGTCCCGTCTCGAAACGGCCCCCCCAGGTGGCTTGGGTTTTCTTGGCCATGGATAGCGGAATACCAGATCACCCATGCCCGCGCACAGGCGCAACGCGAAAGATGAGCGCAGATTTTCCACTTTGCGGCAGGGCGTTGTGCGTCCAGATTCCCAGGGTGAGAAGGTTCATTGCCCCCCTGTGCGCCGCCATTGCCCTGGCGTCGCCGCTGCGGGCCCTGGAGCCGGCCTATTCGCCGTTCCAGGTGGTCTCGATCAAGCCCGCGGTCACCTCCGTGATCGTCGCGACCGTCACGATGTCGATGCCCGACTTCGGCCGGAAGGGCGAGGTCTACTCCTCCACCTATTACGCGAAGGTCTTCCCGTATTTTTTCTATAACGAGAAGGGCCGCATCTGGATCAAGGTGACGGATGCCGACATCCGCAGGGCATCGGCCGGGCAGCCGGTGGACTTCTCAGGCCAGGCTATCAACGAGGCCGGCGAGAAGCGCCGCGTCGAGGGACATGCGGTGCCCACGGGGCCATTGACCGGCAAGATCCGGGTGAAGGTCTACGTGACACGCAGGATATCGCTCAACTACGACACGACCTACGAGCTGAAGGGGCCTCCCGCGCCAAGGCCCGCCGCTATTCCCAGATAAACTCGATCAGCCGCTCGACCTCCGGCGCCAGGCTCTGGTGAACCGGGCAGGAATGAGCCGCCTTCTCAAGGACGCCCTCCGGAACCGCGCGCGCGGCCGCCGGCATCCAGAACCGGCTCTTAAGCCGCGCAATCTTCCTGGGGCCCTGGGTCGTCATCTCCTTCGTCACCTCGTAGCGCACGTTGCCGATCTCGACTCCGTGCCTGCGCCCCACGATGGCCATCGTCGTCGCGATGCAGGTCGCAAGCGCTGTGGCCACGAGGTCCGTCGGGGAGAACGACTCTCCCCTGCCCTGGTTGTCCTTTGGGGCATCGGTTGCGAGAGCCGTCCCGGACGGCCCGTGGACGGCCGAGCAGTGCAGTTCCCCCTGGTACTCTCCGGTGATGGTCACCATATGGAAAAGGTCCTACTGAGCGGGCTCGTTTGCAATTGCCGCGTCCTCCGGGGCGATGAAGGCGGGGTCGATGAGCTTTCGCGCCTGGCGCACAAAGGAGGCGAGCGGCGTCTCAAAGCTCGGCGCAACTCCACCGCAGCCCGGGATGCAGATAGCCGCTCGTGCGGGAGGATTGTCGAGCGTCAGCGGCGTGGCGGAGCGCAGCTGCTCCAGGGTCTGCGTCACGTAGCTCGTTCTCACGTAGAAGCCGCCCGGGGCGTCGCCCTTCTTCCAAAGCTCGAATACGAGGGCTCCGCCGGGCAAGAGCGGGTTCATCTGCGTGCCGGGTACGACCCAGTTCATTCCGAAGAGGCCGCCGATGGCGGCGATGTTCGAGTCATGGCCGCCCAGGACCAGGATCTTCTCGCCCAAGGGCCCGATGGCGCCGGGAACGTTGTCCGACTGCGCGCCCTGCTCGAGGGTGTCGACAATGTGGCTCGCCAGGTTGGAACCCTCGGCCTGGGCGACATAGAATGTCCTGTCGGCAAGGTCGAAGAACGCCTCGTGGAGGGTCAGAAGGTCCGTCAGCGTCTTTCCGTCCAGCCTGCCCCAGCCCACCTCGGACATCGGCTTGTTGTCGGCGTATTGCAGGATGAAGCTGTCGATGCACTTCTCGGCGACGAGCAGCGGTCCCTTGACCGTCGTGAGGTTGCTTCCCGTGCCGGCGGCTATCGAGCTCTCGCCTGCCGCGATGTAGATCTGCCCCGGGTTCGCATTCGGCCCAAAGAGGACCGTGTTGAGCTCGGCGTACTGGGTCGCGTAGGCGCGGTCCAGGTTCGTGAGATCGCCGCCAACCCGGCCAAGGATGGCCGCCGAGGCCAGCTCGAGATTGGGTTTGCCCACCTTTGCCTTGAAGGGCCGGAAAAGCGGATCCTCCTGTCCCTTGGGAAGCGCATGGGCGTCGACCAATTCGGGCGCCCCCAGGGCCTTTCCGATGATCTTGGCCGTCGCTATCGTCCTCTCGTCGTTGTCGGCCCTGAGATAGAGGAGCGGACCATCAACCGCCGGGTTTCCGCTCAGGAGACCGTCCTTCTGGAAGCGCGCCTTGTAGTAATCGCCCATGAGGCCGATCAGCTGGTCGCCACGCGGAGTCTGGATTCCGGGCTCCACCTCCCACTTGGGCCATGCCTGCGAGGCGTAGGGCGCGAGTTTCTCGGGAGTCTGCAGCGGGGCGCGTACGCCGTGACGGCTGAGGATGATGACAAGTTTGAGCTCATCGGCACGGGCCGCGGGAGCAGCGAAGGCGAGCAGGCCGGCCAACGCAGTCACCGCCACCAGGATTGCCGATCTCTTCCTCCAGCCAGCGTTGGGTTTCATCCGGAGATCAAACGCCGTCGGGCCGCCTTCGTCAAGATGACCGGCCCCCTTCAGGCCATTGTCGCAGGAAATTCACTGCGGTTCGCAATTCGCACGCGAAATTCTGCGCGACCCCGTTCCCGAATGGCTGTCTAGGCTCACATGGAAAACAACCCGGTGAACAAAGGATCCATCTCCAACAACTTCTCGGGCATAGGCGCCGTCACCGAGGACATGATCGACAAGCGCGCCTGCGAGCTCGCCATCCTCTCTGGTCGGCCGGCAAAAGAGGTCACGGATGCAGACTTTGAGCAGGCGAGGCGCGAACTGAACGGCGAGACTGACTTGGACAACGATGATGTTGTCCTCGAGTCCATGCCCGAATCCGACCGCTGGAACCCCAACCCGGGTTCGCCCGGAAAGCAGTCCGAGGAGCTGCCAAACGAGGACGAGGACAGCGAGGGACGCTCCGAGACGACGCAGCTCGTCGAGGGCGGCATTCGAGAGGCCGAGCACGACCAGATGGTCCAAGCGGAGGAAACGGCCCAGGAGCGCGAGCGGCGCTCCAATCGTTAGAGCAGAGCGGCACTCCAGCTTTTAGAAGAACAAAAAGGCCTCCCGTTCAGGGAGGCCCTTGTTTGCGGGGGGGGGAATTCGGCCCTTACTGACAGGCCTCGCAGGTGCCGCCGTTGCGCATCGCCTCGATTGAACAGGCGTTCTTCTCCTCGGCCGTGAACTCCTTCTTCGCCTCAGAGAAGGGAGCCGCCGTGAGGAGGTTCGCTGCATCGCGCGTAGCCGTCTCGGCAACGGTCTCGCCGGCCGCCCCGCGCATCTCCTTCTTAACCGCGACCGTCGACTTCTCGATCGTGGAGGCGCCGAGGCCGCGCAGGTAGTACGTGGTCTTCAGGCCCGCGCGCCAGGCATGGCGGTACATGTGCGACAGTGTCTTCAGGTCCGGCGTCTTGATCCAGAGGTTCACGGACTGGGCCTGGTCGATCCACTTCTGGCGGCGGGCGGCCGCGTCAACGACCCACTTGTGGTCGATATCGAAGGCCGTGAGGTACTTTTGCTTCAGGTCGGCCGGGACGCGGTCGATGTCCTTCAGCTCGCCGTCGAAGTACTTCAGGTTGTCCATCATGTCCTGGTCCCAGAGGCCGCGGGACTTGAGGTCCTTCACGAGGAACGGGTTCAGGACGATGAACTCCCCGGAGAGGTTCGATTTGACGAAGAGGTTCTTGTAGGTCGGCTCGATGCAGGGCGACGTGTTGGTGATGTTCGAGATCGTCGCCGTGGGCGCGATCGCGAGCACGTTGCTGTTGCGCATGCCCTGGGCCGCGATCTTGGCACGTACGGGCGCCCAGTCCATGCGGGCACCGCGCGGCACCTGGATCGGGAGGCCGCGCTCCTGCTCAAGGAGGTCGACCGTGTCCTGCGGCAGCAGGCCGCGGTCCCACTTCGAGCCCTTGTAGGACGAGTAGGTGCCTCGCTCGCCGGCCAGGTCGGAGCTCGCCTCGTAGGCGTAGTAGGCGATGGCCTCCATGGCCTCGTCGTTGAACTCGACGGCCTCGGGCGAGGCAAAGGCGACGCCCTTCATGTAGAGGGTGTTCGCGATGCCCATGACGCCCATGCCGATTGGCCGGTGGCGCAGGTTGGAGCGCTGGGCCGCCTCGGTCGGGTAGTAGTTGATGTCGATCACGTTGTCCAAGGCACGGACCGCCATGCGGATCGTGTCCCTGAGCTTGCGGTGGTCGATGTCCCCGTTCGGCAGGAGGTGCGTCTCAAGGATCACAGATCCCAGGTTGCAGACTGCCGTCTCATCCTTGGACGTGTTGAGCGTGATCTCGGTGCAGAGATTGGAGGAGTGGATGACGCCCACGTGGTCCTGCGGGGAGCGCACGTTGCAGGGGTCCTTGAAGGTGATCCAGGGATGGCCCGTCTCGAAGATCATCGAGAGCATCTTTTTCCAGAGGTCGAGGGCCTCGACCTTCTGGCCGTAGAGCTTCCCCTCCTCCGACATCTTCTCATACTTGGTGTAGAGCTCCTCGAACTTGCGCCCGTAGGTCTCATGGAGGTCCGGCACGTCGTTCGCGCGGAAGAGCGTCCACTTCTCGCGGGCCTCCATGCGCTTCATGAAGAGATCCGGGATCCAGTTCGCCGTGTTCATGTCGTGCGTGCGGCGGCGGTCGTCGCCTGTGTTCTTGCGCAGCTCGAGGAACTCGAAGATGTCGTTGTGCCAGGTCTCCAGATAGGCACAGCCGGAGCCGCGCCTCTTGCCGCCCTGGTTCACCGCGACCAGCTGGTCGTTGTGGAGCTTCAGGAACGGGATGACGCCCTGCGACTCGCCGTTTGTGCCGCCGATATAGGCGCCGGTGCCGCGGACGGCCGTCCAGGAGCCACCCAGGCCGCCCGCCCACTTGGACAGGTACGCGTTCTCGGCGATGCCCCTCTGGAAAATGCCCTCGATCGAGTCATCAACGTAGTAGAGGTAGCAGCTCGAGAGCTGGGAGTGAAGCGTTCCGCTGTTGAAGAGCGTCGGCGTCGACGAGCAGAAGCGGCGTGTCTTGTAGAGGTCGTAGAGGCCGACCGACTTGGACTCGCGGTCGCCCTTCTCGTCGAGGAACAGGCCCATGGCGACCCTCAGCCAGAAGAACTGGGGGGTCTCGATTCTCTTGGAGGGCTTGGAGACCTTGTCGACGATCAGGTAGCGGTCGTAGAGCGTCTGGACGCCCAGGAAGTCGAACTCCAGGTCGGAGGACGGGTCGAGCGCCGCGGCGAGGCGGGTGAGGTCGTACTCCAGGAGGCGCGGGTTGAGCCTCTTGATCGCGATCCCGTGCTCGATGTACTTCTTGAAGGCCTTGCGGTGGCACTCCTTCAGCTTGGCGACTCCGTCACGCAGGATGTCCCAGCCCAGGACCTCCTCATAAATGTAGGTCAGCTGGATGCGGCCCGCAAACTTCGCGAAATCGGCGTCCTTCTCGATCAGGGTCTTCGAGTTGAGGATGATCGTGGAATCCAGGTCCTTCTGGGAGATCTGGTCATAGATCGCGCGGCGCAGCTCGAACTCGATCTGCTCGCTCGTCATGCACAGATCAAGGCCCGTCATGGCAAACTCGATCCTCTTGCGAAGGTCGGCACCCTCCCAGAGGACGGTCGTTCCGTCCGACTTCTTGACCGGGACGAAGGTCTGCTGGTCTGAGGACTCTTTCTCCGGGGCCGTCTCCACGGTCTCTTGGACCTCATCCGTGTCCCTTGAGGCCGCGCGCTCGGCACGGAAAAGGATGTAGGCCTCGGCCACCTTGAAGTGGCCGGCCTTCATGAGCTCCTCCTGGACGATGTCCTGGACCTCCTCGATGCGCACAAAGGCCTGGCTGGAGGCAAGGACGCGCTCGGAGACGATCTTGGCGATCGCCACGGCCGGGGCCGAGTCCTGGGCGAGGGAGAGGAAGGTCTTCCTGACCGCGATCTCAACCTTGTGCTCGTTCCACGGCACGATCTGGGAGTTGCGGCGGATGACGCGCACCGCGCTCTGGGCGGCCGACTCGCGGCTGACCGAGATCTTGCGCGAGCGGTTCAGAAGGAGGCTCTTCGCCACCATGTAGGCGTTGTTGTCGACGAGCGTCTTTTCGATCAGCTCATAGAGGGAGTTGAGCGTCAGGCGCAGGGGGTTCTGCTTGCGGCCCATCTCGGTCAGGTTGCCGCCGAGCTCGCTGCA
>DASRSJ010000245.1:0-5045 GCA_035656555.1 Opitutaceae bacterium
TGCGAGTTCGGCCTGGCCGTGAACCGCAAGTTCAAGCTCCAGTCGGGCGAGGACCGCGAGGAGGTCCTGTTCGTCGACTGCTCGGCCTTCGGCAAGCCCGCCGAGATCATCAACCAGTACTGCACCAAGGGCCGCCCCCTCTTCGTCGAGGGCCGGCTCAAGTTCGACCAGTGGGAGGACAAGACGACCCAGCAGAAGCGCAGCAAGCTGAAGGTCGTCCTCGAGAACTTCCAGTTCATTGGCGGCCGCGGCGATGGCGCCCCGGGCGGCGGTCCTGGTGGTGATTCGGCTGAGGGTGGCTCGGATGCCCCCTCGCGCGGACCGTCACGTGCGCCTTCGATCCCGAAGGACACGGTGGACGAGGACGTCCCATTCTGATCCCCGACCAAATACGATTCAAATTCAAAAAGGCCCTTCCGTTCGGAAGGGCCTTTTTTTTCCGCCCCGAAGCTCTTCCATCGACTTACCCATTGACTATCTAAGGGACGAGCTCATTCCTTTAGATATTCTAAGGGAGGGATTCATTTTTATTTCATATGACTAAAATGGAAGTGCTCCAAGGCACGCTAGACATGCTGGTCCTCAGGGTGCTGAACGCGGGTCCGATGCACGGGTGGGGAATTGCCCAGAAAATACAAATCCTCTCCAGGGACGTGCTCCAAGTGGAGGAGGGGTCCATCTACCCCGCGCTGTATCGGATGGAACTCAAAGGCTGGATCGTCTCGGAATGGGGACAGTCCGATAACAACCGGCGTGCGAAATTTTATGAGCTGACAAAGGAGGGCCGACAGCAACTCGCGAGCGAATCGAAAGCATGGGTCCGGATCTGCGACGCCATTGGTTCTATAATGAATCAAGCTTAGTTGATGCAGACAAAGTGAAGGCGCACTGGCACCGATTCCTCGCGCGGTTCAGGTCTGTCTTTCGAAGGCGGCGCCTCGAGGCGGATATGGCCGAGGAAATTGGCCAACACATGGAGGCGCTGACTCAGTCGTTTGTCCAAGTCGGGATGGCGCCGGACGAGGCTCGTCTGGCGGCACAGCGGCAGTTCGGAGGAATGGTTCAGATCGAGGAACGATGCAGGGACGAACGCGGATTTGCGTGGCTCGGGCAGGCGATGAAGGATGTTCAATACACGCTGCGCTCTCTCTCGCGCGCACGCGGATTCACTCTCACCGTCCTGATAACGCTCGTTTTTGGTGTTGGAGTGACAACCGCTGTCTTCAGTCTCACCGCCGGCGACTTATTTCTGTCGTCACCTTATCCATCTCCCAAGCAACTAATGAGGATCGGCCTCAGGGACGGCCTCAATGGGGATGTATTCTATGTCCCGCAGTTTGTCTATCAGGCGGACACTGAGCATTCGGCATCCTTCGATGAATTCGCTGTTGTCGAGCGCCGCACTGCAAACGTGTTAGTGGGCGACGAGCCGGCGGGCACCGCAGTCCTTGGTATTTCGGAGAGGAGCTTTCATGTATTCGGAATCGTGCCCGCATTCGGCCGTAGTTTCCTGCCGGAGGAAAACAGGGAGGGAGCCAACAATGTCGTCATTGTCTCATACCTGTTTTGGAGGAGGCATCTCGATGGGTCACCTGATGCACTGGGAAAGAAGGTAGTGATCGACCAGCGCATCTGTACGGTCGTGGGAATCTTGGGCATTGATCAGAAATTGCCTCTCATCTTTGACGGCGATGTCTACCAGCCCCTTGTCGAGAAGGCGGACGCGCAGAATGTATTCCTGCCGATGCTTTCGGTCGTCGGGCGACTGAAGAAGGGAGTGTCAACCGCACAGGCCCTCGCCGAAATCTCCGCCGCAAAACTTCCTCCCATTCCTCAGTGGGCGAAGGATTACATGTCGCGGCAGAAGCCAATTCTCGTGGGTTTCGCCGAACTTGGGCGGTCCGACTCATCTTGGATCATGGTTGTCGCCGCGTGCTTCCTTTATGCAATTGCCTGCCTCAACACTATGAATCTGATGCTGATTCGCCTCCTCCGGCGCCGGCGGGAACTAAGCATTCGTTTTGCCGTTGGAGCTTCGCGGACTCAGGTCATTCGTCTAATCGGGATCGAGAGCCTAGTTCTTACAATTGCGGCCAGTGTGCTCGTGGCTTTTATCGCTCTCTGGATTTTTCCTCCGGTATTCGCGTTCCTTAACCGCGACGATGCTGAGCTTTTCCGTAGCCACTGGGATTGGCATACACTACTTTGCGTGGCAGCCCTGAGCTGCATCGCCTGCCTTTTCACCGCCCTGGTGCCGGTATTTCGCCTCATGAAAGCGGAAGTAAATTCAGGCCTGAAGGACGGCGGTCCCACGCTCGGGGAGGGGAGACTATCCTCTCGGATGAGAAACTCATTGGTGTCATTCCAGGCCGCATTCGCAGTGCTCCTCCTCATTGGCACCGGCCTGATGGTTCAGTCCTTTGGCCGGCTCCATCGCCTCGATCTTGGGTTTAATCCGGTAGGCAAGGTGAAGGCTGTGATTTCATTCCCAAGTGGGTACAACGTGAAGCCCGAGGAGGTCATCACACTTTACGAGCGACTGCGGCAGAGGCTGATTTCCATCCCTGGAGTTAAAAGTGTTTCCTACGGGCAGGACTCTCTTCTCGTTGGATATTTCGAAGGTTCATCCCAAGTCCAAATGGGGGATGGCTCCTTATTGCCAACGAGTGCAACACTCGTAGCGAGCGATTTCAATGCTACCGCGGGCATGTCCTTGATGAAGGGAAGGTGGCTCAGCGGGCGAAACGGCGAGGTTGAGGCTCTGATCAACGAGGCATTTGCGAAGGCTCGGTTTGGCGACCGGGACCCAGTAGGACTTTCATTTAGAATCCAAGTTGCCGGAGACCAAAATTTTCCAGTGGTCGGTGTCGTCCACAACGTCAGGGACACGGTGCGTTCTCCCTCCGGTCCCCATATCTATCTGCCGGCATGGATGTTCCCTCAAAACATCAATTCGATGATCCTAAGTTTCGAATCCGATCCTAAGAAGGGATTCGATGCCGTCATCCGTCGCGCCATATATGAAGTCGACCCGCGGCTTATCACCGTTGACGTAGGCTCAATCAACTTGGGCATCGATGATTCGCTCGGGGCCGAGGAATATGCTTTTCGGATTCTCAAGGGTCTGTCGGTCGTGGCTTTCATCCTGACGCTGATAGGTCTCTTTGCCGTTATCGCGTACACGGTGGACAGTCGCATGGCCGAATTCGGCGTTCGGATGGCGATCGGCGCGACACCCTGCTCCATTCACCGACTGGTGCTAAGTAAAGGGATGACTGCCGCTGGGATCGGTCTCGTGTTGGGAACGCTAGCCGCCTGCGGCCTTACTCGTTTCATGCGAAGCCTCCTCTTTGAAACCACGCCGTTCGACCCGCTTGTTTACGCTGGCGTGGCTGCGGTTCTCGTTGTCGGAGGCGGGTTGGCCTGTTGGATACCGGCAAGACGAGCGGCACGGCTCGATGTGGTCAAATTACTCAAATGGGAGTGACTGCCCTAGGGCCTCTTTCCGTAGTCGATGGCTCCGATTTGTGAATCCGAAACGGGGATACGCCTAACCCTTGCCGAGCTTAGTCAACGCATCGCCCGTCAGCCTGAAGGTCGTCCAGTCATCCATCGCCACCGCGCCCAGGGCCTTGTAGAACTCGATCGACGGCTTGTTCCAGTCGAGCACCGACCAGTCCATCCGGCCGCAACCGCGCTCGACCGCGATCTTCGCGAGCGCCAGGAGGAGCGCCTTGCCGAGGCCGTAGCCGCGCGAGGCTGGCTTCACGAAAAGGTCCTCCAGGAAGATCCCGTTCATCGACAGGAAGGTTGAGTAGTTGAAGAAGTAGACCGTGAACCCCTCGGGCTTGCCGTCCAGTTCGCCGATCAGGACCTTGGCGACGGCCGGCGGGCCGCTTTCCGGGAAAAGGGTCCGCTTCAGGCTCTCGTCGGTCGCCTCGACGTCCTCAAACAGCTTCTCGTAGATCGCGAGCTCCCGCACAAAGTACAGGATCAGGGGCACGTCGGCGATGGTCGCCTCGCGGATCGTGACCTTTTTCGGCACCTTGGCGTCGTCGCTGCTCATTTTTGGACGGCTTGCGATTTGCGAGGAACCATGGATCGGAGCCTTCCCACTTAGGTGATTGGCGGCAATACCTCATTCCGGCTTTGGGGCACGATTTTGCCTGATGGCGCAATTTGTTGAAAAATCCGCTTCAAACGAACCGTTGCCTCAGGAAGAGGCGTCTCGCAGGAGCGGATCGTTAGGCCCTTTTAATTAGGGGTTTATGGCATAACGCCGCAGCCTCGGTTTAAGGTTGAGATAGGGTGGGCTGGGCGTTGTCGCGACGCTCCCAAATACTCAGTTGACACCCCCTCTCAGGTGCGGGATTTAGTTGGGTTTCCGCAGACACATAACCCACGCAATTTTACTACCATGGCCCACAGCGAAGTACTCCTAGTTAAGCCCGTTGAGGGCCTCGGCGGCGAAGGTGACCAAGTCAAGGTCCGCGCCGGCTACGCCCGCAACTATCTCCTCCCGCGCAATGTCGCGGTGCCTGTCACAAAGGCAAACCGCAAGCAGGTTGAGGCCCTCAAGCGCCGCCGCGGCGAGCGCGAGGCCACCGAGCTGAACGGAGCCAACGAGCTCGCGCGCAAGCTCGAGAAGACCGGCCTGGCCTTCGCGGTCACGACGGGCGAGGGCGGCAAGATGTTCGGCGCCATCACGGCGGCCGACCTCCACGACAAGCTCGTGGCTGCCGGCTTCGACATCGACCGCAAGCGCATCCACCTTCACACCCCGGTCAAGACCCTCGGCAAGCACACCGTCAAGGTGAAGCTCCACGCCGACGTCTCGGTCGAGCTGCCCTTCGACGTCGTGTCGGAGAACCCGATCGTCGCCCCCGCCGCGGAGGAAAAGAAGCCCGAGACCGGCCACAAGCCGGAGGGCAAGGCCTCCCGTTAGGGCGCCGGATTCGGAGCGGATGCCCGAGGACGCTCCCTTGACCGCGGTGGTCCGGCGGAACGGCGGTTCCAGCGCCTTGGCGGCGCCCGCCCTCCGGCAG
>DASRSJ010000246.1:0-23476 GCA_035656555.1 Opitutaceae bacterium
CTGCGCCTCAACCGCCAGCCGCTGCCATTCAGGTCGACGGTGCAGGATGCGATGGATGACCTCCAGCCGAGAGCCCTAGCACGCGACGTGGCCCTCACCAACAACGTGCCGGCCTCCCTGGTGGTGCTCGCGGACAACGACAGGATCCGGCAGGTCGTTTCCAACCTTATCGACAATGCGATCAAGTACGGGAAAGCCGGCGGCATGACCACCGTTTCAGGCTCCCACTTGCCGGACGGAAAGGTGGAACTGAGGATCGTCGATGACGGCCCGGGTATTCCCAAGGATTCCCAGGAGAGGATTTTTGAGCGCTTCTACCGGGTCGACAAGGCCCGCTCACGGGAGCAGGGGGGGACGGGCCTCGGTCTGGCGATCGTGAAGCACGTGGTCCAGGCGCACGGCGGCGAGGTCCGCATCGAGAGCGAGCTAGGAAGCGGCTGCACCTTCGTGATCACGCTGCCGGGCCTGCCGGGCACCGCCGTCCCCTAGGATCAGACAGCCTTCAAGGCCCAGACAAGCAGGGCGCCAATGGCGGCCGTGATGGGCAGAGTCAGGACCCACGCCCAGACAATACGCTCCGCGACGCCCCACTTTACGGCGCTCAGGCGCTTCGTGGCGCCCACACCCATGATCGAGGTGGAAATGACGTGGGTAGTCGAAACCGGCACGCCGAACGCCGATGCCGCACAGATGACGCATGCCGCGCTCGTCTCGGCGGCGAATCCCTGGACGGGAGCCAGCTTCACGAGCTTGTGGCCCATCGTGCGTATGATCCTCATTCCGCCGCCTGCCGTCCCGGCGGCCATGGTGACTGCGCATGTGATGACGATCCACTTCGGGACCGCGTCGAAAGCCGGGATCCGCAGGAAGGATGCCCAGGCGGGGAGATTGTTGAAAAGCCCGTCGTGCGTCGCCTTGAAGAGGGCGAGTGTCAGGATGCCCATGGTCTTCTGGGCGTCGTTTGAGCCATGGCTAAAGCCCATGAACCCTGCGCTGACGATCTGAGCCTTCCCGAAGATGGCCGACACGACCCTTGGCCGGACGTGATTGAAGCACATCATGATGGCCGTCATGAGGACGACGCCGCCGAGGAAACCCGCGACGGGGGAGGCGAGCATGGGAAGGACGACCTTGGGCCAGAGACCCGTCGACCAGCGAAGAACGGCCCAGTTGCCGCCGGAGCCCGCGAGCGTTGCGCCGCAGAGTCCCCCGACAAGCGCGTGCGAGGAGCTGGATGGCAGGCCCACCCACCATGTGACGAGACCCCAGATGATGGCGGAGATCAGGGCGCAGAGAATGACCGTCATCGTGACGGCGTTCGTGTCCACAAGGCCGGTTCCGATCGTCTTTGCGACCGCGGTGCCGGCGAGTGCGCCGAGGAGGTTCCAGATGGAAGCCCAGGCCACAGCCAGCCTGGGTGTCAGCACCTTGGTCGAGACAACGGTCGCAATCGCGTTTGCCGTGTCGTGGAAGCCGTTGATGTAGGTGAACCCGAGCGATGCCAGGACCACGAGGACGAAAAGCGTCATGGGCGCTTCCGGTCAGGAATGCTTGAGCGTCACCTGGACGACGATGTTTCCGGCATTGCGGCAACGGTCGACGGCCTGCTCCACCATCTCGAAGAGCTTCTGCAGGATCACGAGCTCCTTGGCGTCGCACGTCCCGTTGTAGAGGCCCCGGAGCTGCTCGAGCATCACCTTGTCGGCCTCGCCCTCCGCGTACTGGAGGCGGTCGTTCGCCTCGCGGATGGACTCTAGCGTCGTGCCCTTGCGCAACTGCTTCACCATGAACTCGAGCGAACCGGCAGCCTGGCTCATGAGCTCGGCCTGGCGGCTGAACATCTCGTGGGGGACGCGCCCCGGATAGATCGCGAGCCTCTCGACGATCTTCTCCACCTGCTTGGGTATCCTGTAAAGGGCCACCGAGAGCGCCTCCAAGTCCTCGCGGTCGAGGGGTGTCACGAAGGTCCTGCTGAGTTCCTCGGACATCAGGTGGCGGATGCGCTTTTCCTTCCTGCGGGCCTGGATGAAGTCGTCCAGGCCGGCCGGCTGCTTCCCATCCGCGATCTGGGCAAGGAACTTGGCGAACAGGTCGACGCTGACCCTCGCCTCCTCGGCACCTGCCTCAAGCAGATCGAAAAAGACGTCATTCTTCCCGATCAGCTTCTTGAGGAAATTCATCTGCAGATAGTTACAATCATGTGATGGAGTAGGCGAAGCAAAATCGCCCGCCGGGCGCTCAGTGGACCCCGCGAAGGCTCAACCAGAGCAGGCCCAAGTCCTCGTGGACCCCGAGGGTGCTCCGCTCGAGGGACTCGCTGTCGATCCTGACGTCCGACCAGCGAATACGACCGTCTGAGCGTGCGGCAAAATCCGCGGGACAGGCCACGAAGTTGACTCCGGCAGCCTTGAACAGTGCCACCGCCCTGGGCATGTGCCAGGCGGACGTCACGAGGGCCGTCTTTGCGCCGCTCGTTATCGCGGCGACGGCAATCGCCTCCTCTTCCGTGTCCTTCGCGGTCTCGAGCAGGATCAGCCTTTTCTCGTCGGCCCCGAGCGACATTGCGGCGGAGGCCAGGACGCTTGCGTGGGTGCGCCCGTAGGGTCGACCCGGGCCTGAGACGATGAGCTTCGAATTGGGAAGCGCCCTCATCAGCCGCACGCCCTCCACGATGCGCCCGAGGCCGGCCGTCGAGAGGGCGCCCGTCGCCGATACTCCCGGGATGTCCGAGTGGCCGCTGCCAAGAACAGCGATGTAGGCGCATCCCTCGATCGAGGCAGGCAGGGGCTGCCCGGGGTTCAGCTCGGGGATCGGTTCGAAACGCGCCTCGAGAGGGTGGGTGAGCCAGGTGCTCACGATGTTGCTTGAGAGGAGCAGCAGAATCAGGGTTGAGAAGGCGATCATCGAGAGCCCGGCCGCCCTTCGGCGCGCGAGGACGACAAGGACGAGGCCGAGCACCAGGAGCGCCACGCAGAGCGGCAACGGCATGAGCCAGAACGAGACGACCTTCTTCAGCCAGAACATGTCCGGCCTTTCAGCTCTGGGGCTTGAGCTGCGCCACGATGGCGCCGAAGGCTGCCGTCCGCTTCAACCCCTGGAGGTCGGGGTCGTGGGACATCCACTCGAAGTCGCGGTAGCCGAGGTCGATGGCCTGCTTGAGTGAGCGCAGCGCGTCGGTGTTCCTCTTGCTGAGGGCCAGGCTGCAGGCGAGGTTGTAGTGGGCAGTCGCGTTCGACGGCTGCAGCCGCACGAGCTTGCGGTCCATCTTGAGTCCGTCGGCGATGCGTCCCTGCTTTGTGTAGAGACCGCCCAGGATCTCGATCACCTCCACGCACTGGGGGTCGTGGTGGAGCACGGCCTCGAAGAAGCCGGTTTCGAAGGCGGTATCGCGCGCGTCGTCAGCCATGGTTTTGGGCTTTTCCCTCAAGATTTCCTTGGGCACGTTCCGGTATCCTTTAAGGTATTGCACCGAGCGCTCACCTGGAGGCGCTGCGACACGGGTGACAGACCAAGCTTGGAGGACACGGTGCTGCCGTACCATTCCATGAAAGGGGCGCTGATCTCGAAGATCCGGTCGCAGTCGATGCAGACAACCTGTGCTATCTGCGTGTTCTGCTGGAGGTTCGGCATGTAGAACTTCTCGCCGCTGCCGATGTCGATCTCGCGCAGGAGGGCGCTGCGGATCATGATCGGGAGGGTCCTGTACACGGTGGCCCTAGAGACGGAGTCGTCGATCGCCCGGGCGAACTCCAGGAGCTGCTCGGCCGTGAAATGCTCCTTCTGGGCGAGCGCGGCGTCGAAGATGGCCAATCTCTGGCTGGTAACCCGAAACCCTGCTTGGGCTAGGAACTTCCTGAATGTTTCCCGGGCCGTGGGGATGCTCACGGCTGGAATGTCGCCTGCGGGGGCCGGGCGTGTCAATGCGATCCCTCATAGCAAGCAAAGGGGTTGCGCGCCCGCTTGCCAGTGAGCTCAATCGCCATTCCCTTCCGCGATGATCGTTGGCGTGCACCCTCTGGCCGGCTTCGACAAGATCCTGCACTACAACGTGCCGGAGGGCTTCGCCGCGCAGACCAAGGTGGGATCCCTGGTTCGGGTGCCGGTGGGCAGGACCATGCGCCTTGGGGTGGTCGGGATCATTGGGCCGCCGAGCGACTATCCCGTGGATCGCCTCAAGTCTGTCGCTGCCGTTGTTTATCCTTTCCCGGCGCTTCCTCCCGACTTGCTGGAGCTGGCGCTTTGGATGGCCACCTATTACGCGGCCCCGATGGACACCGTCATTGAGACCATGATCCCGGCCGCTGTGCGTAGCGGGGCGAGCGTGAGGCAGCAGGGATTCATTCGGGTCTCTGGCAAGCTCTCGAAGGAGGACTTGGCCGAGCTTACGCGTAAGGCCCCGGCCCAGGCAAAGTTGTATTCCTTTGTCGAGTCGCAGATTCGTCCGCAGCCGAAGAGCCTCATCCTCTCCAGGACTGGGGGTTCGGCGGCCTCGGTGAAGGCTCTCGTGAAACGGGGCCTTCTCAGGGAGGTCATGACACGCGTCGAGCGGGACGCCTACGCGGACACGGAGGGGCATGGGGAACTCGTGGCCTCGCAGCCCCACAAACTGAACGCAGGCCAGGCGAGCTGTGTCGCGGCCCTCCACGAGTCCCTCTCGAAGCGCAAGTTCGGGGTGTCGCTCCTCCACGGAGTGACGGGGTCAGGCAAGACCGAGGTCTATCTCCGGGCCATCCAGGCAGCCCTCGAGGCCGGCGGAGGCGTGATCCTGCTCGTGCCCGAGGTGGCCCTGACGCCCCAGACGGTCGCCAGGCTCAGGTCACGGCTCGAGGCCATCGCGCCGGGCCACCGGTGCGTCGTGTGGCACAGCCACTTGAGCGAGGGTGAGCGCCTGGACGGCTGGCTTGCGCTGGCTTCCGGAGAGGTGCGGATCGCCGTTGGGGCCCGCTCCGCGGTCTTTGCGCCGGTCCGCGACCTGCGCCTGATCGTTGTCGATGAGGAGCATGAGCCCGCCTACAAGCAGGACGAGATTCCCCGCTACAACGGCCGCGACGTGGCTGTCATGAGGGCGCGCCTCTGCGGCGCCCACTGTGTGCTCGGCTCCGCCACGCCGTCCCTGGAGAGCCACGCGAACGCGGTGGCGGGGCGCTATGCACTCCTCGAGCTGAGGGAGCGCGTGGACTTCAGGAGCCTTCCTCACTTCACGATCGTCGACATGAGGATAGAGGTCATGCGCCAGCGGGGCGGCTCGGCGCTCTCGAGGCAGCTTGTCGACGCAATGCATGCGCGCTTCGCCAAGCGTGAGCAGACGATCCTCTTCATCAACCGGCGCGGCTACTCATCCTCAATGCAGTGCCGCAAGTGCGGCGCCGTCGAGGAGTGCCCCCATTGCAGCGTGTCGATGACCTACCACAGGACGGACGAGACGCTCCGCTGCCACCTGTGCGGCGAGGAGAGGCCGGCCCCGCTCCGCTGCTCGGCCTGCGGCGCGCCGGATATCCGCTGGAGGGGACTCGGGACCCAGAGGGTGGAGGAGGCCGTGAAGCGGGCGCTGCCAAGGGCGAAGATCGAGCGCATGGACACCGACACGATGAACCGGAAAAACCGCTTCCGTGAGATCCTCGGCGAGTTCCGCAAGGGCAAGATAGACGTCCTTGTCGGCACGCAGATGATCGGCAAGGGCCTGGATTTCCCTAACGTCACGCTTGTCGGGATCGTGGACGCGGACCTTTCGATGCACATCCCCGACTTCCGGGCGAACGAGAGGACGTTCCAGCTGCTGGTTCAGGTGGCCGGCCGCGCGGGCCGTGGGGACACGGCGGGGGAGGTCGTTGTCCAGACATTCTCCCCGCAGGCCGAGGCGGTGCAGTTCGCGCGGCAGGCGGACTTCAACGGGTTCGCGGCCTCGGAGCTCGAGATCCGAAGGCAGTTCGGCTATCCCCCCAAGCGCCATCTAATCCGCCACCTTTTCCGCGGGCCGAACCCCGACAAGCTCAAGTTCTTCACGGAGCAGTGGGCGAAGAAGGTGAAGGAGGCGCTTGGCGAGCGTGTGGAACTGCGGGGCCCGGCCCCGGCCCCGATCGAGAAGATCCGTGACGAGTACCGCTGGCAGCTCTGGTACTTCACGGGCAGCGTCACGAAGGTCATCGGTGACCTCTCGAGGCTGCGCTCGGAGTTTGATTGGCCGGCCGGAATCAGCCAAATCCTTGATGTCGACCCGATGAATCTCGTCTGATAACCCAAACACCATGCTCATCCATTCCGTCTATTTCTGGCTCAAGTCCGGCATAACGACCGCCGAGCGCTCACACTTCGTCTCCGAGGTGAAGAAGCTCTCAGCCATCAAGAGCGTCGCGAAGCTCTATGTCGGCGGACCGGCAAAGATCGCCGAGCGCGCGGTCACCGACCGCAGCTTCGACTATGCCCTGACAATCGTCTTCGCCGACGGTGCCGCCCACGACGAGTACCAGGTCGATCCGATCCACCTGGCGTTCGTCAGTGGCAACAAGGAGACCTGGACCAAGGTCCAGATCTACGACTCGGAAGAGTGACCCTGGGCCTCGGCCCGCTTGAAGAGGTAGTGGCTCACGATCCACTCCTCGCCGCGCCCGTAGCCCCAGAGCTCCGCGCAGCTCATGTAAAAGACGCGCCAGTACGCCCACCATTTGGTGGCGTGCTCGGTGCCGTACGTGTCCCTGAAGAGCGGCATGATCTCATCCCGATTGCTGTCCATGTTCCTTAGCCAGTGTTCGGCCGTCTTCTGGTAGTGCGAGCCGTTCACCTTCCAGTCCGAGACAAGGGAGAGGCGCTCCTGGAACTGCATGAGAAGCTCGTGCGAGGGCATCTGGCCCCCCGTGAAGAAGTAGCGCGCCATCCAATCGGAGTCGTCCTTTGCCACGAAGTGGTAGGCGAGCGTCCTGTGCGTGAAGATATGCACGAAGAGGAGGCCCCCCGGCTTGAGCCAGCGCGCGACCCCGGCCATCAGGGCCTGGTAGTTCTTCATGTGCTCGAACATCTCGACCGATACGACGCGGTCAAATTTGCCGGCCTCGATGTCGAACGAGTTCATGTCGCATGTGATAATGCGCAGGTTCCCTAGGCCGCGCTTGCGCGCCTCGGCGTCGATGAACTCCTTCTGCGTCCTGGAATTCGAAACGCCCGTGATTCGAGAGGCGGGGAACCTCTCGGCCATGTACAGCGAGAACGAGCCCCAGCCGCAGCCCAGCTCTAGGATATCCTGGCCGCCGGCTATCCTCCCGCGCTCGACGTAGAGGGCCAGCATCGCCTCCTCGGCCTCGTCCAGCGTCTCGCTGCCCGTCGGGTAAAGGCAGCCTGAGTATTTCAGGCGCCTACCGAGGCACCTCTGGAAGAACGCGGTTGGCACCTCGTAATGTTCCTGGTTGGCCGCCCTCGTGTCCTCGGCGATCGGCCTGTGCTTGAGGTCGTGGACGTATTGCTCAAGCGGCACGCGGGGCATGCCGCCGGTCGACTCGTCCCTGATGCGCTGCGCCAAGAGCCGGCGGATGCCAATGCGCACCAGCCAGTCGGGCAGGATGTTCTTCTCGAGGAGGGCGTCGATCATGCGCGGGTCGTTTTCGGGGGAAGTGGGACGAAGGCGCTCGTGCGCTCCTGGTAGCGCCGGTAAAGGTCACCCTTGGATCGCACGGACTGTTCCTCGGTCATGGGTATACCAGTTACGCGCAGCAGGAGGAAGAGGATGCAGGCTGGGCACAGGACCGAGATCCATCCCCACGGTGATCCGGCGGCGAGGAGGAAGTAGGCCACCCAGATCAGCCACTCGAAGAAATAGTTGGGGTGCCTGCTGTATCGCCAGAGTCCGACGTCGCACACCTTGGCCCTGTTTCCCTTGGCCTTCTTGAACCAGGAGAGCTGCGCATCGGCGAGCGCCTCCCCGCTGATTGCGAGGAGCCAGAGCGCGGCTCCCGCCCACTCAATCGGGCGCAGGCCAACCGAGGGGTTGCTGCACGCGGCGAGAAAAGGGTAGGCTAGAAGGACGACGGAGACTGCCTGAAGCTGGAAGAAGCCGGCCATCTTCATCATGAAGACGCTGCCCCAGTCCATCCTAAGCTGGCGGTACCTTCCGTCCTCTTCGGGGTGCTTTCGCGCGATCCTGACGAGAAGGTGGCTTCCGAGCCGAAAGGCCCAGAGGGTCGCCATCGTGGCGACGAGCGCCCTGCGCACGGGCCATCCGGCACCACGCGTGGCGTAGATGACCGCCACCAGGATGAACGAGTAGGACCAGGCGATGTCGACGATCCCGAAGTTGTCGATCACACGCGCTAAGACATAGACGAGCGCGAAGAGGACGCACAGCGCCGCTAAGGCCTCCAGGGATAGGGTTGCGGGGTTCACTTCGAGGCCGGGTTTGCCATGGCCGCAGCGACCGTGATGCCGACGCCTATCACGGCCAGGATGATCCCCAGCCAACCCCGTCCTTTTCTCCTTGATATGAGGACATCGGAGAGCTTCCCGTCTGCGGGAACTTGGGTGAGGGCGGCAAGGCAGTAGGTGGACATCGCGATGTTGCCGAGGGCGAGTATCGCCAGGAGCCAGGCGATGCGCGCCACCCACGAGGTTTCCCGGTAGGCCACCCACACATAGAAGGTCACGAAGCCCCAATAGGCGTCGAACATCGTTGCGATGAACCAGGGGTGCGTGGCGACGACCCTCGGGACGCCAAAGAGCGGGCACTGCAGACTGGCCCAGGTCGTGACCCAGAGCATGGAGGCCAGTATGACGACGAAAAGGACACGAAGCACCTTGATCATGATCCGGCCCTCAGAGGGAAAGGTTGTTCGGGCGCGTGTGAAGCGTCTGGACGACCGAGATGTTGCGCAGCGCGAACGCGGCCTCGCAGTACGCGAGGTAGTAGCTCCACTTGCGGATGAACCTCTCGTCGAAGCCAAGCGCGTTCACCTCGCCGGTCCTCTGCGCGAAGGCCTCGGCCCACCGCCGGAGCGTGATCGCGTAGTCGGGCCCCATGTCCTCCACGTTGTTGAGCACCATCCCCGCGTCCCTAGCCATGCAGTCGTTCATCCGGTTCAGCGATAGGAGCAGGGAGCCGGGGAAGATGTGCTTCTGGATGAAATCGACGCCCGTCCTGAACTGCTCGTAGCGCGCGTCAGGACAGGTGATGAACTGCATCGCGAGGAGGCCGTCCTTCTTTAGCGTGCGGTCAACGACCTTGCAGAAATCAGGCAGGTACTTGTGTCCGAGGGCCTCGACCATCTCGATGGAGACGATCTTGTCGAAGGTGCCCTCGATGTCCCGGAAGTCGTGGAAGCGTACGACCACCTTCCCGGAGAGCCCGGCATTTTCTATCCTGCGGGTCGCGTGCTCGAACTGCTGGCGCGAGAGGGTCACCGTCGTGACGCGGCAGCCGTAGTTCTTGGCTGCGTGCAGCGCCCATCCGCCCCAGCCGGTGCCGATCTCAAGGACGTGGTCCGTGGTGGCGAGTCTGAGCATCCTGCAGAGACGGTCGTTCTTTTCCCTTTGCGCCTCCTCGAGCGTCATCCCCTTGCGGCTCCATTTTGCCGCCGAATACATCATCGACGGGTCGAGGAACAGTGAGAAGAAGTCGTTAGAGAGGTCGTAGTGCTCGCTGATGTTCTTCTTCGCTAAGGCCCTTGAGTTCGGCCGCAGAACATGTCCGACCTTGTTCATGATCCTCAGCAGATTCAGCGCGAAGCCCCGCATTCTCGACGAGCCCGACATGGTGGGTGCCTCGTCGACGTTCAGGATGAACCAGCTAATGACGGCGACCAGGTCCGGCGAAGTCCAGTCGCCGTCCATGAAGGATTCCGCAAACCCGATGTCACCCGAGAGGACGCACTTCCTGAAGAAGCACTCGCGCGCGACCCTGATAGTGGCGGAACCCCCGACACCGAGCGGGAGTTCCTGGGCGCCCGAGCCGAAGAGCGCGACCGTGCCGCCGGGCATCTCGATCCTGAGGCTGCCGTGGTTCATCCCCGCAAAGGACTCCAGGACGGCGCCCCGCCATGCCGAGGCCTTGGCCGGAGTGGCGTCGATCTGGGTCTCCGTGTAGAATGTGGGCTCGGAGTCCATCAGGAGGCGGAGGTTGTCGCGATCGATTCGTGAGGTCTGTAGAGCGAGCGCTGGTCTGCGGGCCTTGCGGCCTTGGCGAACCACGGGACGCGCTTCAGATGGAGGATCAGGGCGTGAATATGGATGAGCGCGATGATCCTCAGGGTGATCAGCGGGTACTTGACCGAGCACCAGGCGAGCCTTCCCGCGGTAAGCGGACTCCGGCGGCCGCTCAGCATGCTGGTCAGTGTCCTCTCTTCGCCTTGATAGTCGTCGATGCGGATGGAGAGGGACTCGCCTAGGTCGTGCAGGTGGAAGTCGAAAGCCACGTCCACGTCGGAAAAGGGCGACACATAGAAGAACTTCGGGATCCTGCACTCGAACATGGCCTCGCCCGTTCGCGGTGAGACGGACCCGGTCCCGAGGAAGTACGCCTTCATCTCCCTGAATGTGTTGGTCACCTCGGCGATCGCCGCCGCCGGCCTGCCGTCGGCATCGTAGCAGAAGTAGAATGAAACCGGATTGAAGAGGTAACCCGCGACTCTCGGTAGGCTTACGAGGACCACGCGTCCGCCCGGGATCTCAACGCCGCGCTCGGCCAGGTAGCCCGTGACCCTGAACTTGAGGCTTCCGGTCCCGCCTTTCGTCCCTGGCGTCTCGCCGTTGTGGAGCTTCTCCGCCGTCGGAAAGTAGTCGCTCTCGCGGAAACTATAGAGATTGCGGCTGTTCACCGAGAGAAGCGGGTTCCCTTTGGAGATCGACCCCAGCTCGTCCAGGTCGACCGCCAGCATGAAGATGCGATAGGCAAACCGGTGCGCCTTGGGCGCAAACCGGTGATGCATGACGCTGCACTCGTAGAGACCGGACCTCACTCTAGGCATTGGTTTTGATTGCGTTGGCATTGTCAAGCAGCCCATGGGTCGCGGCTTAGAAGGACCTCGCTAAGGTTCGCGGCGGACAGCAGGGCGTCCTCATGGAAGCCGTAGCGGAAGTAGCTTCCGGCAAAATACGTCCCGGTCTTTCCTGCGGATACAGAGTTGAGCATTGGCAGTTCCTTCTGGGCGCGTAGGGCCCCGAGGTTGAACAGCGGGTGCTCGTAAGGAATCCTTCGAATGACCTTTGACGGATCGATGGCCTCGGGCCTGTTGATCGACACAAAATAGTCCTGCTTGTCGGAGACGCCCTGGAGGGAGTTCATCCAATAGTGGGTCGCGGTGGACGGCGCCCCCGAGGGTCCCTTGTTGATCTCGTAGTTCCAGCTTGCCCAGGCCATGCGGGTCTTCGGCATCACGGACGTATCCGTGTGCACCGTGGCCATGTTCGGCTGGTACCTGAACTCGCTGAGCAGCCTCGACTCGAGTGGCCGCGGATCTGTGAGAAGCCGCAAGGCCTCGTCGCCGTGGCAGGCGATGATCACTTTGTCGAAGATTTGGACCACGCCGGACCTGAGAGTGAGGTAGACCCCGTTGCCGGGACGGGTCACCTGGGCCACGCCTTCGCCGAGCCGGATCTTCTCGCTCCAGGGAGCGATGAGTTTCGCGACGTAGGCCTTGGATCCGCCGGACACGGTGAACCACGGGTGCTGGGTGTTGAGCCCGAGGAAGCCATGGTTGTGAAAAAAGCGAAGGAGCGTCACGGCAGGGAACGAATACATGAGTTCCGGCGGCGTGCTCCAGACGGCCGAGGCCATGGGAGACAGGTAAAGCGACAGGAAATCGTCGCCGTAGCCTCGGTCGCGCACGAAGTCGCCAAGCGTGACCTCCTGGACGGCGGGATCGGTGAGCGCGGCCGAGGCCTCCCGGTTGAATCGGCTGATGCTCGAAAGCATCCGGTAGAATCGTGGATTGAAGAGGTTCCTGCGCTGAGCGAAGAGGTGGTTGAGCGACGAGCCGCAGTATTCCAGGCCCGAGCCGGCATGACGGACGCTGAATGACATGTTCGTGGGCTGTGTGTCCACGCCGAGGGCCCCGAAGAGCCGGGTGAGGTGGGGATAGGTCACCTTGTTGAAGACCATGAAGCCCGTGTCGACCGGCAGGGATCTGCCGGTACCCGGCTCGTCCACCATGACCGTGTTCGAATGACCGCCGGGATAGGAATTCTGGTCGAAAACGGTCACTTGGAAGTCCTTTTGGAGGAAATGAGCGCAGCCGAGACCCGCGATGCCGGTCCCTATGATCGCCAGGCGTGCCATAGGCTATTGTAATACAGGCACTTGCCTGACGCTCATATCCGATGCTGATCCATGTGCGCGCACACGGAAACTACGGCCCTGCCCAAGTCTGGGATGCATTCTAAATGCATCCTATTCATCACGCTTGGGAGACGTCGAGAGATGTCAGGCCACTCGCGAGATGCGAACGCCGGTAGACTCAGCGAACCGGTCGACAGCATTTCCGTACCACTCCATGTCCGCTGCATTTCTCTGGAGGATGTATTCGCGGTCCCCGTGGGTGATACCGTAGCGCGGCTCGGCCCGATCGGGGTTAGTATTAACGCGCGGCATGTTGCCCGAAGTGCGGTATCCGAAGGTGGTCTCGAAGAGGCCCATGCTTGCCTCGAATGCCTCGCAGATCCCGACGAATTTGAATTCGTCGAGGGTCTTGTTTGCGAGGTAGCGGCTGGTCATGTTTCGCATCCAGTCAAGGTCCACAAACTCACGAAGCCCCAGCTTGTTCTCGTGGACGGCGCGGCAGCAGTCGTCGCGCATGTCGGGTGAGCGCAGAAAATACTGGTAATTCGACACAAGCCTCTCGATCGGGTCGCGCACCCACGTGATAAGCTGCCTCTCGGGCAGTATGTCGTCGAAGCTGTCGGCGATAAAGTGGCCGTGGATCACCCTCGTGCCGTCCGGCACGAGTTCCAGGCGGGCCTGCTCCCTCGAGAAGATCGTCCCGTAGTTGTACCATATGTGGTCGCCGCAGATTCCGTCCAGGACGTGACGGAAGCTGGTACCGGCGCATTTGGGCACGTGTACACTTATCAGCATCGACAAAAACTGACGCGGAAAAGCCTTTTCGGTTACAAAAAAGTCACCTAAAAAAACGTAAAGTAGGGGACGCTAATCAGACACCGCGCGACTTAAAGAATGGCTAATGGCCGTTGCGGTCAGGCCTGCGCGTTTTTGCCAGGCACGATCCACTTCATCAACGCCGCCTGGAGCTCGGTCTTCCTGACAGGCTTTGAAAGGTAGTCGTCCATTCCGGCGGCGAGGCACTTCTCGCGGTCGCCTGTCATTGCGTTCGCTGTCATTGCGACAATGCGGACGGGCGAGGGCCATTTGGCCTCCTTGGCCCGCTCGGTCTGGCGGATGATGCGGGATGCCTCGTAGCCGTCCATCTCGGGCATCTGGCAGTCCATGAAGATAAGGTCGTAAGGCACCTGTTTTAAGGCGCTTAGGACTTCGTGCCCGTTCGCCACGGCGTCGGCCATGAATCCGAGGCCCTTGAGCTGCGCAAGCGCGACCTTCTGGTTAACGATGTTGTCCTCGGCCAGGAGAATGCGGGTGCTGGCGCCCGGGGTGATCGGGACGGCCTTGGCCGGCGTTTCGTCGCGCCTGTCCTTGGTGAACACGTGCTCTGCCGCCGCCCGACCAAGCACGTCGACCACGCAGTCGAAGAGCCTCGACTGCTTCACCGGCTTCACAAGGTACGCGTCGACGCCCGCGGCCTTGAGCTCCTCCTTCGTGTGCATGTAGCCCATCGAGGTGAGGATGATCAGGCGCGTGCCAGCGATGGTGGGCGTGGCCTTGATGGCCTTGGCGAGCGTCATGCCGTCCATCTCGGGCATTTGCATGTCGAGGAGCGCCAGGTCGTAGGGCTTGCCGTCGGCCGCGGCATTGCGGAGGAGGTCCAGCGCCTCGTAGCCGTTCGCCGCGCTTCCCTTCTGCATCTTCCACGCGAAGAGCTGGTGACGAAGGATCTGGCGGTTGGTCGCGTTGTCATCGACCACGAGAACGCGCAGGTCGAAGAGGTCCCTGAGATAGATCGAGGGCGGCGGCTCGGCAGCGCCCGTCTGCTTCTCGATCCGCGTGTTGAACCAGAATGTGGACCCCTTTCCTGGCTCGCTCCTGACGCCGATCGTGCCGCCCATCATCTCGACCAGCTGCTTGGATATCGCGAGCCCGAGGCCCGTGCCGCCAAATCGCCGAGTGGTCGAGTTGTCGGCCTGGGTGAAAGCTTGGAAGAGCTTCTCCTGGATGTCGGCGGGTATGCCGATGCCCGTGTCCTTGACCGAGAAGCTCACCGTGGCGTGCGAGTCGGTCTCGCTTTCACGCGAGACGCGGACGACGACCTCGCCCTTTTCCGTGAACTTGATGGCGTTGCCGATCAGGTTCGTGATCACCTGGCGGAGGCGACCCGGGTCGCCCCGCAGCCTGCGCGGAAGATCTGGGGGAAGCTCGCAGGCCAGCTCAATGCCCTTGTGGCGCGCACGCTCCGCAAACATGTCGAGGGCGCCCTCGACCGTCTCAACGAGGTCAAAGTCCACGGTCTCAAAGGCCAGCTTCCCGGCCTCGATCTTCGAGAAGTCCAGGATGTCGTTGATGATCGTGAGCAGCGAGTCGGCGGAGTTGCGGATCGTCTCAGCGAACTCGCGCTGCACGGGCGCTAGCTCCGTATCGAGGAGTAGGCCCGTCATACCGATCACGCCGTTCATCGGCGTGCGGATTTCGTGGCTCATGTTAGCAAGGAACTCGCTCTTGATTCGCGACGACTCGAGGGCCGAGTCCCTGGCGCGGGAAAGCTCAAGCTCCGTCTCCTTTAGCCTCGTGATGTCGACAACGACGCCAACGCAGTTCCATTTCTCGGGCCCAATCGTGCTAATGGAGACGTGCTCGTGGACGCAGAAGGTCTTTCCTCCGACGATGACGTGGAACTCCTGGTCGTACTCCTTCCTGCCCTCGACCATCGCGTTCCTTGCGGCCCTATTGATCTGGTCCCACTCCGGAATCATGGCCTCGGTCCAGAGCTGGTTCTCACCGGGCACGCAGTCCCTGCCGAACATCTTCCTGTAAAGGACGGACTGGGGGATGAACATCTTCCATTCCTGAGGTTTCTCCGGGGGCCCGGAGACGAACGCCTGCCAGAGGAGGCAGTCGGCGCTCTTCAGGATCTTTTCTAGCTGGCCCTCGGTCTGTCGGCGCACCTCTTCTGCTTCATGGCGCTTGGTGATGTCGGTGACAACACCCGCAAGGTTCCACTCGTTGAAGCCGCACGGGCGGATCACCACGTCCTCGCTCATCCAGTGGACGCCGTCGTCCCCGATGATTCTGAATTCCTGCGAGTAGCCGCTCGCACCGTCGTCGAGCGCGTTGGCGGCGACCTTCTTTGTTCGCTCGTTGTCCGGTGCCTGGTCGTCCTGCCAAAGCCCCCCCTTGGAGCGTTCCTTGGCCAGGAGGTAGATTGAATTGCCGTGGAGCTTCGGGGGCGTGCGGATTGTCCACTCGTAAATCTTGCCGGTGCGCTTCACGCGGGCCCACCAGAGGAGGATGTTGGAGCGGTCGAGCGTATCCAGTAGCAGGGCGTAGCTCTCCGCGTCATTCGCGGGCGGCGTGTCACCTCCCGGCGTGAATACTCCCAACAGTGCGATCCAGGCGGGCACGCCGAACATCGCCATCGATCCCATCGGGGCTAGCAGAGACGCAAGGGTCATTCTGGGGGATTGGTACTAGGTTCCGGCGACGAACGACCCCGACCGAGTTGGTATTCCGGCAAGGTCGTTTGGCTGGCAACCTTAAGTGAGGCGAGCCAAGCATCCATGCGACCCGTTGTCAACGATGCACTTAGCAGTTTGGCAACGACTTAGCGGGCAAAGGAGTCGTTCACGGCCTGCAGTAGCGCCCGGGGTGTGTAAGGTTTGTTGAGCAGGTTGAGCGAACCGGCCTGCGGTGCAATCGTCTCGCGGTTGTAGCCGGTGGTGAGGAGCACCTTGAGCGCGGGTCGCTCCTCCTGGAGGGCTCGTCCAAGGTCGACTCCCGAAAGCTCGCCAGGGAGGACCACGTCCGTGAGAAGCAGTCCGATCCGAGCGTTGTGCCAGTGCCAAACCTCGAGGGCGCCCTCGGCCGATTTTGCCTGCAGGATGGTGTAGCCTTCCTGCTGCAGCACGGCCGCCGCGAACTCTCGCACGTTGGCCTCATCCTCCACCAGGAGTATGGTCCCCTTGCTGGCCTTTGGCTTTCGCAGTACTTCGGGCACGCCCTGGGCCACTTCGTCCGGCTGGACCGAAGGCAGGAGAATCCTGAACAAAGTTCCGGCGCCCACCTCGGTCTCCACCTCGATGCGGCCTTCGTGTCGTTTCACGATGTCCATCGCGGTGGCCAAGCCAAGCCCGGTCCCGCGGCCCCCTTCCTTTGTGGAGAAGAACGGCTCGAAGATCCTGGGGAGCACCTCGGCGGGGATTCCAATGCCGGCGTCCCTCATCGCGATGAAGGCGTACCCGGCCTTTCCCATGGGATTTGTGGTTCCGGGTGCCGGTGCTCTGACGCCGACCGAGACTTTGAGGGTACCCCCGCGAGGCATGGCTTCCTTCGCGTTGACCGCCAGGTTCATGAGCACCTGCTCGAGCATGCTCACGTCGACCTTAACCCAGGGGGACTTCTCCGCGACCTCGAGCTCGATGACGATCCCGTCCCCGAGAAGGCGCCGGAGCATATCGGCCATGACCTCAACCTCCGAGTTAAGCTCAACGAGCTCGGGCTTCGGGGAGCGCTTTCGGCTGAAGAGCAGCAGTTGGCGCACAAGGGCCGTGGCTTGGCGGCTGGCGGTGAAGACGCGCTTCAGCGCGTCCACCGAGGCCGGCTGCAGTGTCTCGCGGTCGAGGATCATGCTCACGTACCCGGAGATGATCGTTAGCAGGTTGTTGAAGTCGTGCGCGATGCCGCCCGCCAGTTTGCCGACGAGTTCCATTTTCTGGGACTGGACGAGTTCCTCCTGCATCCTGCGGCGTTCCTCAATGTCATCCGGGTTTGTACCGATTTTCGGTGCATCTATGGAGATGGGTCGCACCTTTTGCGAAAAGGCGATGGCGTCCGGAAGGCGCGCCAGGCGGTCCTTGTGGACGAAATCTACGGCGCCAAGGCGGATGCAATCCACGGCCAGGTCCTCGCCGATGGAACGGGAGACGACGATATAGGGAATTCCGGGCGCCAGCGTTGCCGCGGCGGACATTGCGTCGAGCCCGTCGTAGCCCGGCAGGAGGTGGTCGGCCAGGATGAGATCGACGCCGCCGGCGCGAAGCGCCGCCTCGAACTCCTCCCTGCCTGCGGCCCTCGAGAAGGAGAGCTCGAATCCGGAGGCCCTCGCATGCCTCTGGATGAGTTCATGGTCCCCCTGGTCGGCCTCTAAATTTAGAACGCGGAGTGGTCCTCGGATCATGGCGTTTGCCGGGTGCCATAACGTAGCGCCCGGGAAGAAAGGCTTATTTTGGCCCGAGATTTAGGCAAGGAATACCGGGGCAACTCAGTGCCCTGCAATGGCCCAGAGTCCGAAGGCGAGGAGGACGAGACCGGAAAGCCTGTTAACGGCTGCCATCCGCGCCGCAGTCGCGTGGGAGCGCAGCCTGCTCATGGTTCCGCTTAAGAAGAGCCACCATGCGGCCGAGCCCGTAAAGACACCGAGGACGAGCAGTGACGCAGACGTATATCCGGACGACACTCCAAGTCCGAACGCGGCAAACACCGCCGCAAAGGAGAGGATAGTTGCCGGGTTTGCGAGCGTCAGGAGGAAAGTGCTGCCGAGCGCCGAGAGGAGCCGGGTTTGGCCTTTTCCAGGTGCATTGTCCGCAGGCGGCCTGCTCAGGAAAGTCCTGATCCCCAGAAAGCAGAGAAATGCGCCACCAACCAAGGCCACGGGACGGCGGTGCCCCACAAGGAAGGCGGAGACCGAGGTCAGGCCGAAGGCTGCCATGCACCCGTAAGTTGCGTCCGCGGCTGCCGCGCCCAGGCCCGTGAAGAGCCCGGCAAGCATCCCGTCCCTGAGGGAGCGGCGTATGCAAAGGATGCCGATCGGTCCCACGGGAGCCGCAATCGAGAGCCCAAAGAGCAATCCCTTCAGGAAGAGCGTCGGGTGCATCCGCCTGACCCTGCGCCCACCGAGCGAGGGGCTCAAACCAATTGGTCTTTTGTGCTGCCCCTCGAGCAATCGAGCTGACAGGTTGGGCCATGGAAAAACGCCCGTTTGCAGAGCTTGGAGTGTCCCAGGAGATATTGAAGGCCGTCGACAAGCTCGGCTACGAGGAGGCGTCGCCCATCCAGACGGCCGTCATCCCGGCCGCCCTCAAGGGCCGCGATGTTGTCGGCATGTCCGCCACGGGCTCGGGAAAGACGGCGGCCTTTGCCATCCCCGCCATCGAGCTCGTAAAGCCGCAGGTGCGCAAGGTGCAGTGCCTGATCCTATGCCCCACGCGTGAGCTGGCGGTCCAGGTGGCGGAGGAGACCGGCAAACTCCTGCATTTCAAGAAAGGCCTGGACGTGGTGCCAATCTACGGCGGCCAGTCCTACGACCGCCAGTTCCGCGCGCTCGCGGCAGGCGTCCAGATCGTGATCGGAACCCCCGGGCGCGTGATGGACCACATGGAACGGGGCACGCTCAAGCTCGAGGACCTGAAGCTCGTCGTCCTCGACGAGGCAGACCGGATGCTCGACATGGGGTTCCGCGAAGACATTGAGCGAATTCTCACGGCGGTGCCCAAGGAGCGCCAGCTTCTCTTCTTCTCCGCTACGATGCCCAAGGCGATCCAGGACCTTATAGGCCGCTACACGCGCGATCCGGAGTGGATCAAGATCGAGTCCCTTGCGAAGAACGCCCCGGCCGTCGACCAGGTCTACTACGAGGTCGACAGGCGCTCCAAGCTCGAGGTCCTGACACGCCTCATCGATCTGAATGACTTTCGCTTCGGGATAATCTTCTGCAGCACCAAGGTGATGGTGGACGACCTCGACGAGCAGCTCCATTCGCGCGGCTACGCGACCGATCGCCTACACGGCGACCTGAGCCAGATGCAGCGCAACAGGGTGATGGAGAAGTTCCGGAACAAGGCCTTTGAGTTTCTCGTGGCGACAGATGTCGCGGCCAGGGGCCTCGATGTCGACGACCTGGAGGTCGTTTTCAACTTTGACCTGCCGAACGACGCCGAGGACTACACGCACCGCATCGGGCGCACGGCGCGCGCAGGCAAGTCCGGGCGCGCCATCACCTTCGTGTCCGGTCGCGAGCTCTACAAGCTGGGGAGCATGGCGCGCTTCGCGAACCTGAAGATCCGCAGGGAAAGCGTCCCGTCGCTTGACCAAGTGGAGGAGGCCAGGGCCAGCGTCTTCTTTGAGCGGCTTCGGGGCGTCCTGGACTCGGGCAAATTCGAGAAGCACGACCGGATGATCGATCGCCTGCTCGACCAGGGCTACGCGAGCACCGACATCTGCTCGGCGCTGATCCAGCTGCTTAGGGGCGGGGCCCCGTCAGGCCCGGGCCCAGGTCCCGGCCCCGTGCAAACGCCGCCGCAGGTTTCGGCTCCGGCGGTTGCGCCGAAGCACAAGCCCAAGGGAAGTGTCCCCGCGGCTTTCGCGAATGTGGCGTCGGGTGGGCACTCCGATGATGACGACGAGCCGGGCGAGGCTCCGAGCGGGCCGCCCCCGGTTGCGAGGACGGGCAAGGAGCCAGGCATGACGACGCTCTTCTTCAATTCCGGGCGAAAACACCTTGTGACGACCGCCGAGATCGTGGGCAAGGTGACGGGCGTCACCCGCCTCCAGGCGCAGGTGATCGGCGCCATCGACATCCACCAGCGCCACGCCCTCGTCGATGTTGCCAGCGAGCACGCGGAGCTCGTCATGAAGAAGATGACGGGCATCCGCATACGCGGCCACGCGCTCAAGGTCGCGCTGGCGACAAGCGAGGACAAGGCTCGCGAGTAAAGGCTCAGCCTGGCGGGCGGGTTTGACATTTTCTCCTGCCAGCCGGGATATTTCCGCCATCATGATGCCTCACCCCAGGTTTAATGCGGCGCTGGCGGCCGTTCTGCTTTGTTTGGTCCTTTCCGCGCCTGCGGTGGCGCAGGCGTCCTCGGGGGGCACCCTCCTCGTCGTCAACAAGGGCAATGGGACGGTCTCCATCGTGGATCCCATGGCAGGCAAAGAGGAGGGGACGCTCAATGAAAATGCCCGTACAGGCCACGAGATCGCCGTCTCTCCAGACGGCATGCGGGCCTACGTACCGATCTATGGCAGTGCCGGGGTGGGGCAGATAGGAACTGATGGCAGTCTTATCCGGGTTTTCGACCTCGCCAAGGGAACGATCGCGGGGACTTTTGATTTTGGGCGCGGCGTTCGCCCCCATCGGCCTGTGTTCGGGCCCCGCGACGGACTTCTCTATGTCACCACGGAACTCGACCAGACGGTCAGCATCATTGATCCGGCGTCGCTAAAGCTCGTCGGCTCAGTTCCGACCGGCCACGCGGAATCCCACATGCTTGCGATTTCATCCGACGGGAAACGGGGCTACACGGCGAACGTGAAGTCCGGGACGGTCTCGGTGCTCGATCTCGTCAACCGGCGACTCGTCACCACCGTCCCTGTGGCGACGGTCGTCCAGAGGATAGCGCTCTCGACGGACGACAGGTGGGCGTTCACCGCCGATGAGACCAAGCTGCGCCTCGTGGTGATCGATACCTGGACCAACACGGTGAGCCGGTCGATACCGCTGCCCGGGATCGCATTCGGGGCCACGGCGACGCCCGATGGAAATTCGCTCCTCGTAGCCATGCCCGCGATCCGGATGGTTGGCTTGGTGGACCTGCACACAATGAGGGTCGTAAAGACGCTCGAGCTCCCGAAGTCGCCGCAGGAGATTCTTGTGAGGCCCGACAACGCATTTGCCTATGTCTCCTGCGACAGCAGCGCGAAGGTCGCCGTCATCAATTTGGGGACATGGACAGTCGACAAGCTGATCGAAGTCGGTCCGATGGACGACGGCCTCGCCTGGGCTGCCACCAAGTGATCAGCCCCTGATCCGCTTCGCGCCTGCGCTGCAAAGGCGCGCCAGCGCGAAGTCCTTGGTCGTCAGGCCGCCCTCGGAATGGGTGCTAAGGACGAGCCTGACCCGGTTCCAGCGGATATCGATGTCGGGATGGTGGTCCTTTGCCTCCGCGACCGCCGCCACCTTGCGAACGAAGCCTATCGATCCCATGAACCCCTTGAAGGTGAATTCGCGGTGGATCGACTTGCCGCTGCGCTTCCATCCGGGAACCGAGGGCATGCGCTGCTTGATTTCCGCCGATGTGAGGAGGGGCATGTTTAGTTGTTGAGGAGGTGATCCGCCGCCAGGATAAGGAAGACATAGTCTGACGTTGCGTAACCCAGGCAGTACTCCCCCTGCTGCCAGAGGAATGGCCACTCGAGGAGTTCGGGGAAGTCAGGCCTGATCAGCGCCGTACCCGATGTGATGCCACCGGGGATGTAGGACCAGTCCGCGCGGTTCATGCCGTAAGCGGGGATCATGGACTTTGCCCCGACACCCGATACGAAGGACGCCGTGTTTTGTCCGGGATGGCACCCAAGGATGAAATCGATCGAACGCAGCATATACGTCGCCGGGAAAATGTCCGGTGCGCCGACGTGGAGGAAGTACTGCTCGACGCCAAAGCGCTCCACGTTCCATCCCGCGCCCCAGATGAATGGCTCGTATGGGATGCCGTAGGGCGTCTTGGCCTCACCGGCGTCGATCGACGAGCGGTAGCCGCGCAGCGAATCCCTGATTTTCGCCGTGAAGGCGGCGTCATTGACGAGCGGGATCGCTCGCGCCCCGAGCCAGCCGTAACGGCCGACCCGCGCGACGATGGCATCCTGAAGGCCGAGGATCGCGTTGGCGTACTTCTGCTCGCCAGTGCATTTCAGAAGCTCGATGGCGGGCTCAAGGCGGGCAAGCGACGTGTCGGGAGCCTTTGCGTTTGTCCAAAGCTCCTTTGCGATGCGCAGGCAGTCTTTTGAGAGGGGATCGTTGTAGCCGGCAAGGGCGCGCGAAGCCGCGGCGAGGCCGCCCGCGGCATTTAGCTCCCTCGGCGGATTTTCTTCCGTGTAGACCCATCGGTCGTCGGCGGATCCTGCGGATCCAAGCGGAGGTAGGTGGCCGATTTTCGGCTCGGACTGGTCACCTGCTTCGGCAGCGGCGGCCATGACCTTTAGGGCTGTCCCGTCAGTGTCGTGAAACACCATGTTGTCAGTCATTTCCCCTGCGTCCCCGAGGAAGGTGTACTGGTGAAGTGAGGCATCCTGGATGCCCCGGTAAAGTCGTCCAAGGGAGTTGTAGGCGCCGACCACGGATAGCACGCCGTGCTCGATCTGCTGAAGGACATCAGGCTTCCCGTCGGGCTGGTGGATTTCTACCAGGTGGCTGGCCTGGTCGATCGAGGTGTTGTCGAGCTCGGGATGAAAGAGCTCCCATGCAAGCGATAGTCCGTGGACGGTGTCGATCTGGGACTCGATCCGAAGGTCGTGGTCCCCAGCGTCGTACCAGCCGCCGATATCGAGGCCGGGCACGTGATCGCCGGATTTGTATTTCGTCAGCGTGGAGGGACCCTGCTCGTAGCCGTCGAAGTGGTTCTCGTTAAGGGGTGCCATGAGCGCGTCGTCCATATGCGAGAGTCCGTGCCACAGCCTGTAGTGGTCGTTAACCCTCATGTGCGCCATCTGCACGGGCAGGAAGTACTCGACGGTCGGCTGCCAGACGTCCCGCTGGAAGACATGGTCTCCGATCTGGAAAGCGTTGGAGCGCTTTTCGCCGTAACCGACGACATACATTCCGGGCTCGGTGACGTCCGAGAAGTCGAACTGGAGGTAATGGTACCGCAGGAAGTGGCCCCAGTCTTTGCCCGCATGTTCGGCAACCTTCTCAAGCCCCGCGGCCGTGGCCCGGTAGAGAGTCACCGGCTTCAAGTCGGAGTCATGGGAGTCCAGCTCGATCACGGCCACCTTGGGCTGCTTGGGGTGATAGCCGACTTGGGAAACCTGAACGACCGGATCCGACCTCCAGCCGGGAATCGCGTGAGGTGTCACCATCCACTCGATGGCGCCAGCGGCTGCGCCGCCGGGGACAAGGGAGCGAACGACAAACCAGCCGTTGTTGTGCTGGGCCCTCCCGTCGAGCAGCTGGATCTCGCCCCCTTTCACGGACTCAATAGTCATGCGCTGGCTCTCTGATTCAGGTGCAACGGTCAGTTTCTTGCCGGTGCCGAGAGGGGTGAGCTCATAGTCGCCGTCGATGACGGCGCCAGGACCGTCCGCCTGCCTCGGGAATGTGCCGAAGTGCTCGCCGACGACGTAGGACTTTCCAAAGAGGGAACCCGGGAACAGCTCAAAGTTGAAGCCGACCTTGCCGACCCAGGCAGCTGGCAGTGGCTTGTCCAGGTCGACGATGATCCTGAACGAGGC
>DASRSJ010000247.1:0-12207 GCA_035656555.1 Opitutaceae bacterium
TCTGAGGTTCGTTTGCTGAAAGTTGTCTAGTTGCAGCCGCAGCCGCTGCCGCCCACCCCGCGTCCGCCGGAGGCGGCCTCGCGCGAGAAGTACACGTGCTCGGTCAGCGAGCCGCCGAGCGGGTCGCGGTCGGGGTTCATCATGTCGTCCGCGAGGACTGCACGCTCCCACGGCCTGACCCTGACAGCGGAGGTGGTCGCACAGCCGCCGGCCGCGAGGCACACGGCGCCGAGCACTGCGGCAAGGACGAGTCTGGTGCGTGTGGTCTTCATGGCGCGGCCTTCTCGCCCAGGAGGGCGGTCACCTCGGCCCGGAGCTCGCGCTCGGTCGCGTCGCCGTGGAAGCCGGCGTGGATGAAGCGCACTTTCCCGGAGCGGTCGATCAGGTAGCTGGTCGGCATCGTCGGCACCTGCACAGAGGCGACCAGCTTGTGCTGCGCATCGTGGACCGTCGGGAAGAGCGGCTTGTGCTTGGCGACAAAGGACGCGTAGCTCGCCGGGTCGTCGTCGACGCTGACGGCGACGATCACGAGCCCCTTGGGGGCGAAGTCCTGCTGCAGGCTCGAGTAGGCCGGGAACGACGCCTTGCACGGTGCGCACCAGGAGGCCCAGAAGTCGACCAAGGTGACCTTGCCGGCGGTGTCGGGAACGGTGCCGGAGAGCCCCTGCTCGGCCAGGACCGGGAACGCCGAACCCTTGGCGACCTGGGCGCCGGCGCGGACGCTCAGCACCAGGGCGAGGGCTGCGGCTGCGGCAAAAAATCCAAGGCGTGAAGTTTTCGTTACCATAGGAATTTGAAGCCGATGGAGGAGATGCCCGCGGTCGGGTAAGCTGATTGCGACGTCACCCCGTCACGGCCATGCATCGCCAGGCGCTCGTAGGAGGCGTCCACGTGGACCCAGTCTTTTGGCTTCCATGTGAGCTTGAGCCCGAGGGAGTAGTCGTCCTGCGAGGAGAGCCTGAAGTCGGACGTGTAGTAGGGACCGAGGCCCACCGGAAGGCGCGTCGGTATGATCGAGGTGTTGTCCAGGTTGTAGTAGTAGAACCTCGCGGCCGACTGCACGTAGTAGCGCGCGTAGGGCTCGATGTTGAAGAACTTGCCCGCGTGCTGGATCCATGAGGCCTCGAAGGTGTTCGCCGTGATCCCGTAGCTGTCCGTGTAGAAGCGGTAGCTCGCCTCGAGGGCGCCGTGCAGCTTCGGAACCGCGCGGTTGATCGAGGCGAAGAGCGTCTCTTTTGTCCTTCTGTTGGGGCTGTTCTCCCCGAACGCCTCGTCGAGGAAGATGCCCGGGAAAATCTGGATCGCCTTCTCGACGAACTTGTGGGGCTCCGCGAGGTAGCCCGAGGCCTCGCCGAGCGTGACGTTGAAGGTCACAAAAGTCAGCGGGTCGAGGACCTGCGTCACGCCAATGATCGCGTCCGTCGTGTGCTTGGGCAGGTACGCCGGCTCGAAGAAGACCTCCACCCTGTCATCCGTGCCCGCAAAACCGAGGCGGAACGTCGTATTCTTCTGGTTGAAGTCGGTCAGGGTATTGACCGACCAGCCGTACGAAACGTAGTCGCTCTCGCGGCTCTCCGCGAAACCGGCGTCGATGTTGAAATTGCCGAACTGCTGGCCGTAGTCGCCGGCCCACGCCTTGCGGCGGGTGTGGATCTCGGTCAGGACGACCTGGTCGGTGCCGGCGGGCGCCGGCCTTCCCGTCGGGGTCGCGCCCGAGACGGCGTCAATCGTGCCGAGGAGGTGAAGGTGGCCGTACGCACCGACGTCCTGGTCGATCGAGCTCGTCTCAGTCTGGACCGTGATCCTGCCGTCGTCCTCGCGGTAGTTCTCGTAGCGGTAGTCGACGGAGTCTTCCGCGCGGGCGGCCGTGCGCGGCAAGCTCAGCACGAGCGCAGCCGACAGCAGGAACGACGCGGCCGCGGGCCGCTGCATCCGCACGCTCATCGTTTCCACGGCTCTCCTCCGACAGTCTTAATGATCCCCCTGAAGCACATGGGGACACTTTCAACGCGGAATGGCCGCAGTTGAAGTAGGCTAGCGTAACGGGGTTGTTACACCCTCCCCGCCCCTCTGGAAACCGTCTCAGAACCTGAGGGTGAATTGGACCGCCGCGAGGCTGCTCCAGACCCGTTCGTCCGCACCCTGCCTCTCGATGCTGTACTGGACCTTTATCTGGGAGTGCGGCGTCAGCCGGTAGCAGGGCCCGATGTCCAAGCGGTTCACGTTACGGCTCCAGAAGCCGTCCTGGCCCGGGGGCACCTGGACGGGCGCGAAATACTGCTGGTTCCAGCGAATCGCGCCGAAGAACTGCGGCGTGAACCTGTAGCGAGCCTCCACGTAGTAGGCCGCCGTGTCGGCGTTGCCGACCTGTGGGATCTCGAAGCGGGCCTCGTAGGCCTCGGCCCAGATCTGCAGGTGGTGCCAGGCGAACGTCATGTCCTGGCCAAGCACGAGCTCCATGTAGCGGTCGAGCCCGATGCCGGGCGGCAGGACCGCGGCGGGATCCGGCTCAAGGTAGGGCCCGGCGCTCGCCGAGAGCCCGAAGTTCCAGGTCGCGCTCGGCGTGTACCCCACCCGGCCGCTGAAGGTCGGGTTCTGCCACTGCGTCTCGGAGGGCGACCAAGTCTCGGGCCTCGACGAGAGTGAGGTGTTCTTCACCTCCACCGCGTAGTCGATTTTGCCGACCACACCGAGGAGCGCGGCGCCGCTCGAGTAGCTCGGGCCCCAGATGATCGGGATGTTCTCGTACTGCTCGAAGAACACGTTGCCCGCCGTCGGCTTCGGCAGCACGCCCGCCCAGAACTGCAGCTGCTCCACCGAGCGCACCGGGTCGGTATCCCAGATCCCCGTCAGGTTCTCGTAGGGCAGCGGCGCCGTGATGAAGGGGTTGTCCCAGGAGCCGTGGCGAAGCGTCCAGTTGCCGACCACGGTCGCGAACTTGCCGACCTGCAGGCTCAGGCGGTTGTCGTCCCACGGCGAGAGGCGCAGCGCGTACTCGTCCAGGCGCACCTTCTCCCCCACGTCGCCCGGATCGAAGCCGTCGTCGGCGCGTGCCTGGACGAAGCCGTAGAGGTGCGCGCCAATCTGGACGTCGAGGAAGAGGCTGAGCCTCGGCACGACGAACGTATGCGCGTCCGTCTCAAAGAGCGCGGGATCCTCCTGGCTCACATAGTAGCCCTCGAGGTCCACCGTGCCGCTGAGATGCATGCGCACCTGGTCGTTCAGCGTGCTGAAGCTCAGCTGCTCGTCGACCTGGTCCATGACTTCGTCGTCGGCGCGGGCAATGGGCGCGGCGGATGCAAGGAGGACGACCGCCGCGCAGATCGCTCCCGTCCTCACGTGGCGCCCTTCTTCGGCGCCGGTGCCGGCGCGAGGAGAAGGCGAAGCTCGAACTCCGTCCAGGAGTCGTCCGATTTCGAGAGGCGCAGGTCGCCGCCGTGGAGGCGCGCCAGCTCTCGGGCGAGGTTTAGCCCTATGCCGTGGCCGGGGACGTTCTCGCCCACGGCCCCCCTGTGGAACCTCTCGAAGATGTGCTCCTGCGACGCCTTGGGGATCGCCGGCCCTGTGTTGCCAATCGAGATGACGGCCCAGCCCTCGTCCTCGATCGCCGCGATGCGGATCTTGCCCTTCGTCAGGTTGTACTTGCGCGCGTTCTCCAGCAGGTTCTGGAGGATCAGGGAGACGTAGCCCTTCTCGCCCTTGACCCACAGGGCCGGCGGCACGTCGGCGTCTATGTCCAGGTCGAAGAGGTCCGGCATTGCGCCGACGTCGTCCATCAGGGCCTCGAAGAGCGGCGTCAGGTTGATGCTCGAGAGCTGGATCTGGAGGCGCCCCGCGTCCATCCGGGACAGGAGAAGGAGATCCTCGACGACGCTCGCCAGCCGGAAGGTCTGGTGGACGAGGGCCGAGACCTCTTCCCTCGCCTCGGGGCGCAGGTTCTCGCCGGCAAGGAGTTCCTCGAGCCCGGCGCGAAGCACCGTCACCGGCGTCTTCAGCTGGTGGGAGGCGTCGGCTGAGAAGCGCGCCGAGCGCTGGAGCTCCTGGCTCGTCGACTCGAGCGCCGCCTCCGCGCGGTGCCAGTGCTCGCGGTGCTCTTTGGAATCAACCGCGAGTCTTTCAACCGGCATCGAGAGGCGCCGGGAGAGGATGTGGCTCGCCAGGAACGCGAAGCCGAGGACGAGCGCCCCCACACTCGCGAACTCCCAGGCCAGCCGGTGCTGCTGGGCGAGGGACTCGGCCAGGGAAAGGACCGAGACCTCGAACGCCGGCGGGTAAGGCGAGAGTGGGTTCAGTCTCTTGAAGAAGACGAGGAAGGAGTCCTTGCCCGAGCTGAACTCAAAGTGGCCGTGGTCGCCGTCCGATTCCGCGATGGCCGGAGCAAGGCGCGTCTCAAGGTCGCTCCTCGCCTCGTCGGCCAGGGTCGGGAAGTCGAGGTGGCCGTCGAGCCAGATTCCGCCGGAGACTCCGCTGGCGGCGCTGCCGCCCAGGGCCGGGGGCTTGAAGCCCAGGACGATCGCCGCGATCGGCTCGCCGCTCTCACTTGAGACGATCGGCATCGCGATCAGCTCGTCCACCATGTGGCCGTCGCCGCCCAGGTCGCGCCTGATGTAGCCGATCTGAGGCCGGTCGGGAAGCTGCCCAGTCGAGAGGCGGGACTCGTCGGCCGCGCCGAGGTCGCCGACATCCTTCGCGTTCGGGGGCGCGATCACGCGTCCCTTGCCGTCCAGGAACCTGTAGTAGCGGGCGCGGAGCGCATAGGCCCCGGGCTCGCGGAACGCGCCCTCGTCGGAGTTGGTGGCGTCCACCAGCTCGTCGCGAGCGCTCGGGTAAAGGAGGTCGAGCGCCCCGTCCTCCAGGGCCGCGTGGATGCGCGGCTTTCTCGCCAGCTGCCGGCAGCGCTCCGCGATGACCGCGTGGCGCACCTCCTGCACCGCCTGGAGCGACGCCAGCTGGCTCTCGAAGTCCCTCTGGAAATCGCGGCGCACACTGGTCGCGACGTTCCTCTGGGTGAGGATCAGCATCGAGACCGCCGCCGCGGAGACCAGGACCATCATGGCGGCAAGGAGCCGCGTGCGGAACCGCGCGATCCCGTCGTCGCCCTGGTCGCGGGTCGCGCTCACGGGAAGTCGACGTGGAGCGCCGGGCCGTCGGTGAGTTCGACCGGCTTCTCAAGCGTCGTCCTGCTGTCGACCCAGGCCTTCAGCACATACTTCCCCGGGGGCAGGCCCTTCAGCGTGAAGACGCCCTCCGGGTCGGTCAGGACGTAGTGCGGCGTGTCGAGGACGAGGATGATCGCCCGCATGTGCTCGTGGATGTCGCAGCGAAGGGTCACCATCCCCGCGACGTCGAACACCTCCGAGGGGATCGGGCGCTCGTCCGAGCGGTACCTGCCCAGATCGAACCTCTTGGCCGGCGAGTACGAGAAGATGTTGTGGTAGACGTCGTCCTGGTTCGGGAACTCCACCTTCGTGCCGACGACAATCGGCAGGATGTTCGGGAAGAAGTTGAGCTCGCGCTGCACCATCTGCGCGGGCTTCTGCGGGGGCGTGGTCGCGAACGTCCCCTCGAGGTAGACGACGGCCAGGGGCGGATAAGGAGAGAGCACGCCCTCGTGGGAGATGATCCCGTAGCGCTGGTTCATGACCGGCGGATGGGCCGGCTTGGGGAGAGTCACCCGGCCCTCGACCGACGCCTCGGCGAAAACCGCGGCGGGATGGAGCGCTATCATGGCTGCCAACGCGGCAGCCCGGATCGTTGCCCTGGGTGTCATGCAGGCGGCCGTATGGTGTAGCCAACGGCGCGCAGGGTGTGGATTAGGGGCTTGGTGAACCCGGAGTCCACCTTCTTCCGGAGGCGCGTGATGAAAATCTCGACCGTTCGCGTGTCGTACTCGTGGTTCCTCTGCCACACCCGCTCGCAGAGTTCCGTCCTCGAGAACACGCGCCCGGGCTCCTGCATGAGGACCTGCAGCACGTCGAATTCCCTCGGGGAAAGGGCCACCGCCTTGCCCGCGCGGGTGACCCTCCTGTGGTGGACGTCCATGTGCAGGTCGCCGACTTCGAGGAGGTCGGCGGCCGTCGGCGTGGCCCCGCGGCGGCCGAGGGCCTCGATCCTGGCCACGAGCTCGTCCATCGAGAAGGGCTTGGCCAGGTAGTCATCGGCGCCGGCCTTGAGCCCCTTGACCCGGTGCTCAACCTCTCCCCTCGCGGTCAGGATAAGGACGCGGCACGGGCAGCTGGCCTCGCGAAGCCCCGCCAGGACGCCGAGTCCCTCGAGCCCCGGAAGATTCAGATCCAGGACGACCAGGTCGGGCGGGTGTGCGATCGCGTCCGCCAGGCCGGCGACGCCGTCGAACTGCGCGGTCGCCGTGTGGCCGTGCCGGGTAAGGGCCTGGGTGATGTGCCGGGCCAGCTGGCGTTCGTCTTCGACAACGAGAATGCGCATCTTCGGAAGACACGGAGCTAATGGGCCGGACGGCGCGCCGCAAGCGCGGCGAGCACTTCGGTCCTGTACGCGGCCGGCGCCGCCGTGCTAGGGTGCGCCATCCCCATGAACGTACTCTTTATCGGCGGCACTGGAATCATCAGCACGGCCTGCACGGAACTCGCGGTCGAGAAGGGGCTCCACGTGACGCTCCTTAACCGCTCGAAAAGGGGCGGCATAAAGGGGGCGCATCCCCTGGTCCTCGACATCACGGACAGGGCCGCCGCCGAGAAGGCGCTCCACGGCAGGCACTGGGACGCCGTCGTCGACTTCATCGCCTTCACGCCCGTCGACGTCCAGTCCAGGCTCGACCTCTTCAGGGGCAAGTGCGGCCAATTCATCTTCATCAGCTCGGCGAGCGCCTACCAGAAGCCGCTCTCCGACTACCTCGTGACCGAGTCGACGCCGCTCGCGAACCCGAAGTGGGACTACTCGAGGAACAAGATCGCCTGCGAGGAGCTCCTCATGAAGGCGTTCCGCGAGGAGGAGTACCCGGTGACGATCATCCGACCCTCGCTCACCTTCGGCGACACGATCATACCCCTCGCGGTCAACAGCTGGCTCAAGGGCTACACGATCGTCGACCGCATGAGGAAGGGCCTTCCCTGCATCGTGCCGGGCGACGGCCTGACGCTCTGGACGATCACGCACAACACCGACTTCGCGAAGGGACTCGTCGGGCTCCTCGGCAACAAGGCCTCGATCGGCCACGCGTTCCACATCACCTCCGACGAGGCGCTGACCTGGGACCAGCTCTACCGCCAGACAGCCGAGGCCGCGGGTGCGCCGCCGCCGAAGCTTGTCCACATCGCGTCCGACTTCCTCGCGGCCTGCGTGCCCGGGATGACGGGCTCGCTTCTGGGCGACAAGTCGCACTGCGCCCTCTTCGACAACTCAAAGATCCGGCGCTTCGTGCCGGGCTACGTGGCGACGATGAAGTTCCGCCAGGCGATCGCGCGCACGATCGCGTGGTACGACGCCGACCCGGCCCGCAAGGTCCTCGACACCGAGGCCTCGCAGACGTGGGACAGGCTCATAAACGCGTACGACCGCGGCCTCTCGGCCGCGGTCGCGGAGTTCGCAAAGAAACCCGGGGACGCGGGTTAGCGCCAGTAGCCCCGGATGTACACGTACGTGCCGCCCCTGTAGCGCCAGTGCGGGCGCACGAAGGCGACGGCCTGCGGCGGCGGGATTTCCCAGTGGCCCGGGACCCAGTTGTACTGGTAGCCGGTCCAGTCGTAGAAGCCGACGACCCACACGGCCGACGGCGTCGGCTGCGCGGTCTGCAGCTCGTACGGCTGCGGGGGCGGCGGCGGGACCGACTGCACGGTGACCGTCGTCGTGGCGTCGTTCTCGTTGCGGTAGAGCGTTCCGTTCTGGTGGTCGACGGAGTTGCCGATCGTGCCGCCGGCGATGGCGCCGACGACGCCGCCGATGGCGGCTCCGGCGAGCCCGTTGTGGCCGCCGCTGTTGTTGCCGATGATGGCGCCCGTCAGGGCGCCCAGGGCGCCTCCGGCTACGGCGCCATTCTGCGTGTTGGGACCGTTCCCCTCACAGCCCGCGCAGATCAGCGCGGCGGCGGTTATGGCTAAGAATGATTTAGAGTTCATACGTATTATCAGACGAATTTAGTCCCCTGAGGTTACGCAAAGTTCCATCACGGGCCTCAATATTTGAGGCTTAAATCCTTGCAGGGCAAGGGAATGGCACTGGCCAGAGCGGGGTCTATTCCTCGGCCTGAAGTGACGCGACGACCGAGAAATCCTCGAGCGTCGTGGTGTCACCCTTCACCGTGCCACCGATCGCGATCTCCTTCAAGATGCGGCGCATGATTTTGCCGCTTCGCGTTTTCGGGAGGCCGGCTGCAAAGCGGACGTCATCGGGCCTCGCGAGGGAGCCGATCTCGCGCGCGACATGCGTGCGGATCGCCTCCTTGAGCTCGGGCGACGCCTTGACGCCGTTCTTCAGCGTCACGAAGCACACGAGCGCTTGGCCCTTCAGGTCGTCGGGGCGGCCCACGACGGCAGCCTCGGCGACGGACGGGTGCGAGACGATCGCGCTCTCGACCTCGGCGGTGCCGATCCTGTGGCCGGAGACGTTGAGCACGTCGTCGATGCGCCCGACCACCCAGAGGTAGCCGTCCTTGTCGAAGCGCGCGCCGTCGCCGGCAAAGTAATAGCCCTTAAGCTCGCTCCAGTACTGCTTCTTGAAGCGATCGTCGTCGCCCCAGAGCGTGCGCAGCATCGCGGGCCACGGCTGCGAGAGGAAGAGGCGCCCGCCACTCCCCTTCGGGACATCCTTGCCCTGCTCGTCCAGCACCTTCGGCACGACGCCGAAGAACGGGACGGCGCAGGAGCCGGGCTTGAGCGGGGTCACGCCGGGCAGCGGCGTCACCATGATGGAGCCCGTCTCCGTCTGCCACCACGTGTCGACGATCGGGCAGCGGCCCTTGCCGATCACCCGGTGGTACCAGTTCCAGGCCTCGGGATTGATGGGCTCGCCGACGGACCCGAGAAGGCGAAGCGTCGAGAGGCTGTGGCGCTTCACATACTCGTCGCCCCAGCGCATGAAGGCCCTGATGGCCGTCGGCGCCGTGTAGAGGATCGTTGCGCTGTGCTTGTCGATCAGCTCCCAGAAGCGGTCGGGCTCGGGATGGTTCGGGGCGCCCTCATACATGAGGACCGTGGCGCCGGAGGCCAGCGGCCCGTAGACCACGTAGCTGTGGCCCGTGACCCAGCCGACGTCGGCCGTGCAGAAGTAGACGTCGTCGTCCTTCAGATCGAAGACGTACTTCATGGTCAGCATCGTCCCGAGGAGGTAGCCGGCGCTCGAGTGGAGCACACCCTTCGGCTTCCCCGTGGAGCCGCTCGTGTAGAGGATGTAGAGCGGGTGTTCGCTCGGGAAGGCCTTCGCCTTGTGCGCCGCGGACGCCTTCGAGACGGCCTCGTGCCACCAGACGTCGCGGCCCGCGGTCATCGGGACCTCCTGGCCGGTGCGCTTGAGCACGATCACCTTCTCGACCGTCGGGGTGCCGGGCAGCGCGCGGTCGACGTTCGTCTTTAGCTCGACGATCTTGCCGCGCCTCCAGCCGCCGTCGGCCGTGATGATGACCTTCGCCTTGCAGTCGTTCACGCGGTCCTTGATGGCCTCGCTCGAGAACCCGCCGAAGATCACGGTGTGGATGACGCCGAGCCTCGCGCACGCGAGCATCGCGATCGCGGCCTCGGGAACCATCGGCATGTACACCGCGACGCGGTCGCCCTTGACGACGCCGAGCTCGGTCAGCGTGTTGGCCAGCTTGCAGACCTCGTGGTGGAGCTGCCGATACGTGAGCGTGCGCACGTCGCCGGGCTCACCTTCGAAAATGATCGCGGCCTTGTTGGCCCTGCCATTGAGGAGATGGCGGTCCAGGCAGTTCTCGGAAACGTTTAACTGCCCGTCCTCGAACCACTTGGCATGGGGAAGCTTCCAGGTGAGCACCTTCTTAAAGGGCTTCCTCCAGGAGAGCATCTCCTTGCCCATCCTGCCCCAGAATTTCGCGGGAGTGTTGACAGACTCCGCGTAGAGCCTCTTATATTGGGCCTCGCTCCCAAGATTGGCTTGGGCTTTGAACTCGGCCGAAGGCCTGACAACCCGGGATTCCCGGGAAATTGAGGTAATCGTCTGATCGGTCACGATGTATGTGGCGGATTTGGGGTTAGGAACGCTCGAAAGACGCGGCACTTATCCCTCCTTGAGTTTTGAGCGTCAAGCGCGGGCGCGCAGTGTCTTCATTTTGTATGGAAAAGAAATCCCTTTCCGCTCCGGCGGAACAGCCGGCTGTGTCTCCCAAGGATGCGCCAGCGACCCCGAACGCCCCAGCAGCGCAGGCTCCCGCCGCGCCCCCGGTTGACAACACGATCCATGTCGAGGGCATCCTCGACATCGACATCACCAAGGGCGGCAACGGCCAGCTCCTGGACATGGCCAAGAGCGGCAAGCGCCGGCCGAGCGACACGTTCGTGCCGAAGGAGCTGATCCGCCGCTTCAAGCTGAAGGCCGGCTCGCTCATCGGCGGCACCGCCTTCCCCCCCGAGGGACGCTTCCCGAACCCGAAGATGCGCTTCATCGAGACCGTGGACGGCCTGGCCCTCGAGGACCGCCGCTCGCTCGTGGACTTTGCGTCGCTGACCACCATCTCCCCCGACAAGCATCTCAAGCTCGAGATGAAGGACGGACGGATGACGACCCGCGCGGTCGACCTCTTCTGCCCGATCGGCAAGGGAACCCGCGGCCTTATCGTCGCCCCGCCGAGGACCGGAAAGACCATTCTTCTGCGCGACATGGCCCTTGGCATCCTCGAGAACAATCCCGAGTGCCACGTCATGATCCTCCTGGTCGACGAGCGCCCCGAGGAGGTCACGGACTTCCGCAGGAGCGTCCCCGCCGAGATCTGGGCCTCGTCCAACGATGAGCAGATCGAGAACCACATCCGGATCGCCGACCTCTGCATCGAGAGGGCCAAGCGCCTGGTCGAGGCCGGCAAGCACGTCGTCCTCTTCGTCGACTCGATCACCCGCCTCTCCCGCGCCCACAATACCCAGCGCAACTCAGGCCGCACAGGCTCGGGCGGCCTGGACGTGCGCGCCCTGGAGCGTCCCCGCCAGCTGTTTGCAGCTGCGCGCAACTCCGAGGAGGCCGGCTCCCTCACGATCATCGCCTCCGTCCTCGTCGAGACCGGCAGCCGCATGGACGACGTCATCTTCCAGGAGTTCAAGGGAACGGGCAACATGGAGCTCGTCCTCGACCGAAAGTGCGCCGAGATGCGCCTCTGGCCGGCGATCAACATAGCCGCCTCCGGCACTCGCAAGGAGGAGCTCCTGATCGACCCCAAGAAGCTCGAATACATCCATTTCTTCCGCAGGGCGCTGGTGGCCCAGAAGATCGAGGAGGCCACGGAGACCATGATCGCCCGCCTTTCGAAGACAAAGACCAACGACGAGTTCCTGAAATTGATAGCGAGGTAGGCGATTCCCCCAAGTTCGCTCTTGCCCGCATATTGCCCGAGCCCGCATTCTGACCCTCCCGCTCCTTCCTCCCGCCGACACTAAAGCATGCATAGTTTCTCCGAGCAGTGCCTCGACATGGCCCGTTCCATACTGGGCCACAACCTAGACTCGATCCAGCCAGACGGAACCATCCTCCCCGCACCCGGTGAGGAATCCCGGCCGGATGAGCCGGGGCACGTGGCATTCGCCCTGGGCGAGTACTACCGCGCCACGGGCGAGACGACGCTGAAGGGCTTCGACATCGTCGACCTGGCGGCCCGCTGCGTGACGGCCCAGATGTTCATGGAGCCCCCGGCCGAGAACGGCCTCGCCTACGCGGCCTTGGGCCTCCTCTGCTTCGGCCCCTCCAAGGACCGCAATCCCGTCTGGGAGCGCCTGGTCGAGGAGACCCAGCTTCGGATCGACAAGCAGCTCCTCCATAGGAGCGACTACGACAACCACTGGCAGGCGTTCAACGTGGCCAAGGCCGTCGCGCGCTTCTCGCTCGGGCTCTCCAAGAAGGACGAGACGTCCCGCCTCATCGAGCGCATGGTCGAGAGGATCAACCAGACAAGCTCGGCCGGCTTCTTCGACGACTCCACCGAGGGCCTCGGCGGAAACTTCAATCTCTACGGCGTCATGGCGCTGGTCTTCATCCGCTCCGCGCTGCAGCTGCACGCGAACAGCGGCGTCAGGG
>DASRSJ010000248.1:0-12698 GCA_035656555.1 Opitutaceae bacterium
CCGGCACGTTCCAGGACGGCGCGGTCAAGCCGACGGACCTCTCCAAGGGCTCGACGCCCTGGGGTCCGCGGTTCCGCTGGGTCGGGCGCCGCCTCTTCCAGCATTCGATGATGTCGCCCGACGTCGAGTGGGAGGTCCCCCAGACGCTCGACACGATCAACCCGGCCTCGGACCACTACAATGCGAAGTCCGCTTACGCGAAGACGCTTCGGAGAGACGGCGTCACCTGGGGCGACGTGCCGCAGAAGCCCCTCATCATCACGGCCGAGCTCGCCCACGCCAACTCGAACATCTCCTGCCAGATCTGCCACACGTCCTGGGCCACCAGCTGCTTCGGGTGCCACCTGCCTATGAGGGCCAACAAGAAGGTCCAGGCGAACAAGTTCGAGGGGACGACGACGCGCAACTACACAAGCTACAACCCCCAAGTGGTCAGGGACGACGTCTTCATGCTGGGCCGGGACGCCACCTACAAGGACCACAGGCTCGCGGTCATTCGCTCCTCGAGCGCCGTTGTCGTGGGCTCCCAGAACGCGAGCCGGGAGTGGGTGTACTCCCAGCAGCAGACCGTTTCGGCCGAAGGCTACTCCGGCCAGGCCTTCAACCCGCACTTCCCTCACACGACCGGTTCCGTCGGCACCACCAAGGGCTGCACGGACTGCCACCTATCCGTGGCCAACGACAACAACGCTTGGATGACGCAGCTGCTCGGCTTCGGCACGGGCACGGTTAACTTCTTCGGCCGATACGCCTATGTGGGTTCGGGCAAAACCGGCTTCGACGCCGTGGCGTGGACGGAGCAGGAGGAGCCCCAGGCCCCGCTCGGCAGCCACCTGCAGGCGCTGGCCTACCCCGACAATTACCGCAGGCATGTCGAGGCGAACCACGGCCGGCTGACGGAGTCGGCCCACCACGAGGGGGAGGACATCCGCGACCTCGTCTTGCGCGGCGAGTATCTCTACACGGCGAACGGCCCGGGCGGCTTCGAGGTCTTCGACGTCGCGAACGTGGACAACAAGGGCTTCTCGGAGCGCATCACCTCGGCGCCGGTCTCCCCTCTCGGGCAGCGCCTCTGGGTCAGGACAAGGTACGCGACCAGCGTCACGCTGCCGAGCACCCAGGCAATTGATCCCCTGCGCACCCACGACCCGGCGAACGAGGAGCAGCCGATAAGCAGGGTCTACGCATACGCCTACGTGACGGACAAGTTCGAGGGGCTGGTCAACGTGATGGTGGGCACGCTCGTTGACGGCGACCCGACGAACAATTTCTTCCACGACTCGGATGTCACGCGGTTCAACCCGGGCGGCGCCCTCGACGGCGCGACCCACGCGTACTTCGCGGGCAACCGACTCTACGTCACCTGCACGGCCGGCCTTGTGGTCGTCGACGTCTCCGACCCCACGAAGCCCCGCATCGCGGGCCGCGCGCCCGCCGGATTCCTCAGGAATCCGCGGAGCATCGCCGTTCAATTCCTCTACGCCTTCGTCACCGACGACGACGGCGTTAAGGTCCTCGATCTCTCGAGTCCCGACAACCCCGCACCGATCGCGCCCGCCACCGTTCCCTTGAGGGACGCGCAGGGCCTCTACGCGGCCAGGACCTATCTCTACGTGGCGGACGGCGCCGACGGCCTCGCTCTTGTCGACATCAAGAACCCGGCGGCAGCGCGCCTTTCCTCGCTGTACTCCGCGGCCGGCGCGCTGAACGACACGCGCGGCGTGCAGGTCGGATCTGTCAACGCTTCGATGTACGCCCTGGTCGCCGACGGGAAAAACGGGCTGCGGGTGCTGCAGATGATCTCGCCCGAGAACGTTCCGGGCTACATGGGCTTCAGCCCGCCGCCGAACCCGAAGCTGATCGCATCGTTCCCCACCTCCGGCCCGGCGATCGCGGTCAGCCGCGGACTGGACCGCGACCGGGTGGTCGACGAGACGGGAAACCAGACCGTCGTCTTCGGGCGCCGCGGCAGCCGTCCCTTCACGGGCTCCGAGTTTGACGCGTTCCTCCGCAGGGACGGAAAGCTCTACCACGTGGAGGATGTCTCGGTGCGCGACGGCGCGCTCGTGACGAGCTCCGGCCGCACGCTTGCCCCGTCAAAGACCTTCGAGCAGGAGGCCCCGGAATCCGTGACGCCGCAGGAATCAGGCAGGCTTGTTCGCCGCCCCGCCGACTAGCCGGCCATTGCGACGATGTCCTCGAACGCCTCAGGCGTGAGGGGCATCACCGAAAGGCGGCTGTTCCTGACAAGCGCGATGCCTGACAAGGAGGGCGTCGCCTTCACTTGGGCTAGCGTCACGGGACCTTTGAGCGGCCTCACGGCCTTTAGCCCGACGGAGACCCAGCCGGGCTCGTCCGCCGTCGGATCTGGATAGGCGGACTTGGAAACCTTCGCGATCCCGACGGCCTCCCTGGACTCGCCGCTCGAGTAGAAGAGGACAAGGTCGCCCTTCTTCATCGCCTTGAGATTGTTCCTGGCCTGGTAGTTGCGAACCCCGTCCCAGGATGTCTCACCGTCCCTGGCAAAATCCGCCCAGGAATACGAATCCGGCTCCTGCTTCACGAGCCAGCACGAGGGCGGCACGTCGTCCACTTTGCCTGTCTTTTTCGCGGATGCCATGGTCGCGCAGCATGGAACGCCGCGCGCCGTGCCTGCAAAGAAAATCCCGCCACCGCGCGTCGCCATTTTTAAGTGAAGGGTTGCCGAGGGCCGCGCGGATCGTTTCCTTGGGGAGCAATCCCCGACAGCGGCGCCCGACGCCGGGCAAGCCAAGACATCCCCCATGAAGACATCCCTTGTTTCCTCGCTCCTCGCCCTGTCACTCCTGACCCTCGCCGCGCCCGCGGCGCAGGCCGCCGAGCACAACGTCCTCACCAGCGCCGAGCGCGCCGACGGCTGGCAGCTTCTCTTCGACGGCACGACCCTCAAGGGTTGGCGCAGCCTCAAGGCCGGCGAACCCGGGGACGGCTGGAAGGTGATCGACGGCACAATCGCCCGCGTCGGCAAGAGCGGCGACATCCTGACGGGCGCGGAGTACGGCGACTTTGAGCTCTCGATCCAGTGGAAGGTGGCCGACGAGACAAACAGCGGCATCCTCTACCGCGTGGGCCTGACCGAGAGCCAGACCTACTACACCGGACCCGAGTACCAGCTTCTCGACAACATCGCGGGCGGCGACCGTTTCGACCCGAAGCACAGGGCCGGCGCCCTCTACGACCTTGTGGCTCCCCCGAGCGACGTGACGAAGCCCGTCGGAGTCTGGAACGAGACGCGGATCATCGTGCGCGGCTGGCATGTCCAGCACTGGCTGAACGGCGTGAAGCTTGTCGACGTCGACCTTGCGAGCCCCGAGGGGCAGGACCTGGTCCTGCACAGCAAATTTCACAAGATGCCCCACTTCGCGACGCTGGCCAGCGGCCACATCGCGCTGCAGGACCATGATGGCATGGTCAGCTTCCGGGACATCAAAGTGCGTGACCTCAAGGGGACGAACTGAGCGGAGCTCGGGATGCCCTGGCTCCAGGCATATTCTCCGGTCGCGGGCAGCGCGGGCCTTTCGGCCGCGGTCGCAGCGCTCCCGCTCGTCGTCGTCTTTGTCTGCCTCGCGGTCTTAAGGATGAAGGCCGTGAAGGCCACGTCCCTCGCACTCCTGACGGCGTTCGCGCTCGCGGTCGTCGCGTGGGGTATGCCCGCCAAGCTTGCCGTCCTTTCCTCGCTCCAGGGCGCGGCCTTCGGGCTTTTCCCCATCTATTTTTTGGTCCTGGCCACGCTTTTCCTCTACAACATCACGGTGAAGGGCGGCCAGTTCCAGGTGATCCGTTCCTCGATCGCCGGCGTGACTCCGGACCGCCGGCTGCAGGCGCTCCTGATCGCATTCTGCTTTGGCGCCTTCATCGAGGGTTGCGCGGGATTCGGCGCTCCCGTCGCGATCGCCGGGGCCACCCTGGTCGGCCTCGGATTCAGGCCCTTCTACGCCGCCGGCCTCTGCCTGGTCGCCAACACGGCGCCCGTCGCCTTCGGCTCGATCGGCATTCCCATCGTGGCCCTGGCGGGCGTCATGGGCCTCAATGACGCCGGCCTTCTGAAGCTCTCCGCGATGGTCGGCCACCAGCTGCCGATCGTCTCCTTTATCGTGCCGTTCTACATCGTCGTCCTGATGGCCGGCTTCAGGCGGACGATCGAGGTCCTGCCCGCCGTCCTCACCTGCGGCGGCGTCTTCGCGACCTGCCAGTGGGCCACCTCGAGCTACCTCGGGCCCTACTTGCCGGACATCGTCTCATCGCTTGCGTCGATGGGCGCCCTCCTGCTGCTCCTCAGGTTCTGGTCGCCGAGGACAATCTTCCGCTTCGAGCACGAGACCGACGCGCCCGCGACGGCAGCGGCCCACACGGGCAAACAGGTCTTCCGCGCCTGGCTTCCCTACCTCACCCTCACGGCGGCGGTGCTCGCGTGGGGACTCCCGCCGGTCAAGGCCGCCCTCGACAGGACAACCGTCCTCCTTCCCGTTCCCGGCCTGAATGGCTCGGTTGTCCGCACGCCTGTGACGCGCGCGGTCGTGGCGCCGCCCCCGGTGGCCGTGCCGGCTGTCTTCAAGTTCGACTACCTTGCGAGCGGTGGAACGGCCGTCCTTGTGGCCGCGCTTCTCTCGTCCCTCCTCTGCGGTGTCGGGGCGGGCCAGACGGCGAGGGTATTCGCGGACACTCTCTACGGGATGAGGATCCCAGCCATCACCTTCGCGGCGGTCGTGGCGCTCGCCTATGTCATGAACTTCTCTGGCATGACGGCGTGCCTCGGGATATTCTGCACGAAGGCCGGGTACTTCTTCCCCTTCCTCTCGCCGATCCTCGGCTGGCTTGGCGTCTTCCTGACCGGCTCGGACACCTCGAGCAATGTGCTCTTCGGGGGCATCCAAAAGACCGCCGCCGAGCAGCTGGGGATAAACCCGATCCTCACCTGCGCCGCCAACACAAGCGGGGGCGTCGTTGGGAAAATGATCTCGCCCCAGTCAATCGCCGTCGCGTGCGCCGCCACCGGGATGGTCGGCGAGGAGGGCTCGCTCTTCCGCTTCACGCTCAAGCACTCCCTCGCGCTGCTGATGATCGTGAGTGTCCTCGTGTTCCTGCAGGCCTACTGCCTGACATGGATGATACCCTCCTGAGGAGATGGCCTTCACTCTCATCACGACCAGTTTCGGCACGTGCGGCATAGCCTGGAACGAGGTCGGCTTCACGCGCTTCCTGCTTCCCTCCGAGAACGACCACGGCACGGAGAAGCGGATGGCGTCCTCGGGCGGCGGCCGCCTTGACGAGGACGAGGCGCCAGACTGGGTGCGCGCGGTGATCACGCGGGTGCGCCGCCACCTCGACCGTGACTTCCAGGACTTCTCCGACGTGCCGCTCGACAAGTCCCAGATCAGCGATTTCCAGGACGCGGTCTACCTGCAGACCCTCGCGATCAGGCCCGGATTCAAGAAGAGCTACGGCGAGGTCGCGAAGGCGATTGGAATGGGCCCCGAGGCCTCCCGCGCGGTGGGCGTTGCGCTCGCCACAAACCCGTGGCCGCTTCTCGTTCCCTGCCACAGGGTCGTTTCCGCTTCTGACAAGATGACGGGATTCTCGGCGCCGGGGGGCATCCGCACGAAGACCCGCCTTCTCGCGATCGAGGGCGCCGAGCTCCTTTCGGAGTAGCCGCATCGCCGGGTTGGATTCGACAAACCCGGATTTCTGGGTGTCTTGCGCGGCACAACGCCACCATGCCGACACTCCTCGATCCCGTCTCCATTGGAGACCTGAACCTGCCCAACCGCGTCGTCATGGCGCCCCTCACCCGCTCGCGCGCGACCGCCAGGCGCGTTCCAAACGCGCTGATGGCGGAATACTATGTGCAGAGGGCGTCCGCGGGACTGATCATCTCGGAGGCCACCTCCGTGACGCCGATGGGCGTCGGCTATGCCGACACACCGGGAGTCTGGTCGGATGAGCAGGTCTCGGGCTGGCGGCTCGTCACGGACGCGGTCCACGAGGCGGGAGGCCTGATGGTGCTCCAGCTCTGGCACGTCGGCCGCGTTTCCGATCCCTCGTACCTCGGCGGTGCCCTGCCGGTGGCCCCGAGCGCGATAGCGCCCGCCGGCTTCGTGAGCCACATGCGCCCGCAGAAAGCCTTTGTCACGCCGCGGGCGCTGGAGACCAGCGAGCTGCCGGGGATCGTCGAGGCGTACCGCAAGGGCGCCGAGAACGCGAAGGCCGCCGGATTCGACGGCGTGGAGATTCACGGCGCCAACGGCTACCTGCTCGACCAGTTCCTCCAGGACGGCTCCAACAAGAGGACGGACGCCTACGGCGGCCCGATCGAGAACCGCGCGCGCCTCATGCTCGAGGTGACGGACGCCGTCCTATCGGTGTGGTCGCCCCGGCGGGTAGGCATGCATTTGGCGCCGCGCGGCGACGCGCAGTCCATGGGCGACTCGAACCCGCTCGCGACCTTCAGCTATGTCGCCCGCCAGCTTGGCCGGCGAAAGCTCGCCTTCATCTGCGCGCGCGAGTCCGTCGGGCCGGGCCGCATCGGGCCGCAGCTCAAGGAGGCCTTCGGCGGCGCCTACATCGGCAACGAGAAATTCACGAAGGAGAGCGCCGAGCAGGCGATCGAGGCCGGCGAGGTCGATGCCGTCGCGTTCGGCAAGCCCTTCATCTCGAACCCCGATTTGCCGAGGCGGTTTGCAGTCGGCGCGCCCCTCAACGAGCCGAAGACCGAGTACTTTTATGCCCCGGTCGGAAGCTTGGGCTACACGGACTATCCGGCGCTCTCCTCAGGTTGACCGGGGTTAAAAAATTCTGAATCAAGGCCTTCCGGGGCTGCGTAAGTGTTCGCCGGCCGGGATTGGCGTTGCGTCGGCCTGCCCGCCGGTGCGAGCGTGGACGTGCCGCTTCCCAACGGGAGCATGCCCACCGCACCGTGCCAACCACACCGCCCGAACTCGTTTTGGTCGTTCCCGTGTACAACGAGGAGGATGCAATTGTCCCGGTCCTGGAGGAGTGGCGCGCCGAGCTTGAGCGCACCGTGGGCAAGGGAAAGTTCGCGGTCCTCGTGATCGATGATGGATCCAGGGACGGCACACCGGCACGCCTCGCGGAGCTAGGTTGGCCCGAATTGACGGTCCACCGCCACGCCAACCGCGGCCACGGCCAGAGCTGCCTGGTCGGCTACGCGATGGCGGCGGCCATGGGGGCGACCTTCGTCTTCCAGATAGATTCCGACGGCCAGTGCGATCCAGCGGGATTCGCGGGAGTATGGGAGAGGCGCGGGCGTGTCGCCGCGGTCTACGGCAGGAGGACCAGCAGGGACGACGGCGCCGCGAGGCGCCTCATAAGCCTCGTCCTTCGCATGTCGCTCAAGCTCGCCAAGGGGACGCGGCTCAACGACACCAACGTCCCGTTCCGCCTCTACCGCGCGCAGATGGCCGCGGCGGCCGCGGCCCGCGTGCCGTCCGACTTCAACCTGGCCAACATCGCCATGGCCCTCCTCCTGGAGCCCGAGGGCTTCGAGGAGGTCCCGATCCATTTCCGCGACCGCTCGGGCGGCCATCCCTCCGTGAGCCTGTGGGGCTTCGCGCCGAAGGCGGCGCGCCTTCACCGGGACGTCTTCAGGCTCGGCAAGTAGCGCATGCGCGACAGCTACGACTACCTGATCGTCGGCGCGGGCCTCTCGGGCGTCGTCCTGGCCGAGCGTCTCGGCTCCCTCGGGCGCAGCTGCCTCATCGTCGAGAAGCGCGACCACATCGGCGGCAACTGCCACGACAGGAAGGACCGCAACGGGCTCTTCTACCACGTCTACGGCCCGCACTACTTCAGGACCAACTCGGAACTCGTGCGCATCTACCTGAGCCGGTTCACCCAGTGGCACGACGCGAAGTACCGCGTGAAGGTCTTCGCCGGGGGCACCTATTGGAGCTTCCCGATTAATCTCGGCACCTACCGCCAGTTCAGCCGCGACCCGGCGGCGACGGAGGAGGACTTCAAGGCCTACCTCACAAGGAGTGCGCTTCCCTACCCGTCCCCCGCCAATTCCAAGGAGGCCATCCTCTCCGCCGTCGGCAAGGATCTCTACGAACTCTTCTACCGGGGCTACACCGAGAAGCAGTGGGGACGCCCGGTCGAGGCGCTGGACGCCTCCGTCTGCAGGAGGATCCCTATCCACACCGGGCTCGACGAGCGTTATTTCAAGGACGAGTTCCAGGCGCTTCCGAAGGACGGATACGACGCGATGTTCGAGAGGATGATCGAGGCCTCGAAGGCCGACGTGAAGCTCGGCACCGACTACAGGGACGTCGTGAAAAAGGTGTCCCACAAGCACCTCATCTACTCTGGCCCCCTGGATGAGTACTTCGACTGCCGCTTCGGGGCCCTGCCATACCGCACCGCGCGCTACGCCCTGGAGGAGATCGACGCCGCGAACGTCCCCGAGGGCGGCTTTGTGCAGCCGGTCCTCCAGGTGAACTATCCTGGGCCCGAGCCCTTCACGAGGACCGTGGAACTCAAGCACGTGACCGGCCAGGCAAGCCGCTCCTCGAACCTCGTGCGCGAGTTCCCCTCGGAGTACCGCCCGGGCGAGAGCGACCCCAACTACCCCATCCCCGGCAAGGAGAGCGACTCGCTGGCGACCCGCTACCGGGAGCTCGCCGAACGCGAGCAGGGCGTGACCTTCATCGGCCGGCTCGCCCAGTACCGCTACCTGAACATGGACCAGGTGGTGGGCGCGGCACTCCACACCTTCGACAAGATGGTCGGCGCGGGCGCCTAGCGCCGGCGCGGCTTGCGCCTCCAGAAGCCCACGCGGGGACCGTCGTCGGCCGGATTGTCGTAGGTCAGGATGTCGACCCAGATGTACTGCGGCCCGACGGACGCGTTCACCTTGTGCCAGAGTTCCGTCTCGTCCCCCTGGCGGTACCAGAGCACGTAGTCGATGGACTGCGCCTCGAGCCACTTGCCCGCGTCGGGCATCTCGCCGTTGTAGAGCGTGAGAAGGAGCAGGTAGCGCCTTCGGATGTCCTCCCGGTATTCGCGCCAGAGCTGCTCGTGGCCCCACCAGCCCAGCCACATGCGCTGGCCCGCGAAGAGGGGGATGACGGCCGAGTTGGTGAAGCCCCCCTCGCCCTCCGGCCTCTCGATCGCGACGCCGGGGCGCTCGACTTTCAGGCGGTCCAGCATGAGGCGCGGGAACTCGTCCTTGGTGAGGTAGGTCGTTCCCTCGATTCGCCCTATTGATTCCTTGGGTCCCTTGAGGAGATGAGGCAGAAGATCGACCGCGTAGAGGCACGGGTAGGCGCAGACCAGTATGCCCGCGACCCGGATCCAGCGACGCCTCGCCTCCTCGAGAACGTAGGGCCCCAGGGACATCAGGGTCCCCGCCGCGATCCACGGCCACCACTTCAGCGACGTGTTGAAGCGCTCGTAGACGCCCGCGTACACGTCATCGACATAGAAGTACTCAGAGAAGACGAGGAACGTGAGCCAGAGCATCCCGAGTTGCCGTCCCTTGCGCTCGCCGGAGGCGAGCGCGAAGCAGATGAGGGCGATCGTCGGGAACATGAAGATGAGGAGCAGGAGCGGCGGGGTGTGCTCCTTCAGGGGAACGGCGCGCAGCGCCGCGGCGTAGCCCGCCGCCGACACGGTGAAGACCGAGAGGTAGGCCCAGGCCAGAAGCCACACCCCCGCTGCTCCCGCAGCCACCGAGGAGACGAGCGCCTTCCAGTCCCGCGTGTTGAAGAGGAGCCAAGCCACGACGCCCATGGCCTGGAGCGGAAGGAGCCACGTATTCGCCAGGAGCGTCCAAGTCAGCGTGCAGCCGACGATCACGGCATAGCGCCGCAGGCGGGTCGCATGCCAGAGCATGACCCCCATCGCGGCCAGGCCCAGGAGGTAATAGCCCGAGAGAGGCGCATGGTAGTCGCCAAGGTATATCGAGTAGGCGAAGGGCTCCCCCGGCAGCTCGAGCCTCGTGTACCGCGAAGCGTAGGCCTTGAGCCACGTCCCGACCGGCGCCTTGTCCATGGGGGCGCTGCCGATGAAGCGCATTCCCGTCCAGGGCCGCACCGTCGTGTCGGTCAGGTGGACGAAGAGCGTCGTTCCCATGCCCCCCAGGACAAAGCCCGCGACGACGAGCGCCCTCACCCACCGGCGGCGACAGGACATGAAGACCGCGCCGGCGAAGGCCGTCCCGCCTAGCGCGATCAGGACGCAGAATCCGACATTGTAGGCCTCGCCCGTCTGGAGTCCCAGCACGCGGCCCATGAGTGCGGCGCCGTAATGCTGGAAGCTGTAGTACTGGGTGGAGAGGTAGGGATAAAGCCAGGCGTCCGCCACCGGTATCGTGCCGCCCGGGTAGTAGCTGCAGATGTAGGAAAAGTCCGCGATCTTCTCGGAGGAGCCGTTGACGTCGGGAACCATGAAGCGCCACGCGAAGGCATAGAGAAAGATGGCGCCGGACACGCCAAGGCAGGGCCATATCCTGGAAAGCGCGAATTCCTGCCGCCAGGCGCTAAGGACGGCCGAGGCTCGAGGCCCCAACCTGGCCGGCGTCCAAAATCCAAGGCTCAGGCCTATCAGGGCGCCCGACGCCAGGGTCGAAATGAGGCCCAGGAAGCCCAGGTGAGGCCCTAGGCCATAATGGCACTCAATGGCATATATACCCGTCACCGCCAAAATGGGGCCCAAAGCCAACGCTAACCACCTGTTTCGCCAGTAGATTCCGGCCGCCAGCATGAGTCCCCAAATGTTGCCCCCGAGCACCGCCAGCGTGAACAACAAACCTAGGTAGCGCATGGGGTTTACGGTGGTTACGTATTACAACTGTTTGACGTAGAATAGCGTTGAATCGACCGATCTGTTGCAATGCAATTACGACAAGCAAAGTCAGGTCCGCAGCCAGCTTCCTCAACGTGCAAATCATAGTAAAGGCGCCCGTGCATTATGCCGCGAAGGCAAGCCGCCGCGCCGTGCGCAAAAATGGGTTCACGCTGGTCGAGGTGATGGTGGCGACGACGCTCATGACGATGGTGGGGCTGGGCATCCTTTCGGTCCTCGTGGGCTCCTACCGCGTTGCCGCGAAGGCCCGCTACCGCGATCAGGCCCGCTACGTCATCAAGTCGTTGGCCGACCAGTTCCTGACGCAGCAGCCCGCCGACCTGAGCGGCAACACCTACACCCTCTTCCAGGTGACCCTCGACGCGAGCGGCAACTCCGCCCCGCTCGGAACCGGACTGAGCTGGACCAACTCCGACGGCACGAGTGGGACCCTTTCCACCGACGCTCTCGGCGCCTTTTACTACGTCTACATCGCGAGCAACTCGGGAAGCCCGGTAAAGGCGACAGTCACCCGCATGGTATCGTATGTTGCCGCGGACGGAAGCTCGACACTCATCTACGCGCCCCAGGCCGCAGGAAACCTGCTCGAGGGCGACTTCACGATCACCTACCCCTATCTTGGCACGACCCAGAGTGAGACGATCTCCGCGGTGAGGGCCTTTCCATGACGCCTCCCGACGAGATCCAGGGTGGTGATGGTCAGCAGCCGAAGAAGGTGCCGCCGGGAATGACGCTGGTCGAGGTCATCGTGACCCTCGGCGTCGCCTGCATCCTCCTGGTCGCCGTCGTAGGCTTCCTCGTCAACGGCGTAGTGAGCGCGGCCAAGACCACGGCGCTCAACGACCAGACAGTCCGCGGCCGCTACGTCTTCGAGCACCTCTCGCACGAGATGACCCGCGCGAGCGACCTGGACTCCACGGCCTTTGCGAGCGCGAACCCGAACTGGGTCTCTCCGATCACCCCGACCCCCGGCAATCCGTCGCAGGGTTTCCAACAGTTCAGCTACCGCATCAATGTCGGCGGCCAGATCACGACCGCTTCCGCGGTGCCTATCACGAGCGGCGCCTCCGCGGCCATCCCTGTCATGATTGGCGCGCCCGCGCCACCGGACTACCTGATGCCGCAGGCGGGCGACTATATCACTTTCCCCAGCTTGGGCTCGACGATCTCCAAGCAGATCGCGGCCGCTACCGGGCCGGCCGGCGGCGGAACTTGGCAGATCACCCTGACCCAGGATCTCTACAACCTCTACGGCGTCGCCTCGACCTCTGACGCGATCCCGGCCTACACTGTTCTTAAGATCCAGCGCCAGCGCTCGTACGCGGTCGGCACCGACTCGGCGACCGGCGACAGTCAGCTCTGGTGGTACCCGGCGACGACCGGCATGCCCAACTACCTGGTCGTGGCCAAGAACCTGCCGATGGTGAACAACCTGAATCAGTACCCCTTCTTCGCCGTGCCGAAAGTCGTGAACGGCAGCTCGAACGCCGTCTATGTCGGCATCAGCCTGGAACTGGCCGCCCCCTCCGACCAGAAGGTCCAGATCCAGCAGGGCCAGTCCAAGTTCTACTCGAAGAACACGGTGAACGCGGTGTTCGCGAACAAGTCCTCGATCTCCTTCTCGCAGAATTTCAATCCGACGCCGACGCCGTCACCCACGCCGACGCACACCCCGTCGCCGACACCGACGCCCACCCCGTCGCCCACCCCGACGCCGTCCCCAACCCCCACCCCGTCGCACACACCGACGCCCACGCCTTCGCATACGCCGACGCCGTCACCTACCCATACGCCGTCACCCACGCCGTCCCCGACGCCCACGCCGTCCCCGACCCCGA
>DASRSJ010000249.1:0-4697 GCA_035656555.1 Opitutaceae bacterium
TTCTTTGAGCTTCTCAAATTTCACCGTGAAGACACTGGAGAGATCGAACTTGCAAAGAGGAAAGGAAGGAGGGTTTTTGTGCTATTTATTCAGGAGTTCAGGGAAGTCTTGGCCGTGGTGAACAAGGTTTGTGAGCAATGGAAACCTTATTACACAAATCGCGGGAGGATGGATCTAGCCTACATGGCTTTCTATTACGGAGTCGGAGACACATCGACACCTATGTTAGTAGAGGCAACAGGAAGGCATCCACGAGAACTGGTCGATAAATTGGTAGAGGAATTGACCAGGATTCAGGAGCGCTACCGCGAGATGAAGACTCGAGTATCGGAGGCAAAAATTTCCCCAACGCACCACTCAACAGAAATGAGAGAGCTCCGGGAAATCTCTGGACTATCTTACGTTCCATTTGATGGGCATCAATCTCGTCTGGCTCATTACTTCCGTAACTTATTCCAGCTGATAAAATATCTTAGTGCCCATGGTCCCAGTCGGGAAAAATTGGACTATGCAGACATAGTTCGAGCTCAGCTTTCGAATCATGAGCAGGCGCTCTTTTGCCTTAATGCATTAACTAAACTGGGAAATGCATGGCTTACTGAGCATTACCTAGATGATTATCAATTAATTAAGAACATACCAAAATCGTTCTTCAATCCTCTCACTGAACTCGATTTGAAGGAAACATTCCCGAAGGTTCGTTTCGAATTCGAAAAACGAGAAGCGTCGTTTGATGAGAGAAACGACGACGATTAGGAAAGAACGCCGGTAGAGAGGTTAGGCGCCGTTACAGGCTGTCCCACCAGTCCTTGATGGATTCGGCCGCGCTGTGGAGCTTGTGCGGCATGTGCTGGCCGATCTCGTGCATCCCGGCGACATGTCCGCCGGTGAGCCAGAGGATGGTGTAAACCACGAGGACCCACATGGCGGCGTGCCAGATGAAGCCGAACGGGTTCCAGCAGTGCCAGCCGTCGCCGTGGTAGTAGGAGCCGCGCATGGCCCGGAGCGGCCACTTCACGATCTTGACGACAGCGATGATCAGCAGGATGCCGAGCCAGATGGGCATGCCGGGGAAATAGACACCGAGGATCCCGCCAGTCGTCACGAAGGAGATGATGGCGATCACGAAGAAGATCGAGACCAGGCTCAGCAGGAGGTTGATGAAGCCGTGCGAGCGGTAGCCCGGCGGCGGATAGGCGCCGGGGTTCGCGGCGGGGTGGTAGCCCGGCCAGTTCCACTGCCGGCCCCAGTTGGAGCGCATGTCCCTCTGGAACTCCTTGCTCCAGCTGCGCATGTCCTTCTTCACCTTCTTCCTCCACTCGCGGTGGGCGCGGCGGTCGCCGAAGGACTTCATGCCCTCGTAGTATCCCGCCTTGGCCCGGCGGATGAACTCCTGGGCCGTGGCCGACGGGGTGCCGTGGGCCTCGTCCATCTCCTCGGGCGTGCTGGCCTCGGGGAGGACGAACATCAAGAGAAGGTAGATCAGGACGCCGGAGCCGTAGACGAAGCCAAAGAGCGCAAAGGCGATCCGGACGATCGTGACGTCGGCGTTCAGGTAGGCCGCGATGCCGTTGCAGACGCCGCCGATCTTGGCGCCCTCGCGGATCTTGTAGAGGCGCTTGGGGGCGTGGGGGGCGGCGTCGGGCGCGGGACCGGAGGCGGGCTTGGCGGCCGAGGGGCCGCTGGAGGCGCGGTCGTCGTCCTGGGCGCCGGAGGCATCGTCAACCGGGCCCATGGCCTCGATGATGTCGGTCGCCTCCTTCGCGATGATGACCGTCTTGTTGGCGTTTAGCAGGCTGCGGAACTTGTCCGCGATGGCCTGCTCGATGTCGGCGAGGATCTCGTCCTTGTCGGGGTTGCCCTCGAGCCGGCGGGCGGCGGTGTCCAGGTAAGCCCTGAGCGCGTCGTAGCCGCCTTCCTCCAATTGGAAGGCCACTCCGTTGAGGTGGATGGTGATGACTTTGTTCATTTTGGGCGTCTTTCTTTTATTGGGCTGGATTCCTGCCGAGGCTCTTCACGGTTTCGCTGATCTTCTGCCAGTAGTCGTCGGTCTCCTTGAGCTGCTCCTGGCCCTTGGCCGTGAGCTTGTAGTACTTGCGCGGTGGGCCGGCCTCGGACTCCTTCCACTCATAGTCCACGAGCTCCTCGCGGCGCATCTTGGACAGGAGCGGGTAAAGGGTGCCTTCCTGGGTCGCGAACTCGGTGCCGGCCAGCTGCCCCATGATGTCGGCGACATAGACCTTGTCGCCCGAGACGATCCTCAGGACGAGGAACTCGAGGAGTCCCTTCCGGATGGCGGAGAATTTCTCGTTGATGATCATGTGTGGGTTTGGATCAAGCTACCTTGCAATACCAAGGTAGTTGTATTGAAAAAGGATTTGGTCAAGAAACAGACGAAAACGCATCGGCAAGCGTCTAATGGATAAAGATATGGGATATTCTTACTTCCCGGGGGAATGCGACGGGATAGTTAACCTAGGCTCGCCAGAAGGGCATCTAGGGGTAGCTTCTGGCCGCCGATGGACGCCGCTACCTCGCTCCAATCCCCAGCGCACTGGACGCGCGAGGCTTTCACGAGGATATGGACCTACTGGTGGGTGAAGATGCCCGGGATCTCCGCGTTCATGACGGTCTTCTTCCTCATCTATTTTCGGCTGCTGACGCACCCGCACTTCACGGTGACGACCGTGCCGAGGATCTTCATCGACGAGATGATTCCCTTCCAGCCTGGGGCGCTGCCGCTCTATCTCTCGCTCTGGTTCTACGTCACGATCGGGCCCGCGCTCCTTCGGACGAAGCGTGAGCTCCTTTCGTACACGCTGGCCGCGGTCACTCTGAGCGCGGCCGGTTTCCTGATCTTCATCGTCTATCCCACGGCCGTGCCGATGGCCGAGATCGACCCCGCGCTCCTGCCCGCCCTCTCGCACCTGAAGACCGTGGATGCCTCGGGCAATGCGTTCCCCTCGCTTCACGTGGCCTTCGCAGTCTTCAACGGACTTTGGTTCTCGCGCCAGCTGCGCGAGATGGGCGCCGGCAGCATCGCCCACGCGGTGAACTGGGCGTGGTGCGTCGGGATCATCTACTCGACGATGGCGATCCGACAGCACGTGGCCCTGGACGCCCTGTCGGGCGCTGTCCTCGCCGTAGCGGTGGCCGCCGTGCAGATGCGTCTCCTCGACGCGCGGCGCAGCTGACTAGTCGGCGCGAAGCGCCACCGTCGGGTCGACGGTCGTCGCCCGGTGCGCGGGAAGAAGGCAGGCCACAGCGACAACGAGCGCAATGAGGAGTGTCACGGCGCCGTAGGCCAAGGGGTCGCTCGACTGCACGCCGTAGAGGATCGAGGCCATGAAGCGCGTGAGGACGAGGGAGAGCGCGATTCCGATCACGAGCCCGACCACGGCAAGTTTGACGCCCTCGGTGAAGACGAGGCGAAGGACATCGGTGCCCTGGGCGCCGAGTGCTAGGCGGATGCCGAATTCCCGGGTTCGCTGGGCGACGGCATAGGCCATGACGCCGTAGAGACCGAACGACGCCAGGAAGAGCGCGGTGGCCGCGAAGATCGCGGCCATGAGGGCAGGGGTGCGCCGCGTCGAAAGGCTGTTGCTCACGCGGACCTCCATCGAGCCCAGGTTGGTGAGGGGCACATCCGGATTAGCCTTGCGAACGGCCTGCACGAGGGAGTTCGCGACGGCCTCGGGCGGAAGGCTCGTCCGGGCGACGAGCGTGTACTTGCGTGCGAACCTGCGGTTGAACGGCTCATACATCGCGCCGCGACCCTGTGCCTCGGTGAGGCCGTTCTGCTTCACGCTCCCGACAACGCCGACGATCGTGAAGTAGTCGCTGTCCTTGAGCGAGCCGCTGCCCTTGCAGACCTCGTGGCCGACCGCGCCGCCGTTGGGCCAATAGTGGCGGGCAAAGGTCTCATCGACGACGCAGGTGAGCTGGGTTCCGGTGGTGTCACGCTTGTCCAGGTACCGGCCCGACAGGAGCGGGATTCCCATCACCTTGAAATAGTCCCCTGCGACATTGATGTCGTCGTGCACCAAAAGCCCGGTCTCACCGGGAGCCGGCGCGTATCCCTTGACGGTCATTCCGTCGCCTTCCGTGTTGCCCTGTCCACCGAGCGGAAGTGCCGCCGTGGCCCCGATCGCCGTGATGCCCGGCAGTCCGGCCGCCGTCTCATCAAGCCTGTCGAAGAATTTGTGGAAAGTGCCGAGCTCAGGGTAGTTCGCCCATGTCAGGTTGAACTGGCCCGTGACGATATGATCCACCTGGAAACCGGGTGAGACAGCCATCGCGCGGCGCAGGCTGAGCCCGAGGAGACCGGCCCCGACAAGCAGCACGAAGGCAAACGCGATCTGGGCCACGATGAAGAAGCGTCGCACGCGAAGAGCGGCCGAGGTTGCTGTTCCACCGCGACCCTCGGCCTTGAGCGCTGCGGAGAGGCCGCCGTGGAGGCTGAACCAGGAGATAGGCATCGCGACCAGCGCACCGATGACGGTGGCCCCAACGATGGCGGCGAGGGCGAGCCGCCCGTTGAACGAGACTTCACCGCCCAGGGGGAGCTGGTCTATGCCGAGATGACTCAGGCCTTGGATGCCCATCTCGCCGAGCCACAGTCCAAACATCGAGCCGGCCAGGGCGATCAGCATCGTTTCCACCATGATCTCGCGCAGGATCTGGCCTCGCCCGGCACC
>DASRSJ010000250.1:0-4887 GCA_035656555.1 Opitutaceae bacterium
CGGCCGCGAGCTAAGGCTCGCCAGGCCCCCAGGAAAGGTGGGGCAACATGCCCCGCGTTGACGTACTGACCCTCTTCCCCGCGATGCTCGACGGCTTTTTGGCCGAGAGCATACTGGGACGGGGAGTTGCCGCAGGACTCCTCTCCGTCTATGTCCATGACGTGCGCGCATGGACAACCGACAAGCACCGCACGGCGGATGACAGGCCCTTTGGCGGCGGCGCGGGAATGGTCATGAAGCCCGAGCCGGTCGTGGCTGCGATCGAGGCGCTGCAGACCCCGGGCTGCAAGAGGATCTACCTCACCCCCGACGGCGTCCCCCTTTCTCCGAAGATTGCCGAGTCCCTCTCCAAGGAATCCCACTTGGTGCTCCTAAGCGGCCACTACGAGGGGATCGACCAGAGGATCAGGGACACGGTCATCGACATGGAGGTCAGCATCGGCGACTACGTGCTCACGAACGGCACGCTGGCGGCGGCCGTCGTCATCGACGCCATGAGCCGCTTCATTCCCGGCGTCCTCGGCGAGGAAAAGTCGTTGACGCACGAATCTTTCACCGGCAAGTTGCTCGACTTCCCTCAATACACGCGTCCCGCCGAATTTCGGGGCATGTCAGTGCCGGAGATCCTGCTTTCCGGAAACCATGCCGAGATCGAGAAATGGCGAGCCGCCCGTGCTTTGGAGAAGACGAAGTCAGTTCGTCCCGATCTTCTTAAGTAACTTTCAATCAAAATATAAGCCATGAACCCGATCATCAAGGAAATCACCGCCAACCAGGTGAAGACAAACATCCCGCCCTTCAAAGTGGGCGACGGCGTCAAAGTGCACACCAAGGTGCGCGAGGGTGACAAGGAGCGGGTTCAGGTCTTCTCGGGCATCGTCATCGCCCGCAAGGGCTCGGGCATCCACGAGAACTTCACGGTCCGCCGCATCAGCTACGGCGAGGGCGTCGAGCGCGTGTTCCCGGTGAACTCCCCGAACATCGAGGCCATCGAGGTCGAGCTCGAGTCCGAGCCGATGAAGGCGCGCCTCTACTACCTGCGCAACCGCACCGGCAAGGCCGCGGTTTCCGTGCAGGTGAAGACGCGCAACCGCAACGCGGCCCCGGCCGCTGCGGCCGCTCCCTCGGCGAGCTAATATCCCGGTCACGGGATATTTGCAGAGTTTCTGCTTTCCCGCTGGGACGGCAGAGCATAGGAGTTGTCGGTTATCCCGATGACTCTAAAAACCGACATCCTCAATAAAGCCTCGAACGAGGCTCGTGGTCTGGCAATCGACGCGGTGCACGCGTGCCAGTCCGGCCACCTCGGCCTCCCGCTCGGCTGCGCCGAGCTCGGCGCCTTCCTCTTCGGCCACGCCCTTGCGATCAATCCCGAGGATCCGCGCTGGATGAACCGGGACCGCTTTGTCCTCTCCGCGGGACACGGCAGCATGTTCCTCTACGCCTGGCTGCACCTCTCCGGCTTCGAGATACCGATCGAGCAGATCGCGAAGTTCAGGAGCCTGCACAGCATCACCCCGGGCCATCCCGAGTTCCACGACACGCCGGGAGTCGAGGCGACGACGGGCCCGCTCGGCCAGGGCATCGGCAACTCCGTCGGCATGGCGGTCGCGGGCCAGATGGCGAAGGCGCGCTTCAACACGGCAGAGCACGAGCTCTTTGACTACCACGTCGTGTGCCTTGCCGGCGACGGCTGCATGCAGGAGGGCGTGGCGATGGAGGCCGTCGAGTTCGCCGGCCACCAGAAGCTCGACAACCTGATCCTCATCTACGACTCGAACAAGGTGACCCTGGATGCGATGGCGGACAAGTCGCAGAGCGAGAACACCGCGATGCGCTTCAAGGCCATCGAGTGGGACGTGCAGGACGTCGACGGCTACGACTACGCCGCGATGCTGAAGGCCTTCAACAAGGCGAAGAAGGCGAAGAGCGGAAAGCCCCAGCTCATCATCCTCCACACCGTGATCGCAAAGGGCATCCCAGAGGTCGCCGGTACCCAGAAGGGCCACGGCGAGGGCGGCGCGAAGTTCGCGGACGCGGCGAGGGCCGGCCTCGGCCTGCCGGCCGACAAGCACTTCTATGTCAGCGACGAGGTGAAGGCGTATTTCGCCGAGCACAAGAAGAAGCTTGTCCGCGGCAACAACCGCTGGAACAAGCTGCTCAAGGCCTGGAAGGCCGCGAACCCGGAGAAGGCGACGCTGCTCGAGTCCGCGACGCTCAAGCCCAGCGCGGCGCACATCCTGACCAAGATCCCGCTCTTCGCCCCCGACGTTAAGCTCGGCGGCACCCGCGCCGCGGGACGCGACGTCCTGCAGCCGATCGCGGCGGAGTTCCCGCTCCTCATTGGCGGCAGCGCCGACCTCTACGGCTCGACTCTCAACTACATCGCGGCCGACAAGGACTTCGACAACACGAACCGCTCGGGCCGCAACATCCGCTTCGGCATCCGCGAGCACGGCATGGCCGCGATCGCGAACGGCATTGCGTACGACGGCATCTTCCGCCCCTCGATCGCGACCTTCCTGGTCTTTGCGGACTACTCCAGGCCGCCGATGCGCCTGGCGGCTCTCTCGCAGCTGCCGGTCATCTATATCTACACGCACGACTCGATCGGAGTCGGCGAGGACGGCCCCACCCACGAGCCGATCGAGACCATCTCGGCCCTTCGCCTGATCCCGGGCCTCGACGTCATGAGGCCTGCGGACCCCGAGGAGACGGCCGCGGCTTTCGCGCACGCGCTTGAGCGCGTGGATGGACCGACGCTGATCGCCCTCAGCCGCCAGGCTGTCCCGGTGCTGAACGAGATCCCGGCCACGATCCGACGCGGCGGAGTCCTGAAGGGCGGCTACATCGCCGTCCAGGAGACCGCGCCGCTCCACACGATCCTCATCTCGACGGGCAGCGAGCTCCATCTGGCGCTCGCGGCCGCGAAGGAGCTCGGCGAGGGCACGCGCGTCGTCTCCATGCCGTGCTGCGAGGTCTTCGACCGCCAGTCGGCCGAGTACAAGGAGGGCATCCTGCCCACCTCGTGCCGCCGCAGGGTGGCGATCGAGGCCGGTGTCACGGGTCTCTGGCGCAAGTACGTGGGCCTCGACGGCAAGGTGATCGGCATCGACCGATTCGGCCTCTCGGCCCCGGCGCCCGTCATCTTCAAGGAACTCGGGATCACGACCGAGGCGCTGGTGGCCGCTGCAAAGTCGCTGGCCTAGACGGCAGAACCGGCTCGCACGCGGGCCGTCACGGTACAGGATCCCTGGGGTGAGGCTTCACCCCAGGCTCCGTGTGCTCGCGCTCCCGATCATCGCGGGAGCTTTCCTGACCGGCCCCTGCCGGGCCCAGGAATATCCGCGTTCCGCGGAATACGCCGCCGTCCAGCACTCCCTCGCGCAGGGCTGGAACACCTGGGACGTCTACAACGTCACGGAGCAGGTGCTGCTGCCCGAGGGGTTCGCGGTGCGCATCGGGTTGGAGCAGGAATCCTCGCTTAACTCCGCCGCCATGATGCCGGATCTGTGCATCGGCGGCCTTGGCAACAACGGCGCCGACGTGTTCGCGGGACCCCACACATGGAACGGCAGCTACTGCGAGGCGCGCGTCACCTGGAAGCAGCACATCTTCCTCCTTCAGTCGGCGCACCATGGCGAAGACGTCGTCATGCTGGCCACACCTCTCGAGTCCGGGACGGCGCTGGCGCCGACCCTCGTCGTCACCGCGGGGATCCTCTGGCAGCGCCCCGGGAGCGCGTCGATGGACGGCGGCCACATCCGCCTGAAGGGCGAGCACAGGGCCACGAACATCTTCGTCACGGGGCGCAGCGTCCCGCCCGAGGCGCTGCCCGTAAGCGGGCCCTACCTGGCCGCGACCTTCGACGGTCCTGTCGGCATCAGCACGGGCCGCGAGCGCACGATCGGAGAGATCCGCAGCATCATCGAGCGCGAGAAGCCCGGCGCCCGCTCTGTCCGGGACTCGATCCAGAGCGTGATGGGGTGGGACACGATCTACGACCCGTCCGCGTCGCGGGTGATTTCCCCCGTGAGCCGCATGTGGTCCATAGGGTGGGGCGGGTATGTGCTCTTTGACTGGGACACCTTCTTCGCGTCGTCCCTGGCCGCGACCGGGGACCGTGAGCTTGCCTACGCGAACACGATCGAGGTGCTCAACGAGGAGACGAGCGACGGCTTCGTGCCGAACTACGCGAGGCCCGGCGGATGGAAGAGTTTCGACCGGTCCGAGCCGCCGGTCGGTGCCGTCACGGTCATGGGCCTCTACGGCCAGTTCCACGACACGTGGTTCGTGCGCGACACCTTCGATCCCCTCATGCGATGGAACCGCTGGTGGGACCGCAGGAGAAATCTCGGCGGCTATCTCGTCCTTGGATCCGACCCGGATGCGCGGAAGAACCCGGACGACCCCTCGGCCGGCACGCTGCAGGGGGCGAAGTACGAATCGGGCCTGGACAACAGCCCCATGTATGACGACGCGCCCTTCGACAAGGCGACGGGCAGGATCCACATCGCGGACGTCGGGCTCATGGGACTCTACGTCGCCGACTGCAACGCGCTGGCCGACATGGCCGCGGTCCTCGGCCGCCACGCCGAGGAGGCCGAGCTCAGGGCACGCTCCTTGGCCTACACGGCCAAGCTCCAGACGCTGTGGGACGAGAAGGCGGGAATCTTCCTGAATAGGAACCTCGACACGGGCGAGTCCCTGACCCGGCTATCGCCGAACAATTTCTACCCCATGCTGGCCCGTGCGGCGACGCCTGCGCAGGCACTGAGGATGGTGAAGGAGCACCTGCTCAATCCCGCAGAGTTCTGGGGTTACTGGGTCATTCCCTCGATCGCGAGGAATGACCCAGCGTTCAAGGACCAGAACTATTGGAGGGGC
>DASRSJ010000251.1:0-7592 GCA_035656555.1 Opitutaceae bacterium
GCCTGGGACTCCTGGTGGTCGGGGCTCGGCCAGATGGACGCCGGGACGATGAAGGACTTCATCCACTTCGCGGGCGAGATGGGCTGGCCCTACCAGCTGATTGATGCCGGATGGTACCCCAACTGGAAGCACGCCGACTCGGACATCCTCCACCCCGTGCCCCAGGTCCAGATGGAGAGCCTCCTCAAATGCGCCGCCGAGAACAACGTGCGTCTCTGGGTCTGGCTCTACTGGACCGACGTCGACAAGAAGGACGCCTACAAGGACGCCTTCGCCCTCTACGAGAAGTGGGGCCTCGCCGGCGTGAAGATCGACTTCATGGACCGCGACGACCAGGAGATGGTCAACTGGTACGAGAAGATCACGCGCTGCGCCGCGGAGCATCACCTCCTGGTGGACTTCCACGGCGCCTTCAAGCCGACGGGCATGATCCGCACCTGGCCGAACCAGATCACCCGCGAGGGCATCCTCGGCAACGAGTACAACAAGTGGAGCAAGCGTGTGACGCCCGAGCACCGGGTCACGCTGCCCTTCACGCGCTTCCTCGCGGGCCCCGGCGATTTCACGCCGGGCGGCTTCAACAACCGCCAACTGGACAAGTTCCAGACCCAGGTGACGCCGACCCAGGTCCAGGGAACGCGCGCGGGCCAGCTCGCCCTCTTTGTCACCTATGACAGTCCGGTCATGTGCGTCGCCGACCACCCGGTCGACCTGCGCGGCAAGCCCGGCATCGACTTCCTGAAGATCGTGCCGACGACCTGGGACGAGACCCACGTGATCTCCGGCGCCGTGGCTGAGCACCTGGTGATGGCGCGCCGCAAGGGCAACGACTGGTTCCTCGGCGCCATGAACGACAGCACCGGCAAGGTGAAGAGCGTGAAGCTCGACTTCCTGGGCACGGGCAGGTGGCACGCGCGCTGGTGGCACGACGCCCCCGACAGCAGCGACTTTGGCGAGCACCTCGTGGTAGAGGAGAGGGACTTCACGTCCGATGACACGCTCGACCTAAAGATGGCCCCGGGCGGCGGCGCCGTCCTGCACTTCGTGAGGGCCCAGTAAGGGGAGCTAGGGCCCGACCACCGAGCGCACGCGCTCGGTAATTTCCCGCAGCTCGAAGGGCTTGCCGATCAGGCTGGAGACCCCGAGGGCCAGGAACTTCTCCTTGGTCTCCGGGGGAAGGTAGCCCGAGGCGATGATGATGGGGGTGCCCGGCCGCGCCGCGAGGACACGCTCGGCGAGCTCTACCCCCGTCATCTCCGGCATCGTCAGGTCGCTGATGACGGCGCTGATCTCCGAGGGCGCCTTCCTGAAGTCCGCAAGCGCATCGGCCGGGCTCGCGTAGGCCGAGGGCACGAAGCCCAGCTTCTTTAGGAGGATTGATCCTGTTACCCGCACCTCGTCCTGGTCGTCCACGAGCATGATGCGCCGGCCGCGTCCGAACGGGGCGAAGTCCCCGTTCTTCAGGACGGTGGTGGACCCGGCCTTCTTGAGGTCGGCTCCGCTGGCCGGCGGGAAGAAAATCTCAAAGGTCGTGCCGACCCGCGGCAGGCTCTCGATCACGATGGCCCCGTCGTGGCTCTTGATGATAGCGTGCACCATCGCGAGGCCGAGGCCCGTGCCGCCGCCGCCGGCCTTGGTCGTGAAGAACGGCTCGAAGACGCGCTTTAGAACCGTCTCGTCCATGCCGCAGCCGCTGTCCCGCAGCTTGAGGCGGACCGTGTGCCTCGGCTCGACCTGCGGGTGGCGCTCCTGGAGCGACGCGTTCGGCACGACGGCCTCGAGGTCGATCGAGAGGACGCCGCCCCCCTTTATCGCCTGGATGCTGTTCGTCCCGAGGTTCATCACGACCTGGTGGATCTGGCTCGGGTCAAAGACGACCGCAGGGGTGCCCTTGGCTAGGTTGACGCGGATCTCGATGTCGGCCTGCAGACCCACCTTGAGGAGCTGCACGGCCTCCATCACGGTCGCCCCAAGCTGGGCCGCGACGCGGTTGTCGTGCTCCAGGCGGCTAAAGGACAGGATCCTCGCCACGAGGTCGCGCGCCCTGCGGCACGCCTGCACTGAGGCCGCGAGCGTCTCGTGGGCGGGGTCGTCGACGGCGAGCTCAAGCTCGGTCAGCTGCAGGTTGCCGAGGATGCCGGTCAGGATGTTGTTGAAGTCGTGCGCGATGCCGCCGGCCAGGGTGCCGAGGGCCTCGAGCTTCTGCGTCTGCCTCAGCTGCTCCTCCAGGTGCATCCGCCTCTCCTGGTCCTGGAGCCAGCCGGAGATGTCGCGAAGCGCCGTCATGCGCACGGTGCGGCTGCCCATCTGCATCATCTTGGCGCGGGCCTCCGCGTCGAACTTCGTCCCGTCCTTCCTCACCATCTTGTGGCGGTAGGCGAGCTCGCGCTCGTTGCGGATGTTCTCGGCCACCACCTCGCGGGACTCCGCGCTCACATAGTCGGCGACGGGCGTTCCCATGACCTCGGCCCGCTCGTATCCCAGGAGCTGCAGCCCCTGGTCGTTCACGTCGACGATCAGCCCGTTCTCGGTGATGAACACGCCCTCGAAAGCAGCCTCGGTGAGGTTTCGGAAGCGCGCCTCGCTGTTTCCCAGCTGCTGGACCAGTGTGTCACGCTCGGCGACCGCGAGCGCGGGAATGAGCCCCACCATCGCGCAGATGGTCAGGTAGGCGTCGAGTTTGAGCACCGAGGCCCCGCTGATAATCTCGTGGACGGTGTAGATCTCCGGGCCGTGGGCGGCCAGATACACGACCAGAAGCGCCGCAAGGAGGCTGATCATCGAGGCGCCCCGCATGCCGAAGCGAAGGGCCGCCCAGAGGATGAAGGGAATGAGAGTGAACTTCTCGGCGTTGGGGACACGGCCTCCGAAGGCGACGACGGTAAATATGGTGAGGCCCGTGGCGAGGATCGCCATCTCGGCCAAGCGGCGGGGCTCGCGCCACCAGCTCTCGCCCGCCTCGGGCGGCGAAGCCCAGACGAGGATCAGCGGCGCCACGGTCACAATCGACATGGCGTTGCTGCTCCAACCGACGAGCCAGCCGTCCACGAAGGCGTAGCCCTCCCCGGTCGCCACCCCCGTGGCGGCCATCGCGACACCGATGACTGCAGAACTCAGGAGCGCCGCATAGGCCACGAGGCCCAGGAGCTCCTTCATTGTCTTCATGTGGGCGCCCCGCCCGATCAGCTTCCTGTAGAGGAACGCGCCGAGGAGCGCCTGGAGGGTGTTCAGGAGCGCGTACGCGAGAGTCATCGTCATCGCCGTCCCGTGCATCGCGTCAAAGATGATGTTACCGATGGAGCCCGCGGCCATGAGGATCAGCCACTCCGACGACTCGCTGAGCATGAGGACCGAGATCGAGTAGCCCGCCGGCAGCCAGAAGCTGACGTCCGAGCCGTCGCGCTCGGCGAGGAGCCAGCTGGCCTGCGCCAGAATAAACAGGCCCACGCCGAAAAGCAGGGCCCTTGCCCAGAGGGCGCGGGGAAGGCGGCTCAGCGGACCCATGCTCGGCATCCCGGCCCCCTACCCAATGAAACGTTGGCGCAACAATTTATCCACTGGGGACGGAGATTCATACTATGGCGGGCACCCAAGCCACACAAAAGGAGTGATACAGGATGGTTACCTTAATATCTGCAAATTGCCCGAGTTGCGCTGGACGAAGTTTGGGCCAGCTTGTTTGCTTCCAGCCCTAACATGTCCAACCCAACTGTTGAGAACGTCGTCATCGTAGGAACCGGCTGCGCGGGACTGACCGCGGCCGTGTACACGGGAAGGGCCAACCTCGGTCCCCTGGTGGTCGAGGGACCGCTCCCCGGTGGCCAGCTGACGACGACCAGCGAGGTCGAGAACTTCCCCGGCTTCCCGGAGGGCGTGGACGGCTTCCAGCTGATGGACAACCTCAGGAAGCAGGCCACTAAGTTCGGCACCCGCTTTGAGCAGACGCTCGTGCAGTCGGTGGATTTCACCTCAATGCCCCGCAAGCTGATCTGCTCGGACCGCACGATCCTGGCCAAGACGGTCATCATCGCCACCGGCGCCTCCCCCCGCATGACCGGCATCCCCGGGGAGATGGAGCTCTACGGCGGCAAGGGCGTCACCACCTGCGCCACCTGCGACGGAGCCTTCTACCGCAAGATGGAGGTCGCGGTCATCGGCGGCGGCGACAGCGCCGCCGAGGAGGCCCTCTTCCTCACCCGCTTCGCCAGCAAGGTCTACTTTGTCCACCGCAGGGACTCCCTGCGCGCCTCGAAGATCATGGCCGACCGCGCGACCTCCCATCCCAAGATCCAGATGGTCTGGGACACGGCCCCCGTCTCCGTCGAGGGCATCAGCGAGGGGGCGGTCAGCGGGCTTCGCGTGCGCCACGTGAAGACGAACGTCGAGTCCGTGCTCCCCGTTAAGGGCGTCTTTGTAGCCATCGGCCATATCCCGAACTCCAAGGCGTTCGCCTCGGCCCTTGATGTCGACGAGAACGGCTACTTCGTCCCCTCGGCCGGCTCCCAGGTCCAGACCAAGGTCCCGGGCGTCTACGTGGCCGGAGACTGCGCTGACCACACCTACCGCCAGGCCATCACCGCAGCCGGCATGGGCTGCCAGGCGGCGATCGACGCCGAGCGCTGGCTGGCCGAGCACGAGGCTTGAGCGAGCTTGGCATACCGGCGGATTACGGCAGCCGCCGGGGCCTGGTTTTCCAGGCCGAGGCAAGCGAGCTTGTCGCCATTGGGACCAATACCGAGGGACGCGAGGTCCATGTGACTCCCGCCGCCGCGGCGGCCTGGGGGCTCATGAAGGACAGGGCCCTTTCGGAAGGTGTCGTCCTCGTGGCCCATTCCGGCTTCCGAAGCATCGCCCGCCAGGAGGAATTAATCCGCGCCAAGATCGCCAGGGGCCAGCCGATCGACGCCATCCTGAAGGTGATGGCGGCGCCGGGTTTCAGCGAGCATCACACCGGGAACGCGATCGACATCGGCGTACCCGACGCCCCGCCGCTCACCGAGGACTTTGAGGGGACAGGGGCCTTTTTATGGCTGGGCAGCCACGCGAAGACATTCGGATTCCGGCTTTCCTATCCCCGGGATAATGCCCACGGCATAGTTTACGAGCCTTGGCACTGGTTTTACACGGGTTCGAGCTAAGAGGCTAATCTTAAGCCACTATCCTGCAAATACTTGAATCCAATGTTTAGAATGATTCTTATTACTAGTTGAAACTTGGAAGCATTCCAATTAACTGCAGAAAAGCACCCCATACATGATTTCCAACACGGATAGCTCAGAGGCCCTGGCCCAGCGCCTTCAGGACAGCGGGCTGCGCAACACGCCCCAGCGCGAGGTGATCTACAGCGTCCTCCTGAAGAAGCGCGATCACCCCACGGCTGAGGATGTCTTCGCCCGCGCGAAGCCCGAGATGCCCATGATTTCGCTGGCGACCGTCTACAACTGCCTGGAGACCCTGGTGCAGTGCGACCTCGTGCGCGCGGTCAACTTCGAGCGCGGCCCGACCCGCTACTGCCCGAACCTGAGGCCCCACGCCCACTTCCACGACGAGGCGACCGGCGCCACGCATGACATCGACCTGCCCCCGGGCCTTTTGGACCAGGTGAAGTCCGTCCTGCCCGCCGACTTCGACGCCAAGTCCGTCGAGATCATCTTCCGCGGCAAGGCGCCCGCGAAGTCCTAACCCGCATTCCCTTTCCCTTCAGCATGTCCTCACTCGAAATCAAGAATCTGCACGTCTCCACCGGGGACAAGGAAATCGTCAAGGGAGTCTCCCTGACGATCAATACCGGGGAGGTCCATGCGATCATGGGGCCGAACGGCACGGGCAAGTCCACGATGGCCAAGGCGATCGCCGGCCACCCGGACTACACGATCACGCAGGGCGACGTCCTGATCGACGGCAAGTCGATCCTCGACAAGGAGTCCGACGAGCGTGCGCGCGAGGGCATCTTCCTGGCCTTCCAGTACCCGAGCGAGATCCCGGGCGTCAGCATCGCCAACTTCCTTCGCGCCGCGATCCAGGCCCGCATGGCCGAGGGCGAGGAGATCGACGCGTCAGGCTACTACAAGCGCCTCTACCAGAAGATGGACCTCCTGAAGATCGACAGGAAGTTCACCTCCCGCGCGGTCAACGACGGCTTCTCCGGCGGCGAGAAGAAGAGGAGCGAGATCCTGCAGATGGCCATGCTCGAGCCCCGCTTCGCCCTCATGGACGAGACGGACTCCGGCCTCGACATCGATGCTCTCAAGATCGTCTCCGACGGCGTAAACCACCTGAGGGGCCCGAACCTCGGCGTCCTTCTCATCACCCACTACCAGCGCCTGCTGGGCTACATCGTCCCCGACCACGTCCACGTCATGATCGACGGCCGGATCGTGAAGAGCGGCGACAAGTCCCTGGCCCTCGAGCTCGAGTCCCGCGGCTACGACTGGGTCAAGCAGGAGCTCGCCAACGCCTGAACAGGGCAAACCACACCATGTCCGACATCACCGACACCCTAGAGTCGCCCGTCGAGAACCCGGTTTCCGGGATCGACCAGAGCTCCGGCAACTTCAAGTACGACATGACGTACGACTTCGACGCGGGCACGGGCCTGAGCGAGCGCACGGTCGACTACATCTCCTCCGTCAAGAAGGAGGCGCCGTGGATCCACGACTTTCGCCAGAGCGCGCTCAAGCAGTTCTTCGCGAAGCCGATGCCGACGCACTGGGCGACCAAGGACCTCGAGAACATCAACTTCGACAAGATCCGCTACTACCTCTCGCAGGGCCTGAAGCCCAAGCGCACGTGGGAGGAGGTGCCGGACGACATCAAGCGCACCTTCGAGCGCCTCGGGATCCCCGAGCAGGAGCGCAAGTTCCTGGCAGGCGTCGAGGCCCAGTTCGACTCCGAGGCCGCCTACTCGAACATCAAGGACGCCGTCGCCAAGCAGGGCGTCATCTTCATGAACTCGACGGAGGCCCTGCGCGAGCACCCCGAGATCTTCCGCAAGTACTTCGGCAAAGTGATCCCGACCGGCGACAACAAGTTCTCGGCGCTCAACAGCGCCGTCTTCTCCGGCGGCTCGTTCATCTACGTGCCCCCTGGCGTCAAGGTCTCCCACCCGCTCCAGGCCTACTTCCGCATCAACGCGGAGAACTTCGGCCAGTTCGAGCGCACGCTGATCATCTGCGACGAGGGCGCCGAACTGACCTACATGGAAGGCTGCACCGCGCCCAAGTTCTCGACCGCCACGCTCCACAGCGCGGTCGTCGAGCTCGTGGCGCTCAAGGGCGCCAAGATCCAGTACATCACGGTCCAGAACTGGTCCTCCAACGTCTTCAACCTGGTCACGAAGCGCGGCGTCGCGCACGAGGAGGCCGAGATCAAGTGGATCGACTGCAATATCGGCAGCCGCCTCACCATGAAATATCCCGGCGTCATCATGAAAGGACGCCGGGCACGCGGCGAAGTCATCAGCATCGCGCTCGCCAGCGACGGCCAGCACCAGGATACCGGCGCGAAAATGATCCACGCCGCGGACGACACGACCTCGAACGTCGTCTCGAAATCGATCTCCATCGGCAGCGGCGTCGCGACCTACCGCGGCC
>DASRSJ010000252.1:0-6236 GCA_035656555.1 Opitutaceae bacterium
GCCACCACCGCCTCGTCGACCTCGAAGAGGAAGTACTGGTCGATGTTCTTCTCGATCGCCTGCTGCGTGCGGTTGATCAGCTCCTCGCGCTTCACGGCGTTGCGCGTCAGGTTGTAGAGTAGCCTGGCGTCCCTGCGGGTCGCCTTCCTGATCTGCTGGTAGTCGTTGCCGTAGACCAGCGAGCCCACACCCTCGTTGGAGAAAATCTCGTTCAGCAGCCCGTCGAAGACCCGGCCGTCGACGATGTGCACGCGCGGCGTGCCGGTCTCGATCGCCTTCACGGCGTAGGTCGCCTTGCTGCGGCTCGACTCCGCAATCTTCTCGGGATGGTCGGTCAGCATCGCGCGCAGCGCGTCGACCGAGATCTCGTGGTTCACCTTGTCCTCGATCTCGAGGCCGGCGTTCGGTGCGAGGTAGATTATCTTGGTCGCGTGGAGCGCCTCGGCCATCTCGGCCGCCAGGAGGTCGGAGTTCACGCGGAGCGACTTGCCGTCGGGGCCGAAGGCCAGCGGCGAGACAAGCGGCACCACCTGGCGCTCGATCAGGGCGTTGATGAGCTCCTTGTCGATGCGGTCCACGCGCCCTGTCAGCTGCTGGTCGACGCCCTTTATGATGCCGATCGGCACGGCTCGCACGGCGTTGGTGATGACGGCCTTCAGCGAGCTGCCGGTCAGGCCCTCGAGGATGATGTGCGAGACGCGCGAGGAGGCGCGGATCCCGAGGTCCAGGGTCACGGCGTCCGTGACACCCGTGCCGTCGCTGTTAGTGATCGGCGTGTCGCGCAGCTTCGAGAGCTCGATCAGCTGGTGGCCGATGCCGTGGACCAGCACCACCTTGATGCCCAGGCTGCGAAGCACCGCGATGTCGACCAGGAGGTTCCCGAAGTTGTCGTCGGCGACGATCGAGCCGTCGATCGCGATCACGAAGATCTGCCCCTGGAACCTCGGGACGTACTGGAGGATCCCGCGGAGGTCGGTCGGTTTGATGGTCGTCGCAAGCGCGGTTGAGGGCGCTGCAGCGGTGGGCTGACCGTTTCCGGTGGTCATTGGTGGTCTCGCGTTCTCAGGGAAGCGGGCCCCCACGTCAAGGGACGTGTGGGCCCTATTGTGGCCACAAAAGCGCCACGGCGCTCAGCGGACGACGAGGTCCCAGGACCTGGAGGCCTGCTCGCCGACCAGCGTCACGCGGTACTTGCCTGGTTTCAGCGAGCCGGGAGGAATGTCGAGGCGGGCGGTGCCGTCACGGTAACGTGACATGAGCTGCCCGTCGAGGTGCTCGAAGTCGGCGACGATCACGATCTCGCCGTCGCGCTCGTAGATGTGGGCGCCGGAGAGCTGGCGCTTGTTGTCCTGGAGGGAGTAGGAGAGGTCGATCGGGTAGTCTATGCCGGAGACCGCGCTCGCCGCGGCAGAGGCCGACTGGATCTGCGTCGCCATGAGCGGGGTCTCGATGAGGGTCTTCTTCAGCTCCGGCGGGAGTCCCCCGGCGGACGGCGAGGTCGCTCCCGCGGCTTCGGCCGAACCCTCGACCGGCCGGCTGGCGTCGATCGCGACCCGCTTGTAGCCGGCCTTCAGGAGGCGGATGACGTCGGCCCGGTCACGGATGTCCCCGTACGGGGCGAAGGCCGGGCCCTTCTTCCTGAAGTGCAGCGTAAGGTAGGTGTAGGCCGGGATGAACAGCACGATGGCCAGCACGATCCACTTCATGCTCCATGGTTTGCGGTCCTTGCGGGGTGCGGTCATGCGTGGTTTCAGGGCAAAACGGACGGGGGCAATTGGCAACAAACGTTTTCGCGTGTTGCCAATGGGCCCCACTGTTTCTTGGCTATCCAATCTCGATGAAACTTTGGTCGCGCTACTTCATACCCACGCTCAAGGAAAGCCCGTCCGACGCGGAGATCGCGTCGCACAAGCTGCTGATCAGGGCGGGCCTCGTCCGCAAGCTGGGCGGCGGCCTCTACACGTTCCTGCCGCTGGGCCTCAGGGTCATGCAGAAGGTCTCCCGCATCTGCCGCGAGGAGATGGAGCGCTCGGGCTCGATCGAGCTCTCGATGCCGCAGATCCACCCGGCCGAATTCTGGGCCGACGGCCCGCGCTGGGGCCCGGTGCGCGAGATCATGTTCCGCGCCGACAGCGCGGGCGAGGGCAAGCGCGGGCCGCGCGAGCCGGAGTATGTCCTTGGGCCGACCCATGAGGAGATCATCACGCCCCTCATCAAGGCCGAGATCACGAGCTACCGCGACCTGCCCAAGAGCTTTTTCCAGATTGGCACCAAGTTCCGCAACGAGATCCGCCCGCGCTACGGCCTGATGCGCGCGAGGGAGTTCGTCATGATGGACGCCTACACGTTCGACGTGGACGACGACGCGGCCGTGAAAAGCTACATGGCCGTCAAGGAGGCCTACGAGGCGTTCTTCAAGAGGATCGGCGTCCAGGCGATCTGCGTTGAGGCCGACACGGGCGTCATGGGCGGCAGCTTCTCCCATGAGTTCATGGTCCCGGCCGAGGTGGGCGACGATGACCTCTTCTATAATGAGGAGAGCGGGTACTCCGCCAACCGCGAGAAGGCCCGAAGCAACCTGGTCCCGAAGGACCTGGCCGACGCGGCCGCCACGGGCGCCCTCGAGGAATTCCCGACTCCCGGCGTCGTGACGATCGCGGCGCTGGAGGCGGCACCGTACGGCGTCGCCGCCGACTCCCAGTTCAAGACCCTGGTCTTCATAGGCGACGGCAAGCCGTTCCTAGTCATCCTGCGCGGCAGCGATGAGCTGGAGGAGGCGAAGCTCGGCTCTCTCGGTTTCTCGCTCACCCGCCCGGCCACGCCGGAAGAGATCGAGCCCGTCATGGGTGCCAAGCCGGGCAGCCTCGGCGCCGTCAGGGGATCTATCAAGGATCCCTCGGCCTTGGCCGGGATCTTCGGCGACCACGCGATACGCCTGGTCGGCAACGGCACGACCGGTGCCAACAAGGACGGGGTGCACGTGCGCCACGTGAACGTGGCCCGCGACCTCGCGGTCACGAAGTTCGGCGATTTCCGCAGGGTCAAGGCCGGCGAGCCGGACCCGGTCGGCGGCCTGCCACTCAAGGTGCGCCGCGGCATCGAGGTCGGGCACATCTTCAAACTCGGCACCAAGTACTCCGAGCGGATCGACGCCCACTACACCGACGACAAGAAGGAGAACCACCTCTTCGTCATGGGCTGCTATGGCATCGGCATCAGCCGCACCCTCCAGGCGGTCATCGAGCAGAGCCACGACAAGGACGGCATCATCTGGCCCTGGGCGATCGCTCCCTTCCAGGTGCTGGTCACCCTCCTGGATCCCCAGGACGCCGAGGCGTCCGCCATCGCCATGAAGCTCGCCGCCGCCGCCGACAAGGCCGGCGCCGATGTGCTGGTCGATGACCGTGCAGAGCGCCCGGGCGTCAAGTTCAAGGACGCCGACCTCCTCGGCATACCGCTGCGGTTCACCGTGGGCGGCCGGGGCATCAAGGAAGGTATTGTCGAAATGAAGTGGCGCGACAGGCCGGAAACGGTTAAGGTGCCCCTCAATGAATCGGAAGCCCGGATTGAGGCCGCGGTCCGCGAGAAGTCCTGACAAGGTTCAGGGTCCCCTTCACGTCCGTGGCTGAATCCAGATCCAACACACGCACGGACCAACGTGCGGCCACCGAGGTTCAGTTGGAGGATGGCTGGCGCGTCGTCGTCCTGAACGACCCCGTGAACCTGATGTCCTACGTTGTCATGGTCTTCAAGAAGGTGCTCGGATTCGACGAGACGAAGGCCAGGAAGCACATGCTCGAGGTCCATGAGCAGGGACGCTCGGTCGTCTGGATCGGCCACCGCGAGACCGCCGAGGCCCATGTCTTCACCCTGCAGCAGTGGCACCTGACCGCCGTCCTGGAGCCCGATGAAGCGCGTTGAGGTCAAGCTGAGCCTGCCCGTTGTCGCGCCGCTTGTTGATCTCATCCGCGAGCTGACGATCGACCTCGAGCGCAGCCTGGCGGCCCCGCAGGCCCTCCACGACTTGGACCAGGACTTCCGCGGGGCCTGGATCGGCGAGCTCCTCGAGGGCCAGAACGGCGACTTGCGGGCGCTCCTCTCCCTCTTTGATGCCGAGTTCTTCACGGTCGGCGTGATTGCCTTCGACGAGAAGAACGCGGAGCCGATCGTTCGCGCCTGCACGGCCCTGCGCCTGAAACTTCGCGACAGCCGCCTGAAGGAGCTGGGCGACGAGGCCCTCGAGACGGGCGACGTCGAGATGGACGGCCTGGACGAGGCGACGAAGACGGCCTTCATGTGCTATCTCTTTTTGGCGACGGTGCAGGAATTGATCATCCAGCACCTCGACTCCACGATTCTTGGGCACTGATATGATGCTGAGCGCATACGAGAAACTCGGCGGCATCGTCTGGATTCCGCGCATGGTCCGGAAGATCCGCCTGCGCAAGGAGGGCAAGCTTCCCGACGGCTTCCTGGACAACATGGGCAAGGGCTTCGACGGGCGCTGCGTGCGCTTTCTCGGGATCAACTACGACGAACTGGTCGCCCGCGTGGAGAAGGGCGCCACGGACGAGGAGATCCTCTCGTGGATCATGGAGGCCGGCTCAAAGCCGACTGAGGAGATGATCGGCGTCTGGAACGAGTTCCTCATCAAGCGCGGCTGGAGGGACACCGATCAGCCGCCGGAGAAGTTTCGGGACTACAAGATCAAGTACGGCCTTGGCCACCGGGACGACATCCTGACTTACTTCGAGTTCTACGAGGTCGACGAGGGCAGGAAGCCCTGACTCCCGGAACCGCGGCTACTGGGCCGTCAGGCGAGCGTTTCAATGAGGTCGCATGCGCGCGCCTGCGCCGCGGAGGAATCGACCTTGGAGGCCATCTCCTTGCAGCGGGCCCGGATGGCGGGGGAATCCAGGAGTTTGGCCAGCGTGCGCGTCATGTACCTGCGGCTGCAGAGTCGCTGGTTGGTGCCGAAGCCTAGGCCCATTCTCTCGATGCGCATGCCGTTGTCCGGCTGGTCGTGGGCATTCGCGACGATGAGGTGGGGGACGCCCGCCCGGATTGTCTGGGCTAGGGTGCCGATGCCGCCGTGGTAGACGACGGCTGCGCATCGCGGCATAACCGAACTGAAGGGGAGGTAGGGGAAGGCCTTCATTCCCTCGGGCAGGTGGCTCGGCAGCTGGGAGGGGAAGTTCGTGACGAGCATGGCCCGCAGGCCGAGCTTCCTGCAGGCGCCAACCGTGTTGGCAAAAAACCAGGTGCGGTCCATCGCTGCGGAACCGGGGGTGACAAGTATGGGGGCGGGGCCTTCAGCCAGGAAGCGCTCGGCCTCGACGTGGGCCTCGGCCGCTCCGCCGGCATCCTCGAGGATGAATCCGGTCAGCTTGGTGTTGGGCGGCCAGTCCGGCTGCCGTGGGGCGAACCAGTCCGGGAAGAGCCCAAGGACCAGTTGGGGGGAATGGAGGTAGTCGCCGAAGATGCCCTTGGCCGGCTCCAGTCCGAGCGTGGCCCTGAAGGCGTTCAGCTCGGGGCGGATCAGGCGGTCTCCAAAGAACGTGTCGAGGACCCAGAATATGCCGCGCTTGGCGAACATTGGCATCCTGGGGCCCATGTCGAAGGGCCCAATGACGCCATTGTCGAAATAGCTGCGTATGACGGCCGGCTGCAGGTGGAGGGTCGCCGTGGGGACGCCCAGCTTCTCCTGGGCCACGCGCGCCCCGAGGCAGAGGCTTGTTGCCGCGACCACGGCGCCGGGACCCCTGTGGGCCTCCACGATCTTGTAGAGGCGCCCGATGTTCGGCACGACGGCGCCCTCCATGATGCACCGGAAGCCCTTCCTGGGATGCCAGAGCCTGGGGTCGTTCATCATGGCCTCGGCCTCGGCCCTCGTTCCCAGGGCCGTGAAGCCCAGCCCGCAGGCGCGCACCTGCCCCTCGAACATCTCATTGGTCGCCACCGTGACCTCGTGGCCCCTCGCCAGCAGGCCCCTGCCGAGCCCGATGACAGGATTCACGTCCCCCGAGCTGCCGATCGTGGCGAGCAGGATTCGCAAGGGCATACTTGACGGTGGGGCCACTTGAAGCAGACTCAATACCAGACACCCTGCAGTGTACGAGGTGCTTTCAATAACTGCTCTTTGCCTTGGAAACATTACGGGAGCCAAACCCGTCGCGTCGGATGCTAGGCCGTAAACCGGAAAGCAAATAGCGCGGCGGAGGCGCCCACCTTGACTT
>DASRSJ010000253.1:0-1796 GCA_035656555.1 Opitutaceae bacterium
GGCGATCTGCTCGGGCGTCTCGAAGTAGTCGGCGCCCATCATGATCACGTCCTCCAGGTCGGAGCCCTCTCCCACGTAGGAGCGGATGCCGAAGAGGCAGTGCTTGATCGAGGAGTCGGTGATGATGCAGCCGTCGGCCACGACGACGTTGTCGACCTTGCACTTGTTCAGCTTGGAGGCCGGCAGGTACTCGTAGTGCGAGTAGACGGGCGTCGTCGCGTCGAAGAAGTTGAAGGGCGGCAGCGGCTGGGCGAGCGCCAGGTTGGCCTCGAAGAAGGCCTTCACGGTGCCGATGTCCTCCCAGTATCCCTCGAAGATGTGGGCGAACATCTTCTTCTTGCCCAGCAGGCTCGGGATCACCTCCCGGCCGAAGTCGGTCATCGAGTTTTCGAGGGCGTCGGCGAGGGCGTTGCGGTTGAAGACGTAGATGCCCATGGAGGCCAGGCAGCGGCGCTCGTCACAGGGCTCCTTGAGCTTGGCGTCGAGGGCCGGGCTGAGCGTCAGGCTGCTGATGACCAGGGGATCCTTCGGCTTCTCCGCGAACTCCTTGACCGCCAGGTCATCGGAGACGCGCATGAGGCCCAGGCCCTCGACCTTTGAAATCGGGAACGGCTTCGCGCAAATCGTGACGTCCGCACCCGTCGCCAGGTGCTGCTCGATGATCTCCCTGAAATCCATGCGGTAGAGCTGGTCCCCCGAGAGGATGAGGATCAGGTCGTGGGGGTACTTGCGGAAGTGGACGATGTTGCGGCGGACGGCGTCGGCCGTCCCCTGGTACCAGTCCAGGCTCTTCTCCGTCTGCTCGGCCGAGAGGATGTCCACGAAGCCGCCGCCAAAGGGGTCGAACTGGTAGGCGCCCTGGACGTGGCGGTGCAGCGAAGCCGTGTTGAACTGCGAAAGAAGGAAGATTCGGTTGATCTCCGAATTGATGCAGTTGCTGATGGGAATATCGACGAGTCGATATTTACCGGCGAGGGGTACGGCCGGCTTGCATCGCTCCAGCGTGAGCGGTGACAGCCGGGTACCCCGGCCGCCGCCCATAATGACCGCTAGAACGCGTTTTTGGGTGGTCATAGGAATTCCGTTTTCTATCGTGATCAGTCACTTCGCGAGACTAATTGTTCGTGGGAACCCAATCATTACCAGAAAACCATGTGTGGCATCGTAGGTTACGTCGGCAACCGCAAGGCATCGACCATCATTCTCGAGGGTCTCAAACGCCTGGAATACCGGGGTTATGACTCCGCCGGCATCGCCGTGGTCCAGGACGGCGGCATCAAGGTCGTAAAGAGGATCGGCAGGGTCGACAACCTGACGAAGGAGACCTCCAAGGAGAAGCTCCCCGGCACGGTTGGGATTGGCCATACTCGCTGGGCTACCCACGGCGGCGTCACCGAGGCCAATGCCCACCCGCACCTGAGTTCCGATGGAAAGTTCGCCCTGATCCACAACGGGGTCATCGAGAACTACAACCAGATGAAGACCTTTCTGGCGGACCTGGGATATACCTTCCAGTCCGAGACCGACACCGAGGTCCTCTGCAACCTCGTGGCCTACCACTTCGCCAAGGAGCCCGAGAGCGGGAACGGCGAGAGCCCGTTCCTCAATGCCGTGCGGAAGACCCTGCGCCACGTCGAGGGCACCTACGGCATCGCCGTCCTATGCACGGAGTTCCCTGACGAGGTCGTGGCCGCCCGCAAGGCGTCCCCCCTTATCCTCGGAGTCGGCGAGAACGAGTACCTCCTGGCCAGCGACGCCTCGGCGCTCGTGAGCAGCACAAGGAACGTGGTCTACCT
>DASRSJ010000254.1:0-5122 GCA_035656555.1 Opitutaceae bacterium
GTAGTCGTCCAGGTCCGCGCGTCCGTGGTCGAAGAACCCGCCGAACCTCGAGAATGCGAGCGCCACTGACATGACGAGGAAGGCGATCAGGAAGACGTAGGCGACGGGGGTGCGGAAATAGCCCGCGAACTCCCTCTTGAAGATGGGTTTTACCTGCCTCATGACGCGCTCCTTGTGAGGCTGCGGAAGATCTCGTCCATCCTGGCGCCGGGCTGCCGGGCCAGGAGCGCCGCGGGCGTCTCGTCGGCGACGATCTTGCCCTCGGAGATGATGACGACCCTCGTGCAGATGGCCTCGACCTCCTCCAGGATGTGGGTGGAGAGGATGACGGCCTTCTCGACCGCCATGCTGCGGATGAGCGTCCTCACCTCGTTCTTCTGGTTGGGGTCCAAGCCGTCCGTCGGCTCGTCGAGGATCAGGACCGGCGGGTCGTGCAGCAGCGCCTGGGCGAAGCCCACGCGCTGCTTGTAGCCCTTGGAGAGGGTCTCGATCGTCTGGTGCCCGACGGAGGTGAGCTGGGTGAGGGCGACAGCGCGCTCGACCTGGGCGCGGAGCACCTTGGGCTCCCTGAAGCCGCGGATCTCCGCGATGAATCCCAGGAACTCGACGACCGTCATCTCGGGGTAGGCCGGCGCGCTTTCCGGCAGGTACCCGAGCTTCCTCTTGACCGCCACCGGGTCCTTCAGGACATCGATGCCGTCAACCGAGGCGGTGCCCGAGTCCGGGCGGATGAAGCCCGTTATCATCTTCATGGTCGTTGACTTGCCGGCCCCGTTGGGCCCGAGGAAGCCGAGGATCTCGCCGCGTTTCACCGAGAAGCTCACGCCATCGACCGCGCGCTTTGAGCCATAGGTTTTTACGAGGCCTTTGACATCAATCATGGGATGGGGACGGGGGTTTGCGGAGGCGGGAGCCTCCGTGAGAAAGGAAATCTAGCGGTTAGTTCCCGCGACCTTTCAAGACGATTTTTTTCAGGCGAGGACGACTTCACCCCGCTCCGTCTCGGTCTTGAGCCTGAGCTGCCCGCAGGCCGCCGCTATGTCGTGGCCCTTCTCGCGGCGCAGAGTCACGGAGACGCCGGCCCTCTCGAGCACCTTGGCGAAGGTCAGCTGGCGCTTCACGTCGGGCCTCTTCCAGGGAAGGCCCTCCACCGTGTTGTAGGGGATCAGATTCACGTGGGCGTGGAGGTCGAGCGCGATATCCCGCAGCCTCTTCGCCTGGTCGAGCGAGTCGTTCACGTCGTCGATCAGGATGAACTCCAAGGTCACCATCCTGCCGTGCTTCTCCGTGAAGGTCTTCACCGCCGGCAGCAGCTTCGCGAGCGGGAACGCCTTGTTGACCGGCATGATCTGCGTCCTCACCTCGTCCGTCGCCCCGTGGAGCGAGATCGCCAGCCGGAAGCCCAGAGGCTCCTCGGCGAGCCTGAGGATCTTGGGGACCAAGCCGCTCGTCGAGACCGTGATCCGCCTCGCGCCGAAGCCGAGTCCCCACTCGGCGTTCACGATCGTCAGCGCCTTGATGAGGTTGTCGTAGTTGGCGAGCGGCTCGCCCATGCCCATGACGACGATGTTGTCGAAGGAGGCGAGTTCAGCGCGCGCCCTTGGCGTGCGCTCGTCCTCGGCGTAGCACACCTGCAGAAGCTGCGCCACGATCTCGCCCGCGTTCATGTCGCGCTTGAGGCCCGCGAGCCCCGAGGCGCAGAAGACGCAGGCCATCGCGCAGCCGACCTGGGTCGAGATGCAGATCGTCTTCCTGGAGTGGTCTATCCCGACACCCTCCTGGGGCACGCGGATGATCACGGTCTCGATCAGCGAGCGGTCGCCGAGCTCAAGGAGCAGCTTGTCCGTCACGTCGGCCGAGTGCTTGTTCAGCACAAGGGACGCCGGCATGAGGGTGAACGTCTCGTCCAGCCAGGAGCGCAGCTCCTTCGGCAGGTTCGTCATGTCGTCCCACGTGCGCGCGCGCTTCTTGTAGACCCAGTCGAGCACCTGCCGGGCGCGGAAGGGCTTCTCCCCGTGCTCGGCAAGGCTCGCGCAGAGGCTCTCCAGGGTCTCCCCCGTCAGGGGGCGCTTCTCGGGCTCAAACTTCATCGCGCGGGCGGATCGCCCGGTTCAGCGCGCTCACGATCGCCTTGATGGACGCGAGCTCGATGTTGGTGTCGATGCCGGCCCCGAAGTACGCGTCGCCGCGCGGGGTCTTCACCTGGATGTAGGAGACGGCCTTCGCCTCGGCGCCGGCGCCGAGCGAGTGTTCGGAGTAGCTGACGACGTCGAACTTCGGCAGGTCCGTCTCCTTCAGCGCATTCACGAAGGCGTCGATCGGGCCGTTGCCGCTGCCCTGGAGCTTGTGCTGCCTGCCGTCGATCGTGACGGAGGCCTCGCACTTGACGGATGAGCCGCGCTCGGTCGTCTGGAAGAGGCCGAGTGAGACCGGCGCCGTGCGGCCGAGGTATTCCTTCGTGAAGGCATCATGGATGTCCTGCGAGGTAAGCTCGGTGCCCTTCGCGTCGGCCAGCGTGTTCACGATCTTGCCGATCTCCTTGTGCATCGCCTTCGGCAGCTGGAAGCCGAACTCCTGCTCGAGCACATAGGCCACGCCGCCCTTTCCGGACTGCGAGTTGATGCGGATGATCGCGCGGTAGCTCCTGCCGATGTCGGCCGGGTCGATCGGGATGTAAAGGACGTCCCAGGGCTTGCCCGGCTTCTGGTGGGGGAGGGACTTCTTGATCGCGTCCTGGTGGGAGCCGCTGAACGCGGTGAAGACAAGCTCGCCCGCGTACGGCTGCCTCGGCGGCACCTCGAGCCTCGTGCAGCGCTCGTAGATGTCGCGGATCCCGTTCAGGTCGCTGAAGTCCAGCCCCGTCGCGATGCCGTGGGTGTAGAGATTCAGGGCCACGGTCACGATGTCCAGGTTGCCGGTCCTCTCGCCGTTGCCGAAGAGCGTCCCCTCGACGCGGTCCGCGCCGGCCAGGAGCGCCAGCTCCGTCGCCGCGACTCCGGTGCCGCGGTCATTGTGCGTGTGCAGCGACACGATGGTCGATGAGCGGCGCGTCAGGTGCGTGCACATCCACTCGATCTGGTCGGCGTGGACGTTGGGCGTGCCGTACTCGACCGTCGCCGGCAGGTTCAGGATGATCCTGTCCTCGGGCGTCGGTCCCCAGGCGTCGGAGACGGCTTCGCAGATCTCCAGCGCGAACCCGAGCTCGGTGCTCGTGAAGCTCTCCGGGGAGTACTCAAGCCTCAGGCTCGTGCCGGAGTCGACGAGGGCGCGGCTTTCCTTCTTCAACTGGCGAACAGAGCGCACGGGGATCTGGACAATCTCCTCCTTCGGCAGGTTGAAGACGTACTCGCGCTGCTTCGGCGAGGTCGAGTTGTAGAGGTGGAAGATCACGTTTTTCGCGCCCTTGACCGACTCGAGCGAGCGCGTGATCAGGTCCTCGCGGCACTGGCAGAGGATCTGGATCGCGACGTCGTCGGGGATGCGCTTCTCGTCGATCAGGCGGCGGGTGAAGTCGAACTCGATCTGCGAGGCGGAGGGGAAGCCGACTTCGATCTCCTTGAAGCCGATCCGAACGAGCATCTCGAAGAACTCGATCTTTTCGTCGACGCTCATCGGCTGCGCGAGGGCCTGGTTGCCGTCGCGCAGGTCGACGCTGCACCAGATCGGCGCGTGGGTGAGTGTCCGGTCGGGCCACTGGCGCCGGGACATGGGGACGGGAGGGAAGGGGACGTACTTGATGGCGGGGTCTGACTGCATGGAAGGGAAGATGCTGAGATTGGCAGGTTTCTGACGGGTGTACAACGCCGTCTGGGCCAAGTGGGCCGCGGCGATCAGGAGGATTCAGGCCTACGCACGACCCGCCGCTACGCGGCGTCCTTTAGAGGTCGTGCGCGGAGGTAAGTCGAAGGGCCTGAAAGGCGGATGCCATCTGCAGCGAGAATGTCCCTTCCCGGGGGCCAGATGTCAAGAATCCGGGCCGCCGGTAACCGGCGGGCGGCAACCGGCGTCTTGCAGACTGTGTACGATGATGCCTCCATAACTATATGGCTGATGACGAGCCGTTTGATCTGGCTGGTTGCCTTGAGCGCGTTCGCAGGCGCGACCAGCTGGCTGCGCGGGAACTCGTGGAGCACCTGCACCCCCTTGTCATCCGCATCGTCCGGTCCCATCTTCCCCGCAGGGTGCTCGAGGAAGACCTTGCCCAGGAGATATTTCTGAAGATGTTTACCCGCGTGGACCAGTACAAGGGCGAGGTCCCGTTCACCCACTGGGTGTCCCGGATCGCAGTGACCACCTGCATCGACCACCTGCGCGCCCAGAAGCGCAGACCGGAGCTGAGGATGGCGGACCTCTCGGAGACCGAGGCCGAGGTGCTCGGCAACGTGATCACGAACGAGAACGACGTCGCGCCCGATGACGCACTCGAGGCGCGCGAGCTCGTACACAAGCTCCTGGAGCAGCTTAAACCGGAGGACCGCATGGTGATCCAGTACCTCGACCTGGAGCAAAAGAGCCTGGCCGAGATCAGCCAGATCACCGGCTGGAACCAGACACTCATCAAGGTGCGCGCCTTCCGCGCCAGACGGAAGTTGCAACGGTTTTACCGGGACCTTACCGAGAAGGAGACGAAATGAGCGCCGACAACTCATGGCAGAAGCTCGCGGCCGCGGCACGCAGGGCGCCGGCCGCGAAGGCCGACGAGTCAGCCCCGTACGGCTTCTCGACGCGGGTGGCCGCATTGGCCTTCCAGCAGCAGCCGTCCGGCGGCAACGCCTTCGCGAGGTACTCGGTGCGCGCCGCCGCCTTCGCGTGCGCGCTGGCGCTTGGCGCCGTCGCCATAAACTACACCGCCATCAAGGGCGCGTTCTCGGACGACGCGTCGTCCGCCACGGACGACCCGATCAGCGAGGTCGTGGACCTCGGCTCCTGAACCATGGCCAAGACCTGGCAGGTCGTCCTTGCGACCATCGCGATCTTCATCGGCGGCCTCGTGACCGGCGCCGCGGTGGCTTTCGGGGTCGTCCACTGGCTGGGCTCCCACCGCCCCTTCATCGCGGCCCAGTTTTTCGGCCGCGGCCAGGCCCAGCAGATGGGCCCGCAGCTGATGAGGAGCTTCGAGGAG
>DASRSJ010000255.1:0-6932 GCA_035656555.1 Opitutaceae bacterium
GGTGCCTGGGCGGATCGTCAGCACATGGTTCAACCCCACGCGGCTTGGAACCTACCCGATCTACTGCGCCCAATATTGCGGCACGGCCCACGCGCAGATGCTCGGCACGGTCGTCGTCCTGGACGAAACGGACTTTACTGCCTGGAACCACGGAGGAACCCATGTCGGGTCCTCGGCAGAGCTTGGTGCCGCAGCCTACTCTAAATATGGATGCGCGACGTGCCATGAGGCCGGTCCAGCGAGGGCGCCCTCGCTCTCGGGCCTGTACGGGACCCAGGTGAGCCTTGCGGACGGTCGAAAGGTGAGGGCTGACGACGCCTATCTTGCCGATGCTATCCTGCGCGCGCCGGAGAACCGGGTGGCGGGATACCCGGCGGACATGCCGTCCTACACCGCCATCATGAGTCCGCCGGAGGCTCTCCGATTAGCCGCATACCTGCGAACGCTGGGGCACGGGTCCTGGCTCGCGCCGCTGCCGCGATGAATGACGAACCTGACATCGCGGCGCCCGCGCCTTCCCGGACCTACCTGGACGAGGGTACGAGCCTGCGCTCCTGGCTGCTGACGACCGACCACAAGCGGATCGGGCTCCTCTACATGGGGACGATTACGATCTTCTTTGTTCTCGGCGCCACCGCGGCCGCACTCATGCGCCTGCAGCTGGCGTTTCCAACGGCCGACCTCGTCACCTCGGACTCCTACAACCGGCTCTTTACGCTGCACGGTGTCGTCATGGTCTGGTTTTTCCTCATCCCCTCGATACCCGCAGTCCTCGGCAACTTCATCCTGCCGATGGCCATCGGTGCAAGGGATGTCGCCTTTCCGAGGCTCAACCTGGCGAGCTGGTATATCTTCGTCGGCGGAGGACTCATTGCCCTCTATGCGATCGCGGTCGGTGGGGTGGACACGGGCTGGACCTTCTACACGCCGTACAGCAGCACCTATTCCAATGGCAACGTGATGCTCATGGCGGCCGGCATCTTTGTCGCCGGCTTCTCCTCGATCGCGACGGGCCTTAACTTCATCGTGACGGTCCACAAGCTCCGGGCTCCCAGGCTCTCGTGGTTTCGTCTGCCGCTCTTCGTCTGGGCCATCTACGCGACGAGCGTGATCCTTGTCCTGGCGACGCCCGTCCTTGCCATGACGCTCCTCCTGATGGCGCTCGAGAGGGGCTTCGGCATCGGGATCTTCGATCCGAGGCTCGGCGGTGATCCGCTCCTCTTCCAGCACCTCTTCTGGTTCTATTCCCACCCGGCCGTGTACATCATGATCCTGCCGGGCATGGGAGTCATGAGCGAGATCGTGAGCGCCTTCTCCCGCAAGACGGTCTTCGGATACAAGGTCATGGCATTCTCCATCCTCTCGATCGCCGGTCTCGGCTTCCTTGTCTGGGGCCACCACATGTTCGTGAGCAGCCAGTCGGTCTACGCCGGGGCGGTGTTCTCTCTGCTCAGCTTCCTCGTCTCCGTGCCCTCGGCCATCAAGGTCTTCAACTGGATCGCGACCATGCACCGCGGCTCCATCACGCTCTCGACGCCCATGCTCTATGCGCTCGGCTTTCTCGCCCTCTTCACGATCGGCGGCTTGACGGGCATCTTTCTTGCGACCCTGGCAGTCGACGTCCACCTCCACGATACCTACTTCGTCATCGCCCATTTCCACTACATCATGGTCGGGGGAGGCGTCATGGCTTACATGGGCGGCCTGCACTACTGGTGGCCGAAAATATCCGGCAGGATGTACCCGGAGCGCCTGGCCTCGTTCGCGGCCGTCGTCATCTTTGCGGGATTCAACCTCACGTTTTTCCCGCAGTTCCTGCTTGGCTACCTGGGCATGCCGCGGCGCTACTGGATCTATCCCGCCCAGTTCCAGACCCTGAATGCCGTGTCTAGCGCGGGCGCCGTGGTGCTCGCGGTCGGCTACCTGCTCCCTCTCGGCTACTTGAGCTGGTCGTTCTTCTGGGGTCGCCAGGCGGGCGCGAATCCGTGGGGTGCGACGGGCCTGGAGTGGAAGACCCCGTCGCCGCCGCCGGTTGATAACTTTGCGGTAACCCCCGTCGTTAATCGGCCGCCGTACGACTACGAACCCCTGTGAGCGCCACCCCGACAGCACCTCTTCCGGGAGCCTATCAGGACCGAGCCCAGCGCGACTCGGCGAACCATCTTGGCATGTGGACCTTCATCGCCACCGAGGTGTTGTTCTTCGGGGGCCTTTTCCTCGCCTATTTCATCTACAGGATGTCCTACCCGGAGGCCTTCTATAACGGGAGTCGCGACCTCAGCTTCTGGAAGGGCACCCTGAATACGGCCGTGCTTCTGACCAGCAGCCTCGCCCTTGCCCTCGCCGATGCATTCATGGAGCAGGGCAGGCGAAGGCCGTTTCGAATATGCCTTCTCGCAACTGCAGTCCTCGGCGCCGTTTTCCTTGCCGTGAAGTTCTCGGAGTACCGCGAAATGTACGAGAGGCATCTCGTTCCCGGCATGGATTTCCCTCCAGGTGTCGCGCCCGCGACCCAACTCTTTGTCTTCCTCTACTTTGTGATGACCGGCGTCCATGCGCTCCACATGTTGATCGGCATAGGGGTAATGGTCTGGCTCGGGCGCCTTGAATTTCGCGGCGACATCGCCGCGGGTCGGCACGCTCCCGTGCAGATGTTCGGCCTGTACTGGCACTTCGTGGACTGCGTGTGGGTCTTCCTGTACCCGATCCTCTATCTGATCCCGCACGCGCGATGATCACCGCGAACAAGGCAGCGTTGGCCATCCTGCGGATCTACCTGATGCTTCTGGCGCTTCTGTTTGCCACCGCTGCGGCCTATCGGCTCCCCCCGGGTTGGTACTCAACGCCGATCTCGATGGCGGCGGCGACGGCGAAGCTGCTTCTCATCTTTTACTTCTACATGCACCTTGGCCGCCAGAAACCGCTTGTGCGCGTCTTCGCCGCGGCTGGCTTCGTGTGGCTGGCAATCCTGCTCGTCCTGACGGCGACTGATTACATGACCCGCGGATGTTCCTTCTAGTCTTTTGCTGTCTAGGGCGAGAAAGGGGAGGGGAATTGTTGTTGAACCGCGCCATCCGACACGCCAACCAAAAGATGGCGTTACTGCCTTCAAATGAGAATTTTCCGGATAGCGGCGTGCGCGCTGTTGGTGCTGGTGGCGTCGTTGCCGTTCCAGCCGTGGTCAAGTGCGCGGCGCGGGTCGACTTTCTTCGAGGCGCAGGTGAACTCGGGCAAGTCCGGCCTCCTGAAGCTCTTCTTTGACCTAGGAAACGGATATGGAGAACCGGACTCCGGCGTGGCTTCGGTCACGGCCGGCCAGGCCACCCGGGTCAGGATTGCCCTGCCCGGCGGTACGCTGTCGGGCCTGCGCCTCGCCTTCCTGAACCGCGAATTCCAAATGACAGTCGCGGACGCTCGGCTCGTCGATGCCGCGGGCACTGTCCTGACCTCATTTTCGCCATCGGATATCCGTGGGTACAGCCAGATTGCCCGGCTTGATATCCATGGAGGCGATGTCCTCATCGGCAGCACGCGGGACGCGGGCTATCCGCAGGTCTCCTTCGAGCTCCGCGCTCCCTTGAAGCTCCCGCTTCGCCATTGGTGGTGGCCTCTGGTCGCAGGCTTCATCCTTTTGTGCATAGCGGTCGAGCTGGCCAGTCTCGTGGCGGCAAAGGGCCGTTGGGATGCCTGCTGGTCGAGGGCGTCGGCCGCGCCCGGCCGCACCATCGTCGCGGCTGCGCTTTTGGGAACTCTGGTCGCCAATTATCCAATCCTCTTTGCGGGCAAGAGCCTCCTGTCCCCAAATCTCAACACCGCGCTCCTCTATGGGGAAAATCCCTTTGTGCCCGGATTCCAGAGTATTGAGACGGGCAATTCCAACTCGGCTGACATCGACGCCCTCATGTGGCAGCATGTGCCGTTCTCCATGATCCAGGAGCGCTCGCTCGTCTCGGACCACGAGCTTCCGCTATGGAACAGGTACAACTCGGCCGGCGTGTCCATGCTTGGCCAGGGACAGTCTTGCTTTGGCGATCCCCTGCAATTCTTGCCAATCCTTGCGAAAGGGGCGGCATGGGCATGGGACGTCAAGATACTCCTGGCCAAGGCGCTTCTTGGGATCGGGGTGGGTTTCTGCGTCTGGCGCCTGAGCAGGCACCTCGGATCCTCGGCCCTCATGGCGATCTCGGCCCAGTTTATCGGCTTCTTCGTCTACAGAATCAGCCATCCCGCAATTTTCAGCCTCTGTTACTCCCCTTGGATCCTCTATGCCTGGTTCAGGATCCTCGACGCGCGGACCCTGTCCCGGTCGGTTCTCTGGATGGGCGCGCTTCTGGCTGCAAACACGGTGGAGCTCTGCAGCGGAACGGTGAAGGAGGCTTACATCCTCCTTCTTTCGCTCAACTTCTCGGGCGTGTGCATGCTCCTCCTAAGCGACAGGAGTTGGAGCCAGCGCGTAAGGCTGCTCGCCGCGGTCGCACTGGAGGGCGTGGTGTTCGCCATGATCACGGCACCCGGCTGGTTTACCTTCCTTCAGGAACTCAGGAATTCCCGGACGACCTACGACGCTCCCCAGACCTACCAGCTGCAGCCAGGAATGGCGGCGGGTCTCTTCGACGAGATCTTCTACAGGCCTTTCCAGATCTTCATCAACGTCGTGAACCCATCCGCCAATTTCTTTATCCTGATTGGCCTCGGATGGATTTTCGCGACCTGGAGAACCTCGAGGTTCGATCGCAGGGTGCTCGGCCTCCTCTTGTCGGCGCTGCCCGCGCTCCTTCTGGTTTACGGAATCGTGCCCCCCGCCTTGATCGCCCGGGTTCCGTTCCTTGGGAACATCCTCCACGTGGACAACACCTTCTCCTGCGTCCTGATCGTCCTCTTCACAGTCCTTGCCGGCTTTGGCTGGAGGCAGGCCTGGGTAGTCCTTGGAACGCCCGAGGGCCGTTGGGCTTCGGCGCGGGTTGGTGGCATTGTCGTCCTTATCTACCTATCCTACCTTGGGACAGTTCAGACAGTCGTCCGCTCCCAGTATTATTCGCAGACATGGGGTGCGCTCGTTAAGCCAGGCTCGTTCGTCCAGTGGTACGGCCTGAGCCTTGTGGCGGGTTCCATTCTCCTTCTCTGGGTCCTGAACCGGTTTAAGGCGCGGGGGGCATGGACGGCGCCTTTAGCTCTACTCGCCATACTCGCCTTTGCGTCCCTGCACTGGCGTCACGGACTCCAGGAGGGGATGGCTGACGCCAATTACATCATCATGCCGGCTTCGCGGGTGGACCTCCTCGCGAGTTCTCCGTCGGTCGAGACCATCAAGGCCCGCATGAAGGAGCCCGCCCGTGCGATCGGCTTCATGGACAATTTCTTTCCCGGCTGGACCGCGGCGTACGGGATCGAGGGCATCTGCGGCCCGGACGCCCTCATGAACAAGGACTACAGGGAACTCATGGGCGTCTCGGGAATCGAGCGCCTGTGGGACTGGAGGTACAGGCTCCAGGACAAGGATCTCGCGACGGTGATGCCGCTTCTTGATCTCCTCAACGTCCGGTTCTACCTCGATTACCCCTCGGGACACCGCGACGGCAGGGACGCCCTTCGCACGCTCGTCTCCAGCGACATGGAGGTCTATGAGAGTCCCACCACCTGGCCCCGTGCTTTCTTTACCGACAGCGCCGCCGTCTATTCCGACGTTTCGCAGTTCTGGTCCAAAGTGAAGTCCGCGAACGGAAAACCATTCGCAGCCATCCAGCACGACGATTGGATGAACCTTTCTCCAGCGCCCATCGTGTCCAGCGACCTCAGCAAGCGGTCCGTGACCCCGGCCGGGGACTTCGCGCTCACCGAGAACTCCACTTCTTTCAAGGTCAACGCGAGCGGGCCGGGCGTCATCGTCCTCACTGAGGCCTACGAGCGTAAGAACTTTCGGGCTTCGCTGAACGGCGTCCCAATACCGTATTTCAGGGTCAACCACGCCTTCAAGGGCATCTATGTGGAATCGCCAGGCACATATCTCGTCACGTTCACTTACTGGCCGGCTGACCTCACCCTGACGATTGTCGTGGCGGCAATGGGCCTTGTGCTTGGCTTCGCTGGAATTGCCAAAGCTTTCAAGGGCGCTCGGTCCGAAGGGCCGCTCGGCCCATGCGCGCCGTAAACTGGACCTTCAACGCTGCAATCGGGAAATTGGAGGCGCGGGTCGGAATCGACCATTTAGCGCAGCGATTGCAGGGCCAAAATGACCGTTCTACAGAGGGTATCAAGCGTAATTGGCCAATACCCTGAACTACCAATTCTAACTTGTCTGGTGTCGGTTTTGGTGTCCGGCGCCGCTCTGAATGAGATTCGTGTGGTAAGGCCCAAGACTCAGTGTAGACCCCCTTGACTTGCTGAACCGTTTTGAGCACTTTTGAGCATGCCTGAAACTACTGTACTTTTCCGCGCTCGCGTTCCGCGGAAACGTCTTAAGAACGCTGAGAAGGTGCTTTCGCGCCTTGGACTCAAGCCGGGAGATGCGTTTAACATGCTTCTCGCACAGATAGAATTGAAGAAATCTGTTCCGTTCTCGCTCACAACTCGCGGTGAATCGTTGCTTACAGCTCAAGAACAAGCGGGGGAGTGGACGAAGGCTCTAGGTGAATACTGAGCCCGCGCCCGGAGAGGTCTGGTTTGCTGAGCTAGGAATGATCGAGAAGAGCCGTCCGGTGCTCGTTCTCGCGTTTCCACAGGATTCCGACGCTAGAGCGATGGCGGTGGTTGCCCCACTTACCACGCAGATTCAAGGAGGTCGAGGCGAGGTTGACCTGGGAAAGCTAAGGTGGTTGCCCAAGGCTTCGGCGGTCAATGTGCAGGGAATAGCCAGCTTCGACCATCATCTGCTGACACGGAAACTTGGGGCAGATTTAGGTCCAATCGTTGAAATTGGAGGCGCGGGTCGGAAT
>DASRSJ010000256.1:0-4728 GCA_035656555.1 Opitutaceae bacterium
CCAGGACGTGGCGCGGCGCTTCGAGAAAAACTTCGAGCAGTTCCACGGTCACGTGGATCACAAGGTCAAGGCCGCCGCCATCCGCGCCGCCGCCTGATCTTTGAAGCCCGTTATCGGAAAAGGCCCGGCGTATGCCGGGCCTTTTTCTTTCAGCCGAAGCTATCGTCAAGGTGCGGCGGAGATGATCTGCACCGGCCCGATGAGGCCGGAGGCCTGGAGCTTCGAGGTCGCCTTGTAGGGCTTAATGTCTGCGAACGTGAATTTCTGGGCGCCCGGCTGCTCGTCGCCGATCAGCCTGTTCACCCAGGCATTCACAACCTTCACGCTGAGCTGGTTGGAGCCCTCCTTGAGTGCACCGGTCAACTCGACCCGGTAGGGGGCGTGCCAGACCGTGGCCAGGACCTTCCCGTTCAGCGACACCTCCGCCAGGTTCTTCACGTCACCGAGGTCAATCCAGGTGCGCGATCCCTTGGAGACCCAGTCGCCGGGGACATCGAGGGTCTTCGTGTATGTGCCTGAGCCGGAATAGTACTTAACCCCCCGCTTCGCGTCGTCGCTCCATGACTCGAGCTTGTCGAGCGTGACGGTGGCGGGCGCGCCGCGCCCCTCCTGGAAAGCGACGTCCCAAGAACCGGAGAGGGTGGCGAGCGTCTTTTCGGAGGCCTTGGGTTGGACGAAGGACAGAACGCTCGTGTCATGCCTGAACACGACGAACACGGTTCCCCAGGGCTCAAGGTGCAAGGGCACCGTCGTGCGGCCTGAGGCGATCGAATAGGAGGCGGGCTCGGAGGTGCCGGTCTCGGCGTGCCAGAATTCCGGCGCCTTGCCCTCTACGCGGAACAGGCCGTCGACGCTTGCATCATGGTCGCTGCGGTTGTCCAGAAAGTATATGTCCCCGTCCGCGATCCTGCGATGTACGAATTGTATCGATCCGCCCGCCTCAGGCTTCGAGTAGTCAAAGTCTGGCGCGATTCCGAGCTGCGTGAACACGGACTCCAGCGATTGGCCGGCGTAGACCTTGCCGGATCCAAGCGCATGGATTCCCGTGCCGTTTCCGAAGAGCTGGTTGCTCAGGGTGGCAAACTCCTCCTGGTCGTCGGCGAGGCTCGGGTCATCGATGGGCTTGGGGCCGGCGACAATGGCGCCGGACTCGACGAGCTTCGAAATGGCGCGGAGCACGGGCAGGGACATGTGGCGGCTGTAGGGGTCAAGGCCCAGCACGCTGTAGCTCATGCCGCTCTTCGTCTCTATGCGGCCGTTGGCCACGGTGAACTCGTGGATCAGGCCGTCGGCATTGATGTAGTCGAAGCCATAGCCCATGGGAACCGCCGGCGCCTTCGAGTTGAAGATCGCAGTGAGGTTCGAGTCCTCCCCGTAGTAATAGAGGAGGTCCGCGCCGAAACGGCCCTGCTGGAGCATATAGCTCGTACGGGCGAGGTACTGGATCCAAGGACCGGCCTGTTCGGCCCAGGTCTCGTTCCTGTTGAACCACTGCCCGAAGGGCCCGAGGGTGAGACCGGGTGCCTTGCCGACCAACGGCTGGTGGGCCGACTCGTGGATAACGATCCGGTTGATGCCGTTCAGGAACTCTGCGTCCGCGGTCGGCTTGAGAGTGGAGGGAGACCAAGCCCAGGCCTCGCCCGAGGCCGTCATCGACTCGGCGGCCGCCAGGTTCTGGCCGTAGATGTGGGCGACGGACGCGGACTCGCGGTCGTCCGCGTTGTAATTGAGGTTGTCCGTGTACTTGCCAATCTTCTGCGTCCACATGGCGCTCATGGGGATATCGTCCAGCTTCTTCACCTCCATGCCGTCGGATACGTAGGCCCGACCTCCCTCGTGGGACTCGCCGTAATGGCCGATGCCGCGCTCCGCAAGGGAGGCCTGCACCTGGCCGTAGTGCTCGTCCGAGATCAGGTCGGCGATCGTCTTTCGGAAATCCCAGAGGAAGCGGTCGCTCGCCTCGGAGCTGTCGACGACGAATCCGGCAAGGACGGGCATCCACCGCGCAGCGTCATAGCCGCGGCGCGCCTTGAACTTTGCCAGCATGTCGTCCGTCCAGTTCTGCGAGCCGGCCTCCCAGCTGTCGGTCACGACATACTTGATCCCTCGCTTGCCCATGAACGCCTTGCCGACCGTGTCCTCATAGCTCGCGAGGAATCCGTCCATGTAGGCCTTCACGTAGGTGGCGTTGAGCTTGTCGACCTCTAGCCCGGTGGCTTCGGCGGTTGCCGGGTGGTTTGTCGTACCAAGGAGGGAGTAGCCGAACCTCAGGACGATCCAGTCACCTGCGGGGGGCGTCCAGTCGAGGCCGCCGTCGGCCTTGAGTTTTGAGGTCAGGTCGAGCACGCCTGAGCCCGGGATTCCCTCCGAGGCTGCGAAGGAGGGTGTCGCCAGCGAATACAGGTCGGGGAGGGTGGCGAACGCGGCCTTCTCCTCGAAGCGGTTGACCCTGGGGCCGCCGTGGAGGGCGACCTTCAGGACCGTGTATTCGGGGGCCGTCTGCTTGTCGCCGCCGAGAGCGGCCGGGTCCATGCCCATCATCCAGGAGGGCGTCTTCGGCGGGGGCGCGCGCCTGAAGGCGACCCTGAAGAACCTGGCCTTCACCTCGGGGAACGAGATCGTGTGCTCCGGCGCTCCGCCCTCGGGGATCTTCTGGATGGTCCTGAAGGTGGTGCCATCGTCGCTGGCCTCGATGTACTTCTCGGGATTGGAGACCTGGAACTTCACCTGGGTGACGATGCCGAGATCCTTCGTGGCGATCGTGAGCGCGCGCACCGAGGTGGCCTCGGCGAACTCGAACTGGATCCACGCGGGATCCGATCCGGCCGGGATGGCGAGCTTGGTGACCGATGCCGGGTCCATTCCGGTGAGAGCCGCAAGGTCGGGCTGGCCGGAACTGGCGGTGACCTTCGGGTGCAGCGAGTCCAGGGCAACCTCGCTGCCGGGGCGCTGGAAGGCGATGACGGCGGAGTCCGCATAGAAGTGCGCGGAGGGGTCCTCGCCGTTGTTGAGATACTGGAAGAGGCCGGTCGCCGTCGGGGGATGGTTCAGCGTTCCCGTGAAGGCCTTGCCGCCCTCGACGGAGGACTCGCTCCAGACATATTTTTTCATGCCCTGCGAGGGGGTCACCCACGGGCCGCCCGTCTCGCTCCAGCCCGGCGAGCTGGCGATGGCCATCTCCATGCCCAGCTGGTCGCCGAGATCGATCGCGTACTTGAAGGCGTCCTTCCACTCGGGGCGCATGTAGGCCAGGCGCTTGTCGACCACCTGGGGCGTGTCGAGGCTGGCGTCAAAGTTCTGGAATCCGCCGAGGCCGATCCGGTGCATCCACTCGAGGTCGAGCTTGATGCCCTCCTTCGTGATGTTGCCGTTCATCCAGTGCCACCAGACGCGTGGCTTGGCACTGTCGGGGGGCGTGGCAAAGCCCTGAGCCAGCGGGTCCGGGACGGACTGCTCGGCCGCGTTCGCCGGGTTGAGGCACGCGGTCGCGGCCAGAAGGAACAACAGGGGCAGGGGTCTTTTCATTTTCGCGCAGGGGGTTGGGGGTGGGCGCGGGTCCCTTTTGGGATCCGGCTTTGGCTGGCGCGCCGGTCGGACCACCGGCACAGCGCCCATGGTCCACCGTCGTCGGCGATTGGCAAGAACTGCGGTTCGGAAATCCCACGAATGGTCCATTTCGGAGGGATGGAAACCCGGGTTTGGCTAATTTGCCCGGCGGGGTTGCGGCTTCGCCGAAGTCGCGCAATCTTCGCCTATGAAACGAAGCGCATCCGCTATCTGGCAAGGCGACCTGAAGACCGGCAAGGGCACGCTGTCGACCGACAGCGCGACCCTGAAATCCACTCCCTATTCCTTCACATCCCGCTTCGGCGAGGGCTCCGGGACCAACCCCGAGGAGCTGATCGCGGCGGCCCACGCGGGATGCTTCACGATGGCCCTCTCCGCAGCGCTCGGCGGCGCCGGATTCACCCCGACGAAGCTCTCGACCTCCGCAGACCTGACCCTCGACAACAACCCGCAGACGAGCTGGACCATCTCCAAGATCCACCTGACGACCTCAGCGGAGGTCCCTGGGATCACGGCGGAAAAGTTCGCCGAGATCGCGGCGGGTGCGAAGGCGAACTGTCCCGTCTCCAGGGTGCTGAAGGCCGAGGTCACCCTCGACGCGAAGCTCGCCTAAGCGCGAGTCCCGCGTCGGAGCGTCAGTGGCGGTAAGTTCGCGACTGGCGAATCGGGGAGCCGTGTGCAGATTAGGGCATGGTTCCCGTCACGATTCTCGACCTAGCCCCCATCGTCGCCGGCAGCACGGCCGCCGATGCCCTCAACCGGTCGCTCGACCTGGCAAGGCACGCGGAGAAATGGGGCTACAAGCGCTACTGGCTGGCGGAGCACCACAACATGCCGGGCATCGCGAGCGCCGCCACGGCGCTCGCCATCTCCCACGTCGCAGCCGGGACCTCCACGATCCGGGTCGGCTCAGCCGGGATCATGCTTCCGAACCATGCGCCCCTAGTGATCGCGGAGCAGTTCGGAACCCTGGAGTCGCTCTATCCGGGACGAATCGACCTCGGGCTTGGCAGGGCTCCGGGCACTGACCAGCTGACGGCCCGCGCGCTGCGCCGCGGCAGCGCCGATTCCGCGGACACCTTTCCCCAGGACGTCATGGAGCTGCAGGCGTACTTCCGCCCGTCAAAGCCCGGCCAGGCCGTGCAGGCCATTCCCGGCGCG
>DASRSJ010000257.1:0-1589 GCA_035656555.1 Opitutaceae bacterium
CGGCCATCCTGCTCTTCTACCAGATCAGCGAACGCGAGCGCTGGTGGTGCGCGGTCGCCTATGGCTTCAGCCTCGCGCTCACCTTCGACGAGTTCGGCATGTGGCTGCATCTCGGCGGCAGCTACTGGCAGCGCGCGAGCGTCGACATGGTGATCGTGATAGGGGCCGTGCTCGCGCTCTGCTCCTACATGCGCTCGATGGAGCGCTTCGAGACCAAGCACCGCTGGGCCGCCATCATTCTTTTGGCGGCCCTGGCGGGCTTCGGGATTGTGCTCTACTCAGCCGGAACCCGCCTCGGCGACGTGTACGGCCCGAGGCTCCACGAGCTCGAGGTGTCCTCGTCGCCCTGAGGCGCGCGCCGACTTACGGCTTGCCGCCGAAGGTCACGTAGTCGTCCAGCTCCAGCCAGTCGAACCAGGTCGAGATGTCGTCGCGGTGCGGCGCGTTCTTGCGGTGCACGTCGTTGAAGAAGCCGCGGCTGTCCGGGTTCGACGGGGCCAGGTCCTCCATCCAGCGGGTCCAGGACGCGATCTGCGAGGGGGAGCGGGGCGGGTTCAGGTGGTCCAGCGCGTAGGCGAGGAGGTGCGCGTCGTTCTTTCCGGCCTTCACCTCGAGCATGAACGCGTCGGGGTTGATCCCGCTGAAGGAGAAGAAGCGGTCGTCGACCGGGCAGTTGTAGTGGTAGTCGCCGCCGGTGCCCGCGGCGACGGCGCGGGCCTTGTCGATCAGGCGGGGCAGGTGGGCGAAGCCGCCGAGCCTCGTCCTCGGGCTCCTCGGCGGGTGCTTGAGGAGATTCGGGGCGCCGAGGTTGGCTGCGGCCGAATCGGCTGCGGCGGGGTTCTTGTAGGCGGAGGCGAGAGTATCGGACATGATGGGTTGTGTGTTGTTTCTGGAACGAAAGTGGGCGCCTAGCCGCGGATCTCGCGCAGCAGGCTCGTGAAGTAGGGGATCAGCTGTTTCTTGCGGCTGACGATCCCGGGCAGGTCGAAGATCTCGTCCTTCTGGATGTGCGAGTAGGTGATCCGCTCGATGAGGAGGGGGTCGCCCTTGACGAGCAGGAGGGAATTCTGGGTGTTGATGTCCGTGACGAGGAGCGCAGCGAAGGAGAGGCGGTCCTTCTTCCTGAGCTCCTCAAGCGCCGCCGCGATGCTGGGCGCGCGGCTCCAGAAGTTGCCGAAGCCGAGCTCCTCCACCTGGGAGACCGCGAAGCGCACGTCCTCCTCCTCGTAGACCTTGTGGTCGGACTGCACGATCGCCTCGGGGGTGTTCGCCTGGATGACCGAGCCCGAGGAGAAGATGGCCTCGGCCAGACGGCCGGGGTCTTCGCGGGCGACGCCCGAGAGCCAGTTGAGCATGTCCGCGTCCTTCGGCGTCGTGGTGGGACTGTGGAGATGGAGCGTGTCGGAGATGAGCCCGGACATCATGATGCCCGCGATCTCCGGCGTCGGCACGAGGCCCGCCGTGCGGAATAGCCCGGCGACGATCGTGCAGGTGGAGCCCACGGGCTCGTTGATGAAAAGGATCGGGGCCTGGGTGTTCATCGGCGCCAGTCGGTGGTGGTCGATGATCTCGGTGATCTGCACCTCTTC
>DASRSJ010000258.1:0-14822 GCA_035656555.1 Opitutaceae bacterium
GCCTCTCCTACGGTATGATGATATGCGTCCAGCTGGACCATCAGAAGGAGTTCAACGAGATCTGGAAATGGGCTAGGACCCACCTGTACCACGACTCCGGACCAGCCAGCGGATACTTCGGCTGGCATGGACGCCTTTCCGGCGAATCACTCGACCCAGGCCCTGCGCCCGACGGGGAGGAGTGGTTCGTCATGGATCTCTTCTTCGCCGCTCACCGCTGGGGAAGCAGCACGGGGATATTCAACTACGAGCGGGAGGCCCAGGCGCTACTGCGAACGATGATCCACAAGGCCGAGGATCCCAACAGAGGCATCTACACGAGCATGTTCGACAGGGACGCGGCGCAGATCCTTTTCGTGCCCGAGGGCCCGGGTTCCCACTTCACGGATCCTTCGTACCACCTTCCCTTCTTCTATGAGCTCTGGGCCTGGTGGGCCGCAGACCCAGCCGATCGCGCCTTCTGCGCAAAGGCCGCCGCCACGAGCAGGCTCCTTTTCAAGAACGCAGCTGATCCGCGCACCGGTCTGATGCCCGATTACAGCGATTTCGACGGCAGACCCCGCGTGCAGCGGGGCCATGAGGATTTCCGTTACGATGCGTGGAGGACGCTTTGCTATCCCGCCATGGACTATTCCTGGTTCAACCGGGACCCCTGGGTGGTGGAGAGGAGCGACCGCGTGCTGCGATTCCTGGCATCCCAGGCTCCTTCCTGCGCCTCGCTGTTCAAGCTAGACGGGACACCTCTCTCCACCGACTTCAACTCGCCGGGTCTGTTCGCGATGGCCGCGACGGCTGGGCTGGCTGCAAGCCCGGACGTGGCGCGACCCTTTGTCTCAGCCCTATGGACCATGGAGACGCCGACCGGAAAGTACCGGTACTACAACGGACTGCTTTACATGATGGGACTCCTGGAGGCTGGTGGACGCTTCCGTATCTATGCTCCGCCTGCGGTGCGATGAATCTCACAAGGTCCTTCCTCCTGGCTGTCGCCCTACCGTTTGCGTCGATCTGCGCGGGGACTCCCGAGCCGGTCCAGTTTGATTCATTTAGTTACACCGGACGCGACCCGTTGTACGACACCCCTCTTTCGCCGGGTCACTTCAGGAACCCGATCTTTGCCGGATTCTATCCTGATCCCGACATCTGCCGGGCCGGCGACGACTACTATCTGGTAAACTCTTCATTCGCATGCTTCCCGGGAATCCCGGTTTCGCACAGCCGCGATCTCGTGAACTGGACGCAGGTCGGCAGCGTCGTCAGCCGGCCCGGCCAGCTAAATTACGACGGTCTCGGCATCTCCCGGGGCATTTTTGCACCGGCCCTGAGCCACCATGGCGATACCTGGTACCTCGTCTGCACCTTCGTCGATGCGGGCGGCAACTTCGTCATGACAGCCAAGGATCCGGCTGGTCCATGGTCGGACCCCAACTGGCTTGGATTCGACGGGATTGATGCGTCGCTGTTTTTCGACGACGACGGCCGCTCATGGATCGTCAACAATGGCGAGCCGCCTGGAGGCAAGGCGCTCTACCAGGGGCACCGCGCCATCTGGCTTCAGGAGTTCGACGCCAAGGCGCTGAAAGCGGTGGGCCCGAGAACAATCATCGTCAACGGAGGATCCGATATCTCCAGGCATCCGGTATGGGTCGAGGGCCCCCATCTGCTAAAGAAGGACGGCTGGTACTACCTCATCTGCGCCGAGGGAGGGACGTCCGAGGATCACTCGGAGGTCGTCTTTCGGAGTCGCGCAATTCTGGGGCCCTTTGTGCCCAACCCCACTAATCCGATCCTCACCCAGCGCAATCTGCCTTCCTCCCGCAGGAATCCCGTGACCAGTACCGGCCATGCGGACCTGGTCGAAGCCCCCAACGGTTCGTGGTGGGCTGTCTTTCTCGGCTGCCAGCCTTACGAGGGCGACTACTACGACACCGGACGGGAGACCTTCATGCTTCCCGCAAAATGGGTCGATGGATGGCCCGTCATCCTGGATAGCGGCCTGGCCGTCCCGCTTGAGGTCAGTTCACTGGCAGGCGTAAACCCCGTGCGGTCCAAGGACACGCCGCTCTCGGGAAACTTCACCTGGAGCGACGACTTCACGAAGCCCTCACTTGGCACTCCGTGGGTGATGCTGCGGTCACCCCATGAGACCTGGTGGAAGACAGGAGAAGCCAGCCATCTTCTTTTAGAGCCCAGGACCGTGGCGCTTTCCGGCAACGGCAATCCGTCGTTCCTGGGACGTCGCCTCCAGCACGCCCATTTTGACGCGGAGACCACGCTTCATGTCCCCTCTACGAACGGTGTGGCCGCCGGCCTTGCGATCTTCCAGAATGAGCAGCACTACTTCCGCCTCGGCGTTGTACGCATCTCGGATACCCGGGCGATCATCTATGTCGAACAGATGACCGGCGACGATTCGGGGTACCAGATGCCCCTTGCTGGCGATTTCGGCACGCCGATGGGCTTCAGGATCAGCGGAGACGGAGCCTCCCTCAGCTTCTTCTACTCGAGGAAACCCGGCGAATGGATCAAACTCGGGCCCGACCGCGACGCAAAGGTGCTTAGCACCAAGGTCGCCGGCGGATTCGTCGGCACCCTCGTGGGCCCCTTCGCCGACGTTGAGCCCCAATGAGACCCTTGCCAACACCCGCGGGAGCGAGCACTCAAGGCTGACCCTCGTCGAAGTTCAACAAGCAGGCCCACCCCATGCCCGAAATCACGCGACGCTCCTTTGTCAAAGCCTCGGCCCTAGCGGGCACCGCCATCACCCTAGGAGGGATCGCTGCAAGGGCCTCCGACATGCCGCTCGCCGATCCCACGTGGACAGGAAGGCCGATGAGGTGGGGCCAGTTGACGCTGGTCGAGGATGATCCCGGCACGTTCGACGCCCAGTTCTGGCTCGACTACTTCAAGAGGACGCACTGCGACGCGGTGTGCCTGAGCGCCGGCGGGTGCGTGGCATACTATCCCACGGAAGTCCCCTATCACCACCGCAGCGCCTGGCTCGGCAACCGCGACGTCTTTGGGGACCTTGTGAAAGGATGCAGGGACATGGGAATGGTTGTGATCGGAAGGACGGACCCGCACGCAACCTACGACGACGTTCAGGCGGCCCATCCCGACTGGCTCCTCGTCGGCGCCGACGGCAAGCAGCACCGCCACTGGGCTTCACCGGAGATGTGGCTCACCTGCGCCCTGGGCCCCTACAACTTTGATTTCATGACCGAAGTGAAGCGCGAGATCATGCGCAGATACCGCCTCGACGGGATATTCATCAACCGATGGGACGGTTCCGGCACCTGCTACTGCGAGCACTGCCGCTCTAATTTCAAAGCCGCGAGCGGGCTTGAGATCCCGAGGACAACTGATCCGAGAGACTCCGAATACAGGGCCTTCCTTCTCTGGAGGCAGGAGAGACTCTTCGAGCTCTGGAGAAAGTGGGATGAGGCCGTCCGCGCGATCAATCCGGACTCGTGCGTCATCCCGAACACCGGAGGGGGCGCCGCCAGCTCGCTCGACATGAAGCGAATCGGCGAACTGGCCCCTACCCTCATGGCAGATCGGCAGTCACGCCACGGTCTCGCGGCACCATGGGCCAATGGAAAGAACGCAAAGGAGTATAGGGCGACGATGGGCAGCAAGCCGATCGTCGGGATATTCTCGGTCGGAACCGATGACGAACATCGCTGGAAGGACTCCGTCCAGAACGCCGACGAGATCCGCCTGTGGGTTGCAGACGGGGTCGCGAACGGCATGCGGCCCTGGTTCACGAAGTTTGGCGGCAGCATCAACGACCCGCGCTGGCTGAAGCCCGTCGAAGACATGTTTACATGGAACCTGGGAGCCGAGCGTTACCTGCGGAACGAACGCCCGCTGGCGCGCGTCGCGATCGTCTATTCGCAGCAGACATCATGGTTCTGCACCGACGCCAATACCCAGAGCCGCAGCGTTGAGGATTCCTCACTTGGCTGGTACCAAGCTCTCGTCGAGTCGCGGATACCCTTCGAGATGGTGCATGATCGACTGCTCGACCAAAAGCATCTGCGAGACTTTCGCACCCTCATCCTCCCGAACGTCATGGCGCTCTCGGACGGGCAGTGCGCCCAGATCAGGGATTTCGTGGCCCGCGGCGGCGGCTTGGTCGCGACATCGGAGACATCGCTCCGAGACGAATGGGGCGCCCCAAGGAAGGATTTCGGCCTTGCGGACCTGTTTGGCGCCAGCTGGGCAGGGTCCACGGAGGGCCCGATGAAGAACGCTTACCTCACGCTAGAGCACGCCGCGGTTCCGAGCCCCCTCTACGAGGGACTGCAGGATGCGCCCCGGATCATCCACGGAGTATGGAGGGTAAATGTCAGTTCCCACGTCCCAGGCTATCGCTCGCCCCTGACCCTTGTCCCGTCATACCCCGACCTGCCGATGGAGAAGGTATATGCGCGCCAGCCCCGCACAAACATCGCTCAGGCCTACCTCAGGGAAACCGGGGCGGGACGCGTCGCCTATTTCCCCTGGGACATAGACAGGACCTTCTGGGAGGTTCTCTCCGTCGACCACCTCAAGCTCATGCAAAACGCCGTGGCCTGGGCCACGAATGAGGAGCCCCCCGTTCGGGTTGAAGGAGAGGGCGTCCTCGACGTCACCGTATGGAGCCAGGCGGATTCCATCACAGTGCACCTCGTCAATCTGACAAACCCGATGATGATGAAGGGGCCCGTGAGAAAGATAGTCCCCGTGGGACCTCAGACGGTGCGACTCCGGATTCCCGGTGGTCTGAAAGTCAACGCGGTGAAGCTGCTCGTCGCTGGAGTGACCCCCGAATTCCGGCACGACGGGGAATGGCTGCAGGTGAAGGTCCCTTCGGTGGCTGTCCACGAAGTCGTGGCCGTCGACACTTAGCGCGCGATTACCCGCGCCAGGTACCGGTCGAATATTCGATCGAGGCGCAGGTTGAAGTACAGGTAGATGGCAAGCAGCCCGATCAGGCACGCATTACCCAAGTGGAAGTACGTGTTGAATATCTGGTGCTGGGTCCAGCCGTAGTCGTCACGCAGGATGTTCATGTCTCCTCCCCCGTCGTCCTCGCCGTTTATCATGCTGCCGTAGGGGATGTCCTCCAAGCCGTGCTTGATACTGAACCACAGAAGATACGACTGGTAGAAGCTGCCAGCCCCGATGAAGAGGAAGAGGTACCGGCAGGCGCCCCACCTGAAGCCATCGGGAAATTCAAAGAAAAAGAGCCCAATCATGGCGGCAGCCAGATAGAACTCTCCTCCCACTCCGCCAAAGATTTCCCATTCACGGCTGCGGGCCTCGGGCACGAGCCATGTCATCCAAGTCTGCAGCGCCAGAACGGCCACGGCGAGGACGACCGGCCATACCTTGCGCTCCCGCCAGCCGGCCAGGGCAAGGATGAAAAGCAGCACTGGGATGCCCACATAGACGAGCGGCGAGCGCTCAGCCTCGATGTTGGTCCAGCCTATGGGCAGCGGAAGCGCGCGCTTGCCCGTGAGCCAAGCAACGCTCGCGTGGCCGAACTCGTGCACCCACACATGGAAGCCCGTAAGCAAAAAACCCAGCGGGCACAGCGCCACGAGGACGCCGGCGGCCGCCACGACCGGCGGCATGACGGCCTTCACGAACGGGCTGTCGAACGAGGTCAGGTCAAAGAGGCCGCCCTGCCCGTCCTGTGACATCCTTTGGTGACTATCGGACCGTCAGTTCCCGATGTACGAGACCCGCCAGAGCGTGCTATTCGCGTCGTCGGTAAAGAGGAGCGACCCGTCGCTCGCAGTCGTCACGCCAACCGGGCGGCCCCACACATGGCCGTCGTCGACTACGAAGCCTGTCACGAAGTCTTGGTACTCGCCGCTCGGCACTCCGTCGTGCAGGTGAACGCGCACAATCTTGCTGCCCGTGCGACCCGCCCGGTTCCATGAACCGTGTAATGCAGTGAAGATGTCGCCGCGGAACTCCGCCGGAAATGCACTGCTGCCCGAGGTCTTGGCCGGGTAGAATGTCATCTCAAGCGAGGCCGAGTGGGGCTGCAACGGGACGTCGGGGGTGATCACGGTTCCTGCGAGATCAGGCCTCTCGCCAGCATGCCGCGGGTCCACATGGTTGCCCATGTAGTACCAAGGCCAGCCGTAGAAGCCGCCCTCCTTTATCCTCGTCATGTAATCCGGGACAAGGTCATCGCCCAAGCCGTCGCGCTCGTTGATCGAGCACCAGAGCTGGCCCGTGGAGGGCTGGACCGCCAGGCCCACGACATTCCTGATTCCGGTGGCAAAGGTCTTCAAGGGTGCCTTCCCGTCCGGCGTCGTGACAAGCACGTCGGCCCGGTTGGTCTCGGCTCCCCACACCGCGCCCATGCCGTGCTCGGCTTCCCAAGCCTTCACCTCCGTCGGGGTCTTGACCGAGAGGCCCTCGGCGATGTTGGAGCCCGAGCCCACGGAGACGAACATGCGCTTGTCGTCCTGCGAGAAGGCCACGTCCCGGTTGGGATGGCCCCCATTGCCATCGATCAGCTTCGAAATGACTGTCTCGGCGTCCGCGGTCGCAGTCAGATCCCCACTGCGGTACGGCAGGCGAACCACGGAGTTCAGGCAGGCCACATAAACCCACTGCGGTTCACCCATGGAGGGATAAAATGCGACGTCGCACGGACCATTCAGGCCCTTTGCAAAAACTGAGTTTACCGAGAGGGAATCACCCGAGGCCGAGAGGCGGAGCACCTTAATGATACCAAGCCTAGTCTCCGCGAGGAGGATATCGCCGTTTGGCGCGGTTCGCAGGTGGCGCGGCGAATCGATGTCCGCGGAAATCTGCTGGATCTTAAAACCCTTCGGCACGGAGAGCTTTGCCCCGGCGGGACGCTCCACCACCTTGGGGCCGTTGCCGGCAGAGCCCGTCGCGAACGGCGCGGGCAGGTTCGCCACGTCAATCTTGTGGACGACTCCCGGGGAATCGTTTTGCCAGTCACCCGGCGTGGCGGCGTGGCCCGAGCCGGCCAAGACCGACAGGTTCGCAGGCTTAAGGGCCCCAAGGAAGGCGACTAGGTCCGCGCGGTCGGAGTCATTTGCGACCGAGATCACCATCGCTGTTCCGGGCACCAATGCCGCGGGCGCCGCAATGAAGCGGTCCAGTGTTGCGACGTCCCAGGTAATCCCTGACGCAGAGAGCGCCTTTGAATATCCGAAATTCGGCAGCGACGACGCCTTGCGTCCCACGACCCCGGCAAGGAGAGGTCCCTGCCCGGTCAGCGGCTGGTTGGGCAGTCCTGCGGAATGGCAGACAGCGCAGCTTTGCAGATAGAGCTGCTTTCCGTGGGCGATGTCGGCTGCGTCGCTTGTTTTGGCGAGGAGTCCAAGGAGTGCGAGGCTTAGGGTGACGTTGCGCTTGGTCGATTTCATGGATTGGTGAATCTGTCTATTGTCGAGGTTCGTCTCTCGAATCGCGCCGCAAGCAAGGGGCCTTTGGCTGGGGGACCATCACACTCGCACGATCCCCGGCAGGATGCCAGTCCAACGAGAAATTTCGATCAAACTTCCCTCCTTAGGCAGGACCGGGCGGTGTTACTTTCTGTGCCTGCGAAAACTCGCTCCTCTTGCGGCTGTAGCCGAAATAGATCGCGAGCCCTATTGCGAGCCAGACGAAAAAGCGGATCCATGTGATGACCGTTAACCCGGTCATGAGGACGACGCAGAGGATGACGGAAATGATGGGAAAGAGCGGCACAAAGGGCACCTTGAAGGCCCTGTGGCGGTCGGGCTGGCGCTTGCGCAGCACTATGACCCCTACCGAAACCAGCGCGAAGGCGAACAAGGTGCCGATATTCGAGAGATCGGCCGCATCGCCGATGTCAAAGAGGCCGGCAGGTATGCCGACGGCCGCTCCCGCGATCCAGGTGGACCAGTGAGGGGTTTTGAAGCGGGGGTGCACCGCCGAGAAGATACCCGGAAGAAGGCGGTCCCTCGACATGGCGAACCATATCCGAGCCTGGCCGTACTGGAATACGAGGATCGAGGATACCATTCCCGTGAGCGCCCCGATGATGATCACAGCCAGGAAGAACGGGTGGGCCCCGAGGGCCTTTAGGGCGTACGCAACCGGCGCATCCGCGGCCGGGCCAGAGGCGAACGCCGTGTAGCGCATCATCCCGAGAAGGACCAGCGCCACGCCCACGTAAAGGACCGCGCACACGACCAGAGAGGCGATGATGCCGATCGGTATGTCGCGCTGGGGATTCCCGGACTCCTCCGCGGCCGTCGAGACAGCGTCAAATCCGATGTAGGTGAAGAAGATAATCGCCCCTCCCGAAAGGACGCCCGCAAAGCCCGTTGGCGCGAACGGATGCCAGTTTGCCGGCTTCACCAGCATTCCGCCCACAACGAGGAAGATGGCGATCGCCAGGATCTTGACCGCAACCATGGCGTTGTTGGCCCGGGCGGACTCCCGCATGCCTCGCACAAGGAGAACCGTGAGAATGAAGATCACAAGGAATGCGGGCACATCGAAATAGGCCCCCGTGAGATGTCCCGCCTCCCAGACCGGGGTCGACCATTTGTCGGGGATATCACATCCGAAGGCGGAAAGCTGAGCCTTAAGGTAACCGCCAAAGCCGACCGCGACCGCGACGTTACTTACCGCGTATTCAAGGATCAGGTCCCATCCGATTATCCAGGCCACGATCTCCCCGAGCGTAGCGTAGCAGTAGGTATAGGCGCTCCCGGCTATCGGGATCATCGAGGCCAGCTCGGCATAGCAGAGGCCCGCGAAACTGCATGCTACCGCGACCAGGATAAAAGACAGGGCGATGGCAGGACCGGCGGCTGGTCGCCCGTGAAGGAGCGCCCCCGAGAGATTGCCGTGCTGCACCAGGTTCATTACGAGGTCCATCACCTGGGCATGGAGGAAAGACGGCGTCTCGAAGTGCTCCCCGGCAGCGGCAGTCCCAGTTAGGACAAAGATGCCGGAGCCGATGATGGCACCTATCCCGAGAGCCGTCAGGCTCCAGGGGCCCAGCGACTTCGCCAGCTTGTGCTTCGGATTTTCCGAATCCGCGATGAGGCGGTCGATCGACTTGCAGGCTAGGAGCTGACGTCGCATTCGGGACGCACCATGCCCTGCCGAAATCGACAGTACGAGCACATCCTTGGCCCGCGGCGGGCCAAGGACGGCGAGATCCCCGGCCTACTCCCTGTTTATGTTGAACTCGATCGGCACCTGCATGTGGGTGAACACAAATCGGCCGCCCTTCTTGCCGGCCCGGAACTTCCACTTCGAGACGGCCTCGACGGCCGATGCCTCGAAGGCCCTGTTGCTCGAGCGCACCGCGGTCGTGTTCCTAACCTCGCCATTGTTATCCACAACGAAGTCGACGATCACTTCCCCGTTCATCCCCGCCTGAATCATCGAGGAAGAATAATGCGGGGGCGACTGGCGGCGTATCCAGATTATCGTATTCCCAGACTGTTGCCGCCTGATCGCCCGACGGGAGGTTCGTGATGACGGACACGTCCTTGATGTTTGACTGCGGATGCGGCGGTTCGACGACCTGCGTCATGTCCGTGGGTGTGACAGGCCTCGGGAGGTCCTGCAGCTGTGGCAGCGCCGGCGCCGCAACCGGCTGGAGTTTCACCCGTGCCGTTTCCTCAATCTCCACGGGTATTACTTCCTCTGGAGGAACCGGCGTCAGGGTGCACCCAGGAACCACCGGCGGGATAAACGACCCATGTGTGAGCTGGGAGTGGCCTCCCGCTAGGAACACCGTGCTGATCAATAGGGTCGAAACCAGCGAGCCTACGACGAGATCCTGTCGACGAGACGGATAAAACGTTTCCATAGGATAATCCTTCTGTTGACCGACAAAGGTATCTTCATCCCGGCACCGGATAAGTCAAACAGGGTCAAATGGTAATTTGCTTCCCGACCATGGTCCTTTCCCTACGCTAACCGGCAGATGGCATCCTACTCGCCGAGTACCCCATTTCGCCATCCCGCAAGCATACTTGATGACCAGGGTTTCAGGAAGCTGCTGAGGCAAGCGACCAAGAAACTCCTGCTTTGGGTGAGTATACCCATGACGGTGCTGCTGGGCTTGGTCGCATTTCTACTTCAGTCGGCGCACTGGGTCGACCACAGCGACCAGGTTCTCACCGAGGCCAACAACGTCGAAAAGATGATCATGACCATGCAGGCCGGCTTTCGCGGCTTCAGGCTCACGAGCGACCGAGGTGGCCTCGAAACCTACACCCACGCGAAGGACGAGGTGAAGCCGCACCTCGCCGCCCTGGAGCGGCTGGTGGCCGACGACCCCCAGCAGACCACAAACACGAAGCGGCTCGAGGTTTCCGAGCGTGCATGGGCGAAGGACTCCGACGAAAGCATCGCGCGCCTGCAGGCCGGCCAGCTTCCTGCAGACCAGTTCGCCTTTCTCGCGGCGGCCCGCACCTCCTCGGGGTCGCCGACCTCGATCGCACAGGCGCTGCTCGATGAGGAAGAGCGGCTCCGCGCCGAGCGCAGTGCGGATTTTGCGAGGGAGCTTGTAACCATCTTTATAATTCTGGGGGCCGCAGCCCTGGTCGGAGTGCCGATGCTTGTCCTGTGGATCACAAGGCTCGTCCGCACCGTTGAGACCACCTACCGGGCGAGCCTCGACGCCATCGAGAAGCGGGCCGTCGAACTTCAGGTCACCCTTGCCTCCATCGGAGACGCGGTGATCGCCGCCGACAGCCACGGCCACATTTCCTTCCTCAATTCGATCGCGACCTCGCTCACGGGCTGGTCAAACGAGGACGCCATTGGCCTCGAGTTGAAGACCGTGTTCCAGGTTTTCAACGAAGACACCGGCGCGCCCGGCGACGATCCCTCGGAGCGGGTACTCAGGGAAAACCGGATAGTGAAGGCCGTCGACAGACTGAAGCTTCGCAATCGCAACGGCACCGATCGTCCGGTCGAGATTTCGGCGGCGCCAATCCGGGGTCAAAACGAGCAGAAGCCCGGCGTCATCCTCGTGTTCCGCGACGTCAGCGAGAAGCGTTCGGCCGACAGGGTGCTTCGTGAGAGCGAGCGTCGCCTGCGCTTCCTCCACGATCTGGCCGAGGCCACGCGGACGCTTGTCGACTCCTCCGAGATCATGAGCGTCTCAACGCGCATGCTTGGGGAGCATTTGAACGTGTCGCGCTGCGCTTACGCGGAGATGATTGAAAGCAGCAAAAAGTTCACGATTTTCGATGATTACACGCACGAGTGCCAACCTCTCGCCGGGACCTACGAACTCTCGGCCTTTGGGTCGCACCTTGAGCAGGAATTGACGGCGGGGCGAACACTGGTAATCAACGACGTCAACTCGGACCTCGCGTTCTCGGAGAGCGCTCCAGGCTTCAACTCGCTCGGGATCAGGGCAACGGTGTGCTACCCCCTGATGAAGGACAGCTCCCTGCGGGCGATGATGGCTGTCCATAGCGCCACACCGCGCTCCTGGACGGCGCAGGACGTGAGTCTCGTTGGCGAGGTGGTCGAGCGCTGCTGGGCGACAATTCAGCGGTCTCTCGCCGAGGGGGTGGCCATTTCCCGTGGTCGCGTCGCCGAGGCCCAGGCCCTTGCCGCCTCCGAGTCTGCAAATCGCTTCCAGCTTCTCTCCGAGGTCATTGCGATCCAGGTATGGACTGCGACACCCACCGGGGAGCTCGATTATGCGAATCAAGGCTGTTTGGAGTATTTCGGAGGTGACCTCGAAAGGGACATCCTGGGCCACGCCTGGGCCCAGTACGTCCACGCCGACGACCTCTCTGGCGCGACTTCCGCATGGAAACACTCTCTCTCCACGGGAGAGCCTTATGAGGTGGAATTCCGGCTCCTAGGAAGAAGGGGCACCTACCGCTGGTTTCTCGCCCGGGCGCGCGCGATGCGCGACACGGCAGGAGCGATCGTCAAGTGGTTCGGGACCAACACCGATATCGACGAGCTCAAGCGCGCCCGCGACACGGCCGAGAAGGCGAGCAGGGCGAAGGACGAATTCCTGGCGGCACTCTCCCACGAGCTTCGCACCCCGCTCACGCCGGTGTTGCTGACGGTCTCCGAGATGAGGGAGGACACGCGCCTCTCCTCCGACATCCGGGAGCAGCTCGGCATGATGGAGCGCAACATCGCGCTCGAGGCACGGCTGATTGACGATCTCCTCGATCTCACGACGATCTCCCGTGGCAAGCTCCAGCTCCGGGCCCAGCCTTGCGACGCCCACTCCCTCATTGGGCTTGCGATCGAGATAGTCCGCTCGGACGCGGCCTCGAAGCAGGTTTCCGTCAGGAGGGACCTGAAGGCGGCGCTTTACGGGCTCAACGCCGACCCGGCCCGCTTCCAGCAGGTGATCTGGAACCTCCTGCGCAATTCGGTTAAGTTCACCGAGGCCGGCGGCACAATCACCATCAAGACGGCCAATGAACTAAATGCCGACGGCTCCCAGTGGCTGCGGATCGAGGTAACGGACACGGGAATCGGGTTCGGGCCGGCATTCATCGACCAGATATTCCAGCCATTCGACCAGGGCGAGCACTCGGGCACGCACCGGTTTGGCGGCGTCGGACTTGGCCTCGCGATCGCGCGCGCGATTGTCGACCTCCACGGGGGCCGCATTTCTGCGAAGAGCGATGGCACCAACAAGGGCTCAACCTTTGTTGTCGAGCTCCCAGGTGCCGCAGCGATTTCCGGCGCAGCCGGAGGGCCCGCCGCGACGCCAGCCGCGCCAGCCGCAGCCGCGCAGCCCCCTCCCCTGCGCCTCCTAATTGTCGACGACCACGCAAACACCCTTCAAAGCCTTCGACACCTGCTGAAGAGGCGCGGCCACGAGGTGGTGACGGCAGGGAACGTGACGGATGCCCTGAGCGCCGCCTCGCGCGAAACGTTTGACCTGGTCATCTCCGACCTTGGTCTGCCAGACGGCTCTGGCACGGAACTCATGGAGAAGCTCAGGGACACCTACGGGCTTCGCGGCATCGCCCTCAGCGGGTATGGCCTTGAGGACGACCTCGCCAGGACGCAGAAGGCCGGGTTCGTGGCCCACCTCGTCAAGCCCGTGCAGTTCGCCGAGCTCAACAGCATCATCAGCTCGCTTCCGCGCCGCTAGCGCGGCCCGCATTTCATGTCGAAGGTCTACTTTTATTACTCGGCGATGAACGCCGGAAAAAGCACGGTCCTGCTCCAATCGAGCTACAACTATCACGAGAGAGGGATGCGCACGCTCCTCTTTACGCCCGCGATGGACACGCGCTCCGGCAAGGGAAGGATCGAGTCCCGCATCGGCCTCGGTTCGGACGCCGTGGCTCTCCATTCCGGCGAGAACCTCTTTGACAGGGTAAAGGAGGCCCATGACAGCGCGACCGTCGCCTGCGTCCTCGTGGACGAGGCCCAGTTTCTGAGCGCTGAGCAGGTCAGGCAAGCCTGCGACATCGCCGATACTCTGCACATTCCCGTCCTCTGCTACGGGCTAAGGACCGACTTTCAGGGGAAATTATTTCCCGGCAGCGCGGAGCTCTTGGCACTGGCTGACAACCTCATTGAGCTAAAGACGATCTGTCACTGCGGCCGCAAGGCCACGATGAACCTCAGGGTCGGACCCGACGGTTCCGCCGTGAAGGTGGGCGCCCAGGTGGAGATCGGCGGAAATGACCGGTACGTCGCGATGTGCCGCCGCCACTTCAAGGAAGCGTTGGCAAAGGCCTAAGGCCTATTCATCGGAAACCCGGCCGCGGTTGGTCTTATGCTTGGCGCGGCGTTTCTTCATCAAGATCATCGCAACCTTCTGGCCGCGGTTCTTCTGCCTTTTCTGCCTGCGGCCCTTCTCGAGCAGCTGCCGGGCCGATTCTTTCTCTCCGACCCTCTTAGCCTCAAGGCGCTCGCAAAGCTCCAGCCAGGCCCTCTCCCTGTTCGCGAATTGCGACCTCTCGGCTTGGCAGCGCACCTCGATTCCCGTCGGGCGGTGGCGAAGCCAGACGGTTGAAGACGTCTTGTTGATTTTCTGGCCGCCGGGTCCGCTGCCCCTCACGAACTTCTCGTCTATGTCCGACATCGCCACGCCAAGGGCAAGAAGCCGGGCCTGGATAGATTCGGATGTGTCCATGACTAACCACTAATCGGTCCAGCCGGGCCCGACTGCAAGCACGGGCCGGGCGTCGCCCCCAGGACAGCAAGCCGCCGCACAGACCAGTGGCCAGTGTGCGGCGGCAGACCGGCGGCTTATGCTGCCGGAGATCCTAATGCGGGTTATTTGACCGCCAGATTGTCCTTAACATCCTTCACGCCCATGACGGCGGTGGCGTCCTTCTCGGCAGCCGCCTTCTGGTCGGCGGTGTCAACGAAGCCGCTCAGCTGGACGACTCCTTTGAAGGTCTCGACCTTGATCTCGAATGATTTCACGGCCTCGTCGCCGAGGAGCGCGCTCTTAACCTTCGTGGTGATGGTCGCGTCATCGACATACTCTCCGGTGCTGTCCTTGGTTGGCGTGGCGGCGCAGCCGCCGGATAGCCCGCCGATGGCGAGGACACCTGCGAGTGCAGCGAGCGAGGCGAACCTCGCGATGTTGTTAGGCTTGTTCATGATGTTATAGGAATTCCGATGTTTGTATATTGCCGGCTCCGGAAAATCCGGGCCGAAAAAGTTTATCTATAGTTGTTCTCGTCATTGAGGAACCGCTCGAGCTCCTCGCGCTTGGCGCCCGTCGCCTTCTGCAGGCGGCCGATGAGTTCATCCTCTTTGCCGTCAACGTAGCGAAGGTCGTTGTCCGTGAGCTTCGCGTATTTCTGCTTCAGCTTGCCCTTGGCGACGTTCCA